>JAFLBX010000002.1:954008-1274926 GCA_017303675.1 Ignavibacteria bacterium
AAATTATTCAGAAAAAATGTTTAACAGATCACTACTGAAGCTTATTATTTTATTTTTTATATTCACATCTGCGGCATTTTCACAGGGAAGCGATAAAGTCATTGATGACTTTACCTATAAATTCAGTTTCAAAATGCCTGCAGGCTGGGAAATGAAGGATATGAAGGAGACAACAGATAAGGACGCAATATCTTATTCATTTGAATCTCCTGATAAAAAAATGACAATTATGCTCTTAGCCTTCAAGCTTAACAGCGTTAAGAATATTGACGACTTCATTTATAACCTGGAAAAAGACATTTCGCTAAACATCCCGACAAAAAGCGGCGATTACAGCGAGCAGGATTTCGGCAAATATGATATGAAGAATGCGCACTATAAGGATAATAAGTTCGATGAGACAATTTATTACTTCCGCACCAAGCTTCCTGATGCTCCATTTAATTATGTTTACATGGTGAGGTTCATTACAGAAGTTAAGGATTACACCGCAGAAAAAGAAACTGAAATTAAAAATATTTCATCAACATTTACACCAACAGCAGAATAAAAATAAAAACATTATGAGCGTAAAACCAATACCTGACGGCTTTTCAAACGTTATACCGTTTCTTGTCTGCAAAGATACCGATAAAGTGATCGATTTCTGCAAGAAGGTATTTGGCGCAAAAGAATCACACATTTCACGTGATGATAAAGGCATTATAATGCATGCAACTATTCATATTCGCGATAATGCGATTATGTTAAGCGAAGGCAGCGAACGCTACCCCGCTCAGCCGGCAATGCTGTATATTTATACCGATAACTGCGATGAATATTACAAACGCGCTATAGATGCAGGCGGAGTGTCACTTCGTGAACCCACCGATGAATTCTACGGTGACAGGTCCTGCGGCATAGCAGATTCTTCAGGCAATCAGTGGTGGATAGCCACACACACAGAAGATGTTTCAGATGAAGAGCTTATCAAGCGGCAGCAGCAGATGAAACACTGATCTTATAAATTACAATTGTAACGTGAACCCGTCAGTTGAAAAACCGGCGGGTTTTTCTTTTTAGTTCACTTATTCACTTTTATTAAAATACATTAACACTTAATTTTGAAACATGGAAAATTTACAAAAAGAATTTCTGGAAAGCTCTGTGTATTACTTTTGGCAGAACTGTTCAAGAATAGAAAAGTGCTTCTCTGAACTAAGCGAAGAGGAGATCTGGGAACACCCTAACGGCTCAACTAACAGTATTGCTAACCTTACCCTTCACCTTTGCGGGAATATAACACAATATATAATTTCAACGCTTGGAAATAACAAAGACCTTCGCGACCGCGATGGTGAATTTTCTGCTGATAAAAATTTCACTAAAGCAGAGCTGCTTCATAAACTGAAAGAAGTCACCAAAAACGCTGCTGCCGTGGCAGAAGGCTTGAGCCGCGAACAGCTTTTAGCCCAATACAGTGTGCAGGGCTTTCAAAAAAGCGGGGTTGCGATTGTAGTTCATGTTACCGAACATTACTCCTACCACACAGGACAAATTGTATTACATACCAAGATACTGAAAGATATTGATACCGGCTTTTATAAAGGTATAGATCTGAATAAAAAGAATACTTAAAGATTTAAAAATGAATTTAATTTATCAAAACTGGGCAAAGGCAGGATTAATAATTGCGCTTTCTATTATTTCATATGTATATCTTATAAGGAAACAAAATATTGCTCTTGCAGATAAATATATACTTCTTAACCTGGCATTTTTAATGCTGCACCAATTTGAAGAATATGTTTACCCCGGTGGTTTTAAAAATTATTTCAACACTAGGATATTCAATCCTTTCGGATTCTTTAAAAATAAACTTACTGATAAAGGAATATTCTGGGTTAACGTAATTCTTGGCTGGGGCTTGAATATTGCGGTATTTATAATTTTTAACGGCAATATCACAGCAATGCTGATAGTAATTACTGTATTATTTATAAACGGGATCATGCATTTTTTCATGGCATTCAAAACCAGGGATTACAATCCCGGCCTTGTGACCGGTGCAATATTTTTCATTCCGCTGGCAATGTATATTTACAGTAAATTATATTCCACCGGATTAATAAATGTTACGGATATTCTGTTAATATTTGTTTATGCAGTTTTGCTGAACCTTATGATTCCCATAACAATTTATGTAACACGTGATATTAAATAATTGTTATTAATATAGTTAGATTTGTAAACTTTTGTAAATTAAGGAACATGAGCTAAAATGCATAAGTTTAACAATAGAATTAAATAAAATTTTTAAAGAAATGAAAAGATCAATTATTTTAACCATCTGCGCAGCTTTGATTTTAGCGGAAAATATTTATTCACAGAATCAAAATGAGCTTGCAGGCACTTGGCAGGGAAAGCTTCCCTGCGCTGACTGCGAATACATTAATTACAAGCTTATTCTGCTTAGTGATAATACCTATAAAGATGAAATGGATTATTACAACAAGGATGTTAAACCATTTCAGACAGCAGGCAAATGGAGCTTTAGTGATAACATACTTACTTTGGATGAAAGTACCGGTATGAAACAAAAATTCAGATTAAGCGGAAATACATTGAACCTTCTGGACGCTTCAGGTAATTCCGTTCCACAAGGACAAATTACCAGAATGACTAAAGAGCAGCCTGTGGAAACTGACCGCTGGGCAGCAAAACGCAGCAAAGGAATAGATTTTACCGGGATGGGCAATGAACCATTCTGGAACATAGATCTGGATTTAGACGATAAGACTTTGACATATTCAAGGCTTGGTGAAAGCTCAATTACTTTTACTAATATCAAAGAAGCAGCGGTTATGGATGCACCTGTAATTACATATCAAGGAAATACAGCGAAACATGAAATTTCTGTTGATATAATCAAGCAGGAATGCACAGATAACATGGCGGGAGATGTTTTTCCTTACAAAGTAACAGTTAAGCTGCGCACCGGTAAAAGTCTGAAGGTTGATACGCTTAATGGCTGCGGCACTTACCTGGCTGATCTAAGGCTCGGCGGTAACTGGCTGATAAGTAAAGTGAACGGAAAAGATATAAGTGAATATAAGATCATGAAGGAAAAATCACCCCAAATGGTTCTTTCACTTTCGCTTGAGCGTTTCAGCGGCAACGCAGGCTGCAACAGCTTTTTTGGAAGCTTTGAATCAAAGGGCAACAAACTTCGTTTCGGCAAAACCGCTTCAACTATGATGATGTGTCCGGATATGAAGCTTGAAAACGATGTTTTCTCAATAATAAATGAAGGTTATTACAGTTTCATTATTGAAAATAACATTCTAACCCTTATTGATATGAAAGGCAATGTTGTTATTGATTTTATAAAGGCAGATTAATATTAAATTTTTTTTCATTAGATCAGAAGCCGGTTAACAGCCGGCTTTTTTATTTAAAAATTATTATTTAACCATTTGGTTAAATGTTTATGAATCATTATATTTGTTAAAATAAAAATGAATAAAGAGTCGGAATCAGTCAAATTAGATATGTTATTCTCTTCACTTGGTGACAGCACCCGTAGAGAAATACTAAGCAGGATCAAGGAAAAGCCGCAGAATATAATAAAACTTGCAGAAGATTTTAATATGTCTTTACCGGCAGTTTCGAAACATATTAAGATATTAAGTGAAGCGCAGTTTATTATTAAAGAAAAAAAAGGACGGTTTATTTACTGCAGCTATAATTTCAATGCTATTAAGCCGGCATTGGATTGGATAAATACTCAGCACAGCCTATGGGATAACAGCTTTAACAAGCTAACAGAGTTAATAAAAATCAAAACGATTACTAAACGTGGAAGAAGAAATAAAAGATAAAACGCTAATTTATTTAAAAAGAGAATTTCCATGCAGCGCAGAAGAGCTTTTTAAAGCTTTTTTAAAAGAAGAATTGTTCAGTAAATGGTTCTGTCCCCCGGGATTTGAAGCGGGTAATTTTAATGTATCTCCCTTTGAAGGAGGTGGCTATAAATGTGAATTTTTGAAAGAGGGGAAGCATGTATTAACCATCAAAGGTGAATATAAAGAAATAAAAAAATTCAGTCGCCTTATTTTCACATTAATGTATGATCCTGATCATTCAAATATAGGTAAATGCATAATTACAGTCAGCTTTTCAGGTTCAGATTCAAGAACTACACTTGTACTTAACCAGGAAATAAACGGGAAAATTGAAAGTAGCGGCAGAACCAAAGGCTGGGAATTTATGTTTGGTGTACTTGAAAAATTAATAATAAAATAAAATATAACTTAATTATTATGACAAAAGCAAAAGGAACAAAAGAATATCCATGGAAGCTGAAAACACCTCCCGGAACGTCAGAGTATGAAATGTACATAGATACAAAAGACGGCAAAGAGGTAATTGTTTGTACGGTCGGTAAAACAGTATTGCTTTATAATGCTGACTGTATAAAAGACCTGCATACAATGTTAAAAAAACACGGTGACTGGATGGAGCTCGGCTCAACTGATGAACAAAAAGAAGCAAAAGAAGGAACAGTAGAAGCATGGGGAAGATCTCCCAAAAATCCAGTTGGCGGCTGGTATGGTTTAAAAAAAGGTTTAAGAGGACGGTTTGGAATGTACATTCCCCCGTTACTGGAAGAATTGGGACTTGCTGAAGTGGAACATAATCCCAGAAACAACAGAATGAGGGCAAAATAATAATGAAAGCAGTAAGAGTACAATACAAGGTTAGACCTGAATATACAGATACCAATAAAAAGAATATCGCCGGAGTTATGAATGAGCTTAAGAAAGCCAATGAAGACGGAATAAAATATTCAGTTTTTATTAGTGAAGATGATGTAACATTTATGCATTTAGCTGTTTTCAGGCATGAAACAGAACAGAAGAAACTCAATGAAATGGAGTCATTTAAAAAATTCGCTTCAGAATTACAGGCAAGCATACCTGTTGAGCCTCCAAAACCTGAAACTCTGTTTCTCGAAGGCTCAAACCATTTCATAATCTGGTAAAGATACATTTTAGCAGAGTTCATTTATATTTTCTTTGCTATCTTATGCATATTTATTTATAGATTAGTGGAATATTTAGACAAAGGTAAATATTACGGAGTACCAAATAAGGTTATAAATCTTGGAGATATTGTTCTCACTGATAACGAGTACGTTCATAAAAAAGTAGACTGGCATTACCACGAAAATGCGTATTTCACATATTTGATAAAGGGCCGGCTTCAGGAAATAAATAAAAAAGAAACATTTAATTGTAATGCCGGCACTCTGCTTTTCCATAATTGCCAGGATGCGCATTATAATATAAAACCGGATGGTTTTACCCGCGGATTCCAGCTTGAATTCAGCTCTGGCTGGCTGCACAAGCATGATTTCAAAACAGAAAATTTTGAAGGCTCAGGAATAATTTGTGATATTGAGCTTAGAAATATTTTCAATAATATTTATATAGAATCAGTATTAAATGATAATGTTTCGGCTATTTCCATTGAGGCTTTGCTTACAGAGTTTTTTACAGTTATGAACAGGCAGCATGAGATAAGCAATTCTAAATTACCTTCATGGTTAAAAACAGTGGAAAGCATTTTAACGGAAGAAACCGAAATGCCTCTAACTCTTGAAAATCTTTCAGAACGCTCCGGTGTCCACCCTGTTCATATTTCAAGGATGTTCCCAAAATACTACGGGACCACTATAGGTAATTATATCCGCAAAATTAAAATAAATAAAGCTATAGACCTAATTTTCAATTCAGAGCTCTCACTAACTCAAATAAGCGCAGCATGCGGCTTTTCCGATCAAAGTCATTTCATCCGTGTTTTCAGAGCTTTCAGCAAAACCACACCGCAATTATTCAGAAAAACACTGAAAAATTAATTTTTAATTTTTCTAAATGTTAATTTCATTCTATTTTAGAAATCAGATGTTCATTATCTTTGTTGAAAATTAATTTTTATAAACTATTAATGAAAATACTGCTAATCATTATATCATTAATTACTCTCCCAAATGTAATATACTCATTAAATACTTTCGATAGCCTGTTTATTAAAGATAACGGAATTACTTCCGAAGTTCATAAGAACAACACAGGTAAAATTACATTTATGGAAAGTATTATTCCAGTTGAAAGTTTTACCGAATCTGATTTCCTTAGTTCAATTGAGCTTCTCAACGTAAAAGATCTGAACATTCGTGTGTATCTTAAGAATTCGTTGACCAATGAGCTGCACAAACTTGCCCCGGAGCTTTCTGCTGATGAGCTAAATGCCAAGGGCAATTACAGGTTTGAATTTTATGTTGATGATAATTTAATGTACTCAGAAGACCTAAATCCCGGCGCGGGTTCAGGTGAGAGTAAAAAAGTAAATACTGTTTTCAGGGTACCGCTGATAAGCTCAACCGGCGAAGATTCATGGGGCAGGTTTTTATGGCAGAGATTCATGTTCAAAGGCGGAGAAGATGCCCTTACTGAAGGAACGCATAAGCTTAAAATTATTATTAAGCCGTATTTTAAAAATGGATCTGTGATCTACGGTGATGTAATTGCATCCGGTGAAATTTTACTGAACATAAAATACCCCGAAATAAGCGAAGCAGAAAGCCGCATACAGTTAATTTCAAGCAATAGCGGCTGGGAAACGGCTGGTGATGTGGTTGATACAGCTATTATCAGAGATCTTAATACCAAAATACTTCAAAATTACTTCAAAGAAATAACAGGTATTGCAGTAATAAAAAGCGGTGAGCTTGTTTTAGAAGAATATTTTAACGGTTACAACAGGGATTCCCTTCACGATACACGCTCTGTTGGTAAATCATTTGCATCTGCATTAACCGGTATTGCAATTAATGATGGCTTTATAAAGAGTGAAAATGAAACTTTAAACAAATTTTATGACCTAAAAAAATATGATAACTTCAGCCTTGATAAAGAAAAAGTCACTCTTAAAAGCCTTTTAACAATGAGCTCAGGTTTTTACGGGTCTGATCTCGATATGAGCTCCCCCGGCAATGAGGAAAATATGTATCCCGCTGCTGATTGGGTTAAGTTCGCTTTAGACCTGCCTATGGATAGCCTAAAGACTATCGGTAAGAGCTGGGATTATTTTACAGCTGGTGTTGTATTGCTTGGTGATATTCTAAATAAATCTGTTCCAAACGGACTGGAAAAGTATTCAGCAGAAAAATTATTTCAACCTTTGGAGATCAGCAGGTATCAATGGGAATATACCCCGCAGGGTGTGGCAAACACTGCAGGCGGTCTCCGCCTGAGGCTGCTTGACCTGGCAAAATTCGGCTGGCTTTATAACAATAAAGGGAAGTATAAAAATAAGCAGATACTGCCTGAAGAGTGGGTTAATAAATCACTGACCCGTCACCTGCAGATACCGGGCAGCGAAAATGAATTCTATGGTTACCTGTTCTGGAATATGATATTTAATGTAAATGGAATTTCTTACGAAGCATACTATGCAAGCGGAAATGGCGGGAATAAAATATTCATATTTAAAGAACTGCCTCTGGTAATTGTTATTACATCAACAGCATACAATAAACCATACTCACACAGGCAGGTTAATATAATTTTAGAAAAATATCTGCTGCCGGCAGTTGTGAAATAATTTCACACTAAATTATCATACTCCCCGTTTAAAAATGGATTTGCGGCTTTTTCCTCGCCTACTGTAGTAGCATCCATGTGTCCCGGATAAATGACAAAATCTTCAGGGTATATCATAATTTTGCTGTTAATTGAATCAAGCAATATATCTATATCACCCATCCACAGGTCAGTGCGGCCAATTGAGCCGCGGAAAACTGTATCACCCCCGAAGATAATTTTCTCTTTTTCATCAACAAAGCATACGCTGCCGGGTGAATGGCCCGGCGTATGAATTATTCTAAACTCATTGCCCGAAACTTCAATAACATCGCTTTCATCAATAAATTTATCAGGTGCAGGCGGTTTTGGGAACTGCACACCGAACATTGCCGCCTGGTCCATTGCCCTATCGATAAGCGGCAGGTCTTCTTTGTGCATCAGCACAGGCACGCCAAATGTATCTATTGCCCATTTGTTGCCCATAATGTGATCGATGTGGCCATGGGTTAGCAGTATGAGCTTTATATTAATTCCGTTGGATCTGATGTAATTCAATATTTCATTTTTTTCAAAATCTTCATAAGCACCGGGGTCGATAATTACACCCTCTTTTGTTTTCTCATCCCAATAGATGTAGCAATTCATTGAAAACGGGTTAACTGTGAATGTTTTAGTTGTCATAAATTCCTGTTTGCCTGATCACTGATCCGGCAGTCGAAACAGCGTTTCGACTTACCTGTTTATAGTATAGTTTTTACTTACTTTTTTAAATATTTTTGCAATTTACAATGAACAACAGGGAAAAAACAGTCAAACCGAAGCCAACAGGCACAACGGGCAATATGTCAACAGGCAATATGCCTGTTTCAAAACCGCGAAAAGAGGTGGTAATTGCTTTAAATAAAAAGGCTTATCATGACTATTTGATCCTTGATAAATATGAAACAGGCATCGTACTAAGCGGCACTGAAGTGAAGTCACTTCGTGACCATAAGGCAAGCCTGGTTGATTCATACGCCCGTGTAAAGAAAAATGAAGTTTGGCTCTTAAACGCTAATATTGCTGTTTACAAGCTTGGGACGTTTACCAATCACGAACCAACCAGCAGCAGAAAGCTGCTGATGAAAAAAAGTGAGATCAGAAAGCTTGAAAACAAGCTTAAGGATAGGAGTCTTACTTTAATACCGCTCAAATTATATTTTTCGGGTCCCTTTGTTAAAGTAGAGCTTGGTCTGGCAAAAGGCAAGAAGCAGTATGATAAGCGCGAGTCCATTAAAAAGGCAGATGTACAGAGGCAGCTGAAGAGAGTGAAAGTATAATTTTTATCATGTCATTCTGAACTTGTTTCAGAATCTGTTTTTTAATATTGATTTAAGAAGACCCTGAAACAAGTTCAGGGTGACAAATTTTTATATAACATATATGTCATTTCCACCGGTAAAAGAACAAATTGATCATATTAAACGGAATACAGTTGAAATTATTCCCGAAGATGAACTCGTTAAGAAACTCGAAAAATCCATTAAGGAAAATAAACCACTCAGGATAAAGCTTGGGTGCGACCCTTCCCGTCCCGATCTTCACATTGGGCACGGTGTTGTACTGCAAAAGCTGCGTGATTTCCAGGACCTGGGACATAAAGCTGTGCTCATCATTGGTGATTTCACAGCAATGATAGGTGACCCTTCCGGCAAAAGCAAAACACGACCCGCATTAACAATGGAAGAAACCCGCATAAACGGGAAAACATATTTTGAACAGGCTTCACGCATACTGCTTGAGAAAGATCTTGAGATAAGGTATAACTCTGAATGGCTTGATAAGATGACCTTCAGCGATGTTATAAAGCTTTCAAGCAAATATACCGTAATGCAGATCCTTGAGCGTGATGATTTTACCAAGCGTATGGCGAGTAAGACTCCCATTAGCCTGCATGAGCTGCTATACCCTTTGAGCCAGGCATATGATTCCGTTGCAGTGCAAAGCGATGTTGAGCTTGGCGGCACCGACCAGAAGTTCAATTTACTTGTTGGAAGGGCAATTCAGGAAGCATACGGTCAGCCATCACAATGCATTGTAACATGCGAGCTGCTTGAAGGCACTGATGGTGTTGAAAAAATGAGCAAGTCGCTAAACAACGCTATTTGCTTTACAGATTCACCTAAAGATATTTTCGGAAAATCAATGTCGATCCCGGATAAGCTCATCTATAAATACTTTACGCTGGGCACAATGCTCAATGATGCTGAGCTGGCTGAAATAAAAAAACAGCTAGATGACCCGGCAACAAATCCACGTAACCTGAAGGTTCGTTTGGGTTATGAGCTTGTAAAGAAGTATTATGATGAAGAATCCGCGAAATACGCTCAGAATGAGTTTGAGACTATTTTTGTTAAGAAGGAAATCCCGGATGATATCCCTGAATTTAAGCTTGACGCAAAAGAAGTAAAGCTGGTTACTATTATTAAAGAAAATAATATGGCGGCAACTTCTTCCGAAGCTATCAGGTTAATAAAACAGGGCGGTGTAACAATTGACGGTGAAAAGATCACGGATGAAAAGCATATTATCAGGGCTGAAAAGGATTTCGTGCTGAAAGTCGGCAAAAGGAAGTTTTTGAAGGTAAGGGTTTAGTTTCGACCTCACCCCTCTACGAGTCTTCGACTCGAAGAGTCGTAGACCTGCCCCTCTCCTGAAAGGAGAGGTGAGAAAGACCAATAGCTTTAGGTAATTGCCCCCCTCTCCCTCCGGGAGAGGGGTTGGGGGTGAGGGTTCTTAACAATTATTATATAACGGTTTTAATTTTTATTTATTATATTTGCGCTGTATAACTCACCTATTTTTATTTAATTATCTAATTGGAGAAATAACAGAAATTGTTCAAACCTACTAAAATCTTTTTCACCAAGGGTGTTGGAAGGCATAAAGATTATTTACAGTCATTCGAGCTGGCTCTTCGTATGGCAGGCATAGAAAAATGCAACCTGGTTTCGGTATCAAGTATTTTCCCGGCAGGCTGCAAAAGGCTATCAAAAGAAGAAGGCGTTAAGCTTCTCGAGCCAGGGCAGATAACATTCTGCGTTATGGCAAGAAATTCCACAAATGAAGCCAACCGTCTTATTGCATCATCAATAGGGGTAGCATTACCCAGTGACGGCAATCAGTACGGGTATATTTCAGAGCATCACCCGTTCGGCGAATCTGAAAAAATATCCGGTGAGTATGCCGAAGATATTGCCGCGCAGATGCTTGCTACAACTCTTGGTATTGAGTTTGACCCTGAACAGGCATGGGATGAAAGGGAGCAGGTTTATAAAGCCAGCGGGCAGATATATAAAACCTTCAATGTTACACAATCAGCCGAAGGCGATAAAGCAGGTATTTGGACAACTGTTATAGCTGCTGCAGTAATGCTTCCGTAAAGTAAAATTCATCAAGCTATATGCCAAAAGTGAAGCTTCAAACGGATAATATTAAGGAATGTTTGATAGTATCACATGGCAAATTAGTAAAGAGTGACTTAAACTATATATTAAAATTTATTAAGCCCCGTAAGGCATTATTTATAATTGCCTGTGACGGGGCTTCTGAATTTCTGAAAGCCAGCAGTATCACCCCCGATGTAATTATAGGCGATCTTGATTCCATAAAACCCGCAGTCCTGAAATATTTTTCAAGGAAAAATGTCGTAATAAAAAAAGTATATGACCAGAATAAGAACGACCTTGAAAAAGCTATCATTTATGCCCTATCGAAAAAATTCAAGCATATAAATATTATCGGTTTTGGCGGCAAAAGGCTGGACCATACTCTGAACAATCTGAGTATACTTAAAAAATTTTACCTTAAGGCTGATATTAGAATATTTGATAATGGTTTCGAAGGTAAAATAATTAACAGGATTGTTGAAATTGATTGCCGTATTGGTGATACAGTATCACTGATCCCATTACCTGAAGCTGCAGGCATTACTACCAGCGGATTAAAATACCCATTAAAAAACGGCTCGCTTGAAATTGGAATTCGTGAAGGAGCGTTAAATGAAGCTGTTGCTGAAAAGGTTTCGGTAGAGATTAAATCAGGTGTATTGCTTGTATTAAATAAATCTACTTAATTCTATGCATCTAATTCTGCGAGGAGCAAAGAGACGAAGCAGTCTCTTTAGAACATATTGCCTGAATTATGAGATTGCTTCGCTGCGCTCGCAAAATTTAGTTCTATAATTGAAATTAAAAACTTAATGTATCAAAAAAATCATCCCAATTGGGATTAATTTTGTTTATTAAGTCAATTTTCTTCTTTCTAGAACCCGCTTTAAGTTGTCTTTCCCTTGCTATGGCATCATCGCCATTTGCAAATAACTCATAATACACTAATTTATTTACATTGTACCTGGATGTAAATGATTTTACTGTTTTATTTTTATGATCCAAAACTCTTTGGTATAAGTTTATTGTAAATCCTGTGTACAATACACTGTTATACTTATTTGTCATAATATAAACGGCAAATGTTTCCTGGGTCATATTTTATAATATTAATTTTTTAATTCTATTAATGAGATTGCTTCGCTGCGCTCGCAAAATTTATTATTTTCAATTCTGCGAGGAGCGAAGCGACGAAGCAGTCTCATTAAGAACATATTGCCTGATTTATGAGATTACTTCGCTGCGCTCGTAAAATTTAATATTTTCAATTCTGCTAGGAGCGAAGCGACGAAGCAGTCTCATTAAGAACTCATTGCATGATCTATAAGATTGCTTCGCTTCGCTCGCAAATTCGCACCTTATATTACAGAAGAGAAAATGTTTTACTCCCACACTACCCTTCTTGTAAAATCACCATTAGTTCTCAGTATAACAGCGCCTGTTTTACCGGCATCGAGCACATTAAATCCATTTTCATATAGTGCTGCCTTAAATATTTCTGCATTAAGCCTTCTTCTTCCCGAAACAATTTCACCAATAATAATATATGCGGGATTAACATTTGCAATAAACTGCGGCGGTGTTGTTGTAAATGAACCCGAAGAAGCAACGCGAATTACCTGCGTATTTAGGTCCAGATCATTCAAATACACTGAATTGTAAATTATTTCTTCCGGCTTTACTGCATCGGTAAATACAAAGGACTGGTCGCCAAACAAAAACTGTGTCATCATTGTGCCGGCTTTATACAGGCTGTCATAATAAATATACAGCCTGAAGTTACCATTTTTATTTATGATCTTAGAACTGCTGATGTATTCAACAGCAGTATTTTTAAAATTACTATTAAAATATTTCGATTCAATTATATCTTTGTAATATACCGGGAGCATCATCTTCTTCACTTCTGTGTTCTGAACAAGGTACAGCAGGTTTCTGAACTCATCTTTATCCATTGAATTCATAATAAGAAGATCTATTTTACCACTGCCCCCAGCTTTTAAATACGGCAGTACAGTTCGTTGCGCTGAATTATATTTATCACTTGATGTCCCGGCATTTATCAATACAGTTGTTCCGCCCGGCATTTTTACAGCAGTACAGTTTGATGAGCCTGTATTCAGGAATGTTATTTCAGCTTCATTGGTCATAGCTGCTACATCTTTCCATACAGCAAAATTAATAATAAGCAGCAGGGAAACTGCCAAACGAATTATATAATTGCTTCTGTTTGCAGTCAAAACCAGGATCAATATTATATAATAAAATATCAGCATCATACCATCAACAAAATACGTTTGCACATATGCAATATCCAGCCCGGCACAGAATTCAATTAGCAAAAGCTGTATATACAGCAGCATCTGGTTCACAGCCCCGAAAACTGAACCAAGCCATCCTGATAACGGTGAAACAATCACCATTATAAACCCTAATGCCAGCGAAATATTTGAAAGCGGAATGGCAAACAAGTTTGATAACAGGGATATAACTGAAATTTTCTTAAACATAACAGCAGTTATGGGAAGTGTACCCAGCTGCGCTGCAAAAGTACCAAGGAATAATGCTGCTGCAGCTTTAAAAACCTTTACGGATAATTTATCACTGTTGAGCTCTTTGATCCATTTAATATTATTTAGCTTATTATTTAAAAACGGGTAAATAATTATTATGGAAAGCAATGCGGAAAATGAAAGTATAAAACCGGCATCAAAAAGCTGCCGGGGGTCTACAACTAAAATCAGCAACGCCGCAAATGAAAGTATATTATAGCTGTTTGGCCTGCGCCCTGCAATTTGCGCTATCAAAAAAACAGAAGCCATTATAACTGCGCGGACTATTGAAGGTGAATTGCCGGTCAGATCCATATAAAACAGCAAAGATGCGATAGTGATAAATATTTTATAATGCTGTTTAATTGGTATAAAGATAAGTATTGCCCAGATTATCAATGCAACATATGCTACATTCAGCCCTGAGACTGCGATAATATGCGCAACACCGGCATTTATAAAATTTTCTCTGGTCTCCCCTGAAATATTGCTTCTTTCACCAAGCAGCAGCCCTTTAAGATATTCAGCTTCCTGGCCGCTTAAATTCTCTTCAATTACTTCTAATGAATACTTTTTAACCGGTATTATCACATAAGTGTACCATGGATTTTGTGTTTCATTGCCTGTAAGTGTTATGCTTTCAAAGCCGTAAGCTGAAAATACTGCATCAACACCATGCATTTTCAGATACCTTCCATAGTCAAATTCTCCCGGGTTTCGCCTGCCCGGCAGCGGTTCGATCTTTCCTTTAAGCTCTACTATATCACCATAAGTAAACTCAGCCGCAGCTTCTTCGGTGAATTTGTTTTTATACACAGAAGCAAGCATATTTCCGGAAACAGATGAATCATTTACCGATATTAACTGTATTAAGAGCCTCATCCTGTCATCCTTCAATTCAGGCTGTTCTGCTACTATCCCTTTTACTACTGAATTCGGCTCTGTTTGCAATATCCTTGCAGAAATGTTGTTCTCACCGGTTTTGTAATACCTGAATTGAAACGATAATAATCCGAAAAGCATTAAAAGGAATAAACAGGAAAAAAGGAACAGCTCTCCTTTTTGCAATTTGGGGTAAAGCACTGCTATAAAAATACCTGCAGTAACAATAGCAGTTAGGAAAAACCACTCAGGCAAGAACGAGAGATCTACTTTCAGGTAATCACTGATTAATATTCCCAAAGCCATCGGGAAAACAGCAAGTGCTGCCGGGTATTTTCTGCTGAAGGTACTGAACATTTTCAAAGTTAATTATTTTTGTTTTAAGATTTAATCCTTCTCTGTAATCTGACCAAATAATTTAGTAATTTGCATTAATAATAAAAACAATATGAAACCAATAGTAACCGAAAGGCTTATAATCAGGGAATTCCGCCCCGCTGATCTTGGAGAAATTTACAGGATACTTGATGTTGAGCTGAAATTCAAGGATTCCAAGTTACAGGATTCATCAATAGCTCAGCGCAAAGAATGGCTTGAGTGGACGATACAGGGATATAAACAAAACCGCATGCTGCTCAATCCGCCCTACGGCGATCATGCGATAGTTCTAAAAGATTCGCTTCAGCTTATAGGAACATGCGGATTTGTTCCGGTTTTGGCTCCGCTTGGATTAGTTCCCTATTACCGTTATATAGCCGATGCAACTGAAAGCGACCGCAATTACCCCGAGGTCGGGATTTTTTTCGCTGTATCCTCACATTACCAGTGCAGGGGTTTTGCGCATGAAGCAGCATCAGGACTGATAAAATACGGCTTTGAAACTCTTAAGCTGCAAAGAATTGTGGGAATAACCAATATGTATAACAATCCATCACAGGCCGTATTAAAAAGGCTTGGGATGAAAATTGAGCTGCTGCCTGAGCATAAATGGATGCAGGTTGTAGGTATTGCAGAAAATAACGATGAATGGAAAGCTAATATCAAAAAAGCTGGTTAAGAAAAATTTTAAATTATATGAGTAAAATAAATTTTAACGGGAAAGAATACAACAGCCTAAACGAAATACCGGATGAGTTCAGGGTAATGTTCAAAGATGAGAACAATAACGGGATACCTGACTTTGTAGAAGGCTTGCTGAACGCAAATACAACAGGCAGCCAAAAACCATTGATAGCAAATTTTAATTCTTTCTTCTATAACGGTAAACAGTACAGCAGTATAGACCAAATGCCGCAGGAAGCCAGGGAAATGGTCAAAAAAGGACTTGGAAAACTTGAAAGCTCAGGGTTTGGAATGATGATGCCGGAAACAGGGAATGTTAATGTTGCTGCAGAGCAAACAACACATTCATTACCACACGGATTAAAAGAAGAAGCGCAGCAGGAGCTGCGGCCGGGTTTCAAATTCAGATTAATAATGACCTTTGTTATGCTGGTACTTGCTATTGTATATATAATTTGGCTATTAAAAATAATCTAATTTTTCTAATAAAATGAAATACATTACATCCCAGTACATGAAATACCTTGAAAATCTTGAAAAAGAAATATCACTTTATCATAACGAAATCGACTTATGGAAGCTGACCGGTGACCTTAAAAATACACCGGCAAATCTCGCTATGCATCTGTGCGGAAATCTAAAACATAATATTGGTGCTGTGATCGGCAAGAACGGGTATATCCGTGATCGTGACTTTGAGTTTTCTCAAACCGGCACCGGCAAAAAGGAAATACTTGCAGAGATCACAAGTACAGCTGAAATTGTTAAACAAGTGCTTGAATCACTTACACCCGAGCAATTATCTGAACAGTTCCCTGAAACATCTCACGGTGAAGACCAGACAGTTTATGATGCATTGATTAGGCTAGCCCTGCATCTGGGTTATCACACAGGGCAGATCAATTATCACAGAAGGATACTTACTAATTAAAATGAAATATTGATACAGGAAAGTTCTTTCAAAAAAGAATTTGAGTTTGAAAAAACTCTGAGTGAATACAAACGGGTAAAAATTATCTGTTACCTGCTTGGTATCGGTATGGTTATAAGTATAGCAAATAATTACCTGGATTTCCTTGACCTGCAGAGATTTTTCAAATATAAAACCTCAGGGTACGCAATAATTATCTGGGTATTTTTCTTCCTTAATTATGAGCTAATATTTCTTTTCCTGCTTAAAAGATATATAAGAGATAAGATCTCAATTCACGATACTCTTAAGCTTGTACATACGATAATAGAAATAGTCTTCCCAGGGATACTGATGTTCATGCTTACAATTATTGAAGAACGTGCAGTTTATCTTGATGCCCCGTATTTTCTTACCTATTTTCTTCTGATAGCTATTTCATCGCTTCAGCTTAATTTCCGGATAAGTTTTTTTCTTGGCATTGCAGCAGCACTGCAGTATTCAGCCTTAACTTACTATGTATATAATTATATAATCCCGGCACAGGATCTGAAAGCTCATATGCCGATAGCTTCATATTATGTAAGGGCTGTAATGATGCTCTTTACAGGAGCTGCTTCAGGAATGATAGCTTCGGAGATAAACAAACGTGTGCAGAACTCCTTCAGCCAGCTGATGGAAAAACAAAAAATTATCAACCTTTTCGGGCAGCAGGTATCACGTGAAATTGTTGATGAGCTGATACTCCGTAAAGATAACCTTGATATCAAAAGGGTTAATGCAACAATTATGTTCCTGGATATCAGGAATTTCAGCTCTTATGCTGAAACCAAAGACCCTGCTGAAATAATCCAGTTCCAGAATAATATTTTTGATCCGCTCATAGAAATAATTTCTAAACACAAAGGACTTGTAAACCAGTTCATGGGTGATGGTTTTATGGCTTCATTCGGCATTCCGCTGCAGATTGAAGACCACCGCCAGAATGCCTTCAATGCAGGGCTGGAAATAATTAATAAAATAAAGATACTTGCTGAAATGAATATCATACCCGTTACACGGGTTGGGATAGGCATTCATTCAGGCGAAGTAATTACAGGAAATATTGGTAATGATATACGCAAGCAGTATTCAATAGCCGGAACGACAGTAATTACAGCCGCCAGGCTTGAGCAGCTGAATAAGCAGTTCCAGACACAGTTTTTGGTATCACGGGATTTTCTTAACAGCATTAGTACAAACGGCCAGGCATCAGAATCGCTTGGCGAAGTTTCAATTAAAGGATTTGAAAAACCAATGGAGGTAATGTGCGTAAAAGTTTAATTTTATTCGTGATAGTTTTTGCTTATATCTGGGGATGCTCAGGCAGTGAGGATAAATACAGCCTGCTGGATAACAGCGACAGGAGTTCAATTGCAAAGATTTGCAAATGCATCGAGCCGTTGGAATTCTATAAACAAAAAATGTCCGAAGGTTCTGATACTGCGCAAAAGAGAATGTACATGGATACTTTCCAATTAAAAGCAGCTGAACTTTACCCTTGCATTGAAGAATTTGAAAAACTTGAAGTAAAATTCGAAACAGGTGAAAAATACCGGGAGCAGTTTATCGCCTATGTAAAGGATAAACATCCTTACTGCTCTAAGTTTATGATAGGTCTGGGTCCAAATGATTCAGTAAACAATAAGAAATAATTATTTTATGAATGTTCTCTATAATTCTGTAAACCGAATAAACTCATATTTGCAGGAAATTCCTGAAAAAATAAATAAAATTCAGGAAGGTGAATTTACATACAAGAAGTCACCTAAGAAATGGTCGAAAAAAGAAATTTTCGGGCATTTGTGTGATTCTGCAGTAAATAATTTAAGCCGGTTTGTACGCGCACAATTTGAAACTGAGCCATTCCTGATAGTACCCTATGCACAGGATGATTGGGTTAGGGTTAATTACTACAATGATATGGATACCGGTGAACTTCTGAATTACTGGATCACTCTCAACAGGCAGATAGTACGGGTAATTTCAAATATTCCCGAATCAAAGCTCGCGGTGAAAATTGAGCTGGGCAACGCAG
The DNA here is from genome assembly GCA_017303675.1 of Ignavibacteria bacterium. Taxonomy (NCBI): domain Bacteria; kingdom Pseudomonadati; phylum Ignavibacteriota; class Ignavibacteria; species Ignavibacteria bacterium. The sequence goes on from JAFLBX010000002.1 coordinate 972,548, forward strand.
CATTCCGCGAAGATTCAACCGATAAAACACTGCTGTGGCTGATAGAGGATTACGTTGTTCATATGGAGTATCACCTGAAGCAGATAGTTGAATAAAAATGTCATACCCGCGAAGGCGGGTATCCAGACTATTATTTCAGTAAATACAAAAACTCAGGAATTATGACTATAGCAAATAAGTTTTTTATAACCTTCTCTTTTTTGAAATAGTTGTAAGGAGTTTCTGCTTATCTTAATGAAGAAGTCACATTCTATAAAATTATCGTATTTCAAAGATCCACTTTTCAGCTTAAATCAATTACTAGATACCCGCCTTCGCGGGTATGACAAGCAACCTATAAATACACCAATCGTACCGGCAAGCATTCCGCAAGATAAAGCAAACATATACATTGCATAATTGGAAATACCGGATATCTTAAACCAAATCACCAAAGCAGGATAAAAGAGCAGCACCTCACTCAGTAGAAACGAAGCTAGGAATGTGTAGATTCCATACTTAAACCATATACCATTGGCATTAATAAAATCTGACCCTGCAATCCATCCCAGCATACCCGCAGAAATTACCCCAAGCATAACAAGGTGAATGAATCCTATAGTCACTTCCCTGCTTAAAAAAGCGGCATCACCAATATTCGGTAAAGCTGAAACCAGCTGCAGCAGATATTTTACAAACAGTGCGAAAAAACTGAAACGGAACAATAACTGAACAACACTGCTTTCTTTATGGAATACCATTATTTCATTTGCAAATAAAAGCTTATACAGGTATCGCAGTCCGGCAAGCTGAACAAATGCACTTAATACTGCAATCCAGTAGATATAAGCAGGTAATTTGAATCCTAACAGCGAAAGCGTATAAGCAGCAACATTGGAATAGAAGAGGAAATTGAACGCTGCCGAAGAGGTTTTCTCATTGAACTTTGCGCCTTTGTTTTCATAATACTTAAGCCATAAACCAATGAGGGCGAATATAAACCATCCGTTATACTGAAAGTGCAGGTAAAAATAAATTATCTGTTTGTAGAGATCAGTACCGGCGGAACCCTGCAGCATTACTGCAACCAATCCCCACGGACCCAGTGATGAAAGGAAAAGAAAAAATAAAGCTCCGTATATGAATTTTAATGATAGAGTTTCAGTCTTTACGGAAGCCAGGTCCTTAAGTACAAAGACTATAAAAAAATAAGAGCAGAAAATATGCAGAGTTGAAAATGTAATTGAATACGCTGCATATCCCTGCCATGCAAATGTGAAAAGCATACCAAGTATTGATACCTGCGTTACCCAAAACAAAATATTATACTTTTTCTGCTTCAGGGGATCTTTTATGTATGAATGTACTATCGCAATGTAAAGCGCATTATAAAGCCAGCCAAGTATTGCAAAATGTGAGTGTGAGTGCAGGGTATTATCATAGTTCAGAAGTTCAACCGGAAATACGAACTTTAACCGGAGAAATGTACCTATTGCTGCAACAAGCACAAAGTAAAAAAGCGAAAGTTTTATTTTATTATTGAATTCGAAAGTATTAATTATTAATTCTCCTTTTTAAAAGGGGGATATAAACACATCAATTCAGGACCTTCATTTCAACTCTGCGGTTTTTGGCAGCGCCTTCCTCTGTTGAGTTATCAGCCACCGGCACGGTTTCGCCATAGCCCTTTGCTATCAGCCGGGCGGGATCAATCCCTGCGCCTGCCAAAAATGCAACCACACTTTCAGCCCTTTTTTGTGACAGCGAAAGGTTATAATCGTCACTGCCTTTGCTGTCCGTGTGAGCTGAAATTTCTATTTTAACTGTTGGATTATCATTAAGGAATTTTACAACTCTATCCAGCTCTATAGATGAGCCTGGCTGCAGGTCTGATCTATCAAAATCGAAGTAAATATTATTCAATACTATTGAAGTATTTAGAAGTGACATCACAGACTGCATAACTATATCAACTGTAAGCTCACCAAACTCATTCTGGCCGGTTAGATCAATATTATTGCTTATGGAATAATACCCCTGCCGTTCAGCAAAATAGCTGTAACTTGCTCCGTTTGGTAAAGTTATAATATAATTCCCTGTTTCAGGGTCGCTTGTAAGCTCACCCGCATTGAAATTCGAACCCAGGTCATACCACAATAGCCTTGCATCAAGCGGCTTTGAATTTTCATCAGTAATCCTGCCTTTAATTGTGAGCACATTTTTCTCAGGCATAGCCTCCTTCGGAAGGCTTACACGGTAAATATCGTAGCCTCCTTTGCCGCCTTCACGGTCACTTGAAAAATATGCGAACTTTCCATCGGTGGATATCTTATATGCTACATCGTAGCCGGGAGTGTTGATCTCCTTCCCTAAATTTACAGGTTCGCTCCACACTTGCCATGATGTATCGCTAAGCCTCACGGTTTTGAATACATCCAGGCTGCCAAGCCCGTAATGCCCGTCACTTGAAAAATAGAGCGTCTTGCCATCCGGATGCAGAAACGGCGAGCGCTCTGCAAATGGAGTATTTACAATTTCACCAACATTCACAGGTTTTCCCCAGCCTGAATCATTTTTAACAGAAACATAAATATCTGTATTCCCTTCATACTCACCATGGTAAAACTGGCCGCCTTTCACAAACTCACCTACCCCGCCGGGCCTATCACTGGTAAAGAAAAACGCTTTGCCGTCAGCGGTTAAAAATCCGTCACACTCCCAATACTGCGAATTGAGGAGCTTGGGGAAAGGCTTTATTGCTGACCAGCCTGTGGAGGTTTTCTGCACATAAAAATTATCGCCGCCGCCTATGAATCCTTTATATGAGCCAAAGAGCACCATCGTATTGCCATCGGCTGAGACGCTGTTTACAGCGTCATTTTCATTTGTACTGAAAGGCGCACCGAGATTTTTAGGCTTTATCCATGTATCGCTAATAAGCTGTGAATAGTAAATATCTTCACCGCCTTTTTTGCCTTCGGCAAATGTGAAATACATAAAAGAACCATCAATTGATAGTACCGGGAAGTATTCGCTTTTTTTTGTGTTAACAGTTTCAATGTTCGTTACCGTGAGCCCCTCTTCCATAGCGCCTAAGAGAGCAATGATATTATCAGTGCGGTCAAATTGTTCTATAAATCTATCGCGGTATTCAAGGAATACTTTCATAGCGCTGTTATAATCCCCGGCTTCTATAAACGGCTTTGCAAGCCGCTGCACAGCTACAAATGCGTCTTCTGAAGGAGCGGTAAAAAGTATGTATTGCCTGAGCTCTTCGGGGGATGTTATGGTTTCCAGGTCACGCTGTGCAAATAAAGCACTAACTGCAAAGAATAGAAGAATTAATATTATTCCTGAAAATTTCATATTTACAAATTTAACATATAATGGTCAAAAAGAATTTCACTAAAACGGGTAATACTATCCAAAAGTGACATTTCATTTTAAAAAGCAGCTTAAATACAACATTAAATTCTGCATCAGTTAGTCAATAAATTTATCAACTATTGAGCAATTTACGTTAGAATTGCGAAATTGACTTTTTGACTTGATTTTTATTAACTTTCTTTTAGATTTTTTCTAAAAAGAGAATTCATTGTATTCCTAGAGGGAGGTTTATCAATAATGAAGTACTTTATAAAAAGTATTTTTATATTTACGATTTTTGTAATTGTTAGCACAAAACAAATTTATGCACAAGTAACGCAAGAATGGGTTAAGAGATTTTCACTTCAAACAGACGCTGGCGACACCGCATATTCAATAGCAGTCGATGGTTCTGGATACGTCTATGTAGCCGGCATTGTTTGGAGAAATGAGGACGATGCTTCATTTAGCTACTTATATGACTACGGAACAATTAAGTATGAACCAGATGGCGATTATTATTGGACAGGGCAAACTGCCCCTGGACATAGATTATATAATAATTCACCCACAGATGATGGTATTGATGCTGCTTATTCAATTGTAGTTGACGGATCAGGAAACATTTATGTAACGGGCAGAAGTTATGGCAGTACTTCAACATCATTTGATTATGCAACTGTTAAATATAATTCAACAGGCGAAAAACAATGGGCTTCACGCTATAACGGGCCGGAAAGCAGTGATGACGTGGCGGTTTCTGTTGTATTAGATGGTTCTGGAAACGTATATGTAACTGGGCGCAGCATTGACAAAAACTATGATATAGCAACAGTAAAATACAATTCTTCCGGCACTCAGCAGTGGGTTGCCAGGTATAACGGAAGTGGTGATGATGACGATGCCGCGGAGTCAATGGTAATAGATGGTTCTGCTAATATATACGTTACAGGTTACTGCACTGGTAGTTCAACAGGTAAAGATTATGTTATAATCATATACAATTCTTCCGGGACTCAACAATGGGTTGCGACTTATAATGGCGTCGGAAGTGGTGAAGATATTGCACACACCATTAAAGTAGATGGCAGTGGTAACGTATATGTTACAGGCAGAAGTAAACAATATGCTTCAACTGATTTTGCTTACGCAACTGTAAAATATAATTCCTCCGGAACCCAACAATGGGCTGCGATATATAACGGGAATGGATACGATTGGGACGAAGCATACTCACTTGCTGTTGATGGCTCAGGGAATGTATTCGTTACTGGAAAGAGTGAAGGACCAGCAAGTTTTACAAGCACATATTTTGATTATGCAACAATTAAATATAATTCCTCTGGGTCTCAGCAGTGGGAAGCAAGATATAATGGTCCCGGTAGCGATAACGACGAAGCATATGCCCTAGTAATTGATGGAAGCAGTAATGTCTATATTACTGGAAGAAGCAAAGGCAACGGAACAGACTTTGATTATGCTACAATTAAATATAACTCTTCAGGTACCCAACAATGGATTGCAAGATATGATAATGATTACAATGATGAGGCGTATGCAATTACTATAGATAATTCAGGAAATGTATATGTTACAGGCGGCAGTTATGAAACTGGAATTGAATTTGACTGGGCTACAATTAAATATTCACAGAATGGTGATTTTATTCCTCAAACTCCGGTAACACATTAATGGAATATTTATAATAGAATATGAAGAATATTATATATTACATTTTCATTATGACTTTAAATATTTTATTACAAAATATTCAAAGTCAAGTAACGCAATCATGGGTTCAAAGGTTTAACAATACTATAAACGGCTGGGACGAACCGAGAGACATTGCCATTGATAAGTTAGGAGACATTTATGTAACTGGCTATAGTTTTATTAATTTAACCGAACGGTATTATTATACTATAAAATATAATTCTACTGGTGTTCAACAGTGGGCAAAAAGCTATAATGTAGGATATGGCTCAGCTTTTGCAATCACTCTGGATGATTCCGCAAATGTTTATATAACAGGTGATAATACAAATGGCATAATTACAATTAAATATACAACAACAGGCATCGAACAATGGGCAGCTCAGTATAACGGTCCGGATATCGACAACGCAAGAGAAATAGCAGTTGATAAAGAAGGCAATGTTTATGTCACTGGTTGGAGTTGGAACGACAGCACTTATTTTGATTATATAACAATAAAGTATAACAAATTAGGTCATCAACAGTGGGCTGTACTGTATAATAGTATTACGAATTCTTATGACCAGGCACGCGCTTTAACAGTTGATAACTCAGGAAACGTGTATATTACAGGTTCAAGCGAAGGTAGCGGCATTATAACAATAAAATATAGTTCAGCGGGTAATCAAATATGGTTGGCTAATTATTTTGGCGGTATTGGTTATGATATTGAATTAGACAAATATAATAATGTTTATTTAGCAGGATACACCGGCAGTGCCGGTAATCACAATTACATCACTATAAAATATGATTCTTCGGGTAACTTGCAATGGGCAAAAACTTATGATGGTTCAGGCGGAGATGACGTTTCTCAATGGATGTCATTAGATTCAACCGGCAGCGTTTATGTAACAGGTTACAGTTATGGGGGGGCTGCAACACGAAATGATTTTGCAACCATAAAATATAACTCAGCCGGGATTCAACAATGGGTTGCAAGATATAACGGACCGGGAAGCAGTCATGATTTTGTACGAAATGTTGCATTAGATAGGGCAGGCGATGTTTACATTACAGGCTACGCTTATGTTCCTGCTGGCGGGACATTTGATTTTGCAACTGTAAAATATAACGGTATAACAGGTAATCAGCAATGGGTAGTGTTATATAACGGCACAGGAGATAGCAGCGATTACGGCTGGGCTCTTGATGTTGATAGTATGAATAATGTGTATGTTACCGGAGCGAGCTTTGGCAATGGTACAGGCAGAGATTTTGCGACAGTTAAATATTCACAAACAATAGGTATCCAGCAAATTTCAAATCAAATTCCGACAGAATACAGATTAGAGCAAAATTATCCGAATCCGTTCAATCCGGTAACGAAGATCAGGTTTTCAATTCCATCGGCAGAATTTGTTAAGCTCTTTATATATGACGCGCTTGGCAGGGAAATATCAACTGTGGTAAATGAAAGACTGATGCCTGGCATCTATGAAACCGAGTGGAATTCTGTTAATATGGGAAGCGGTGTTTACTTCTATAGTCTAAAAACTAATGGTTTTTCACAAACAAAAAAGATGATGGTAATTAAATAACATTATTATCTATCAATATCCATTATTTCCGCAGGCGGAATTCAACCCTGCGGTTGAGGGCTCTGCCCTCTTCTGTATCATTTGGCGCAACGGGCTGTGATTCACCAAATCCCTGTGATATGATATTTGCGGGATTAATACCAATACTTACCAGGTAACTTACAACTGAAGCTGCGCGTTTATCAGAAAGCTCTTTGTTAAAATGGTCGCTGCCAATATCATCAGTATGTGCGTTGATTTCAACCATTACTTCGGGGTTTGCATGCATGAACCTGTACAGCAGGTTCAATGCTTCATGTGATTCATCCTTTAGTTCAAACTTACCGGAATCAAAAAATATATTTTCTATCTTAATAGCTTTACCTGAATTTTTAAGCTCTTCAACTGATATTACGCTCATATTGGTATTTATCTGCTCAAAAGCTTTGGCTGCTGTAAGATCAAGGTAGTTTACAATTGAATAGAACCCTTTAACATCGGCGTAATACGCGTAATACCTGCCTGTCGGCAGGGCGATAAAATATTCGCCGGTAACCGGATCGGTTTTTGCAACGCCAACTTCTTTTTTTAGCTCTACATCTTCCCATTTAATTGTGGCTTCCACGGGATTCCCGTTTTCATCAAGCACTTTACCGTTAATTGTAACCACATCGCTTACCGGCTGCACTTCTTCGGGAAGCTCGACGTAATAAATATCCTCTTCGCCAAAACCCATATCGTTAACTGTGGAAAAATACGCGCGTTTGCCGTCAGTGGAAATTTTAAATCCCCAGTCCTCATTGGGAGTGTTTATTTCTTTCCCAAGATTTACAGGTTCGCTCCAGTGTGTCCACGATGAATCGTTTAACCGTACCGATTTAAACACATCGCTTTTGCCAAGCCCGGGATGCCCGTCACTTGAAAAGTAGAGGGTTTTGCCATCGGGATGAAGAAATGGTGTTCGTTCAGTATATGGTGTATTTATAAAATCACCAAGATTTATAGCGGTTTTGCTCCACGAACCGTCAGGCTCTTTTAAAACTACATACAGGTCAGTATTCCCCCAGTACATACCGTGGTAATAGTCGCCCTTGGGTTTATAGTCACCCACTCCTCCGGGCCTTTCACTGCTGAACAATATCGCCTTACCGTCAGCAGTAAGGTACGCATCGGCATCCCACCATTTGGAATTTATCGGTTCGGGGTATTGCTGAACTTCTGAGTAGCCTGATTTTGTTTTGACGGAGTAAAAGTTATCACCCCTGCCAAGCGCGTTCAGGTAATTGCCGAAAAGTACCAGGGTATTTCCATCGGCGGAAATGCTGTTTATATATTCATTGCTTTCTGTGTTGATACTGCCAATAAGAGGTTTAGCAATTATCCAGCGGTTATTAACTTCCTGTGAAATGAAAATATCTTCTCCGCCAATATTATCTTCCCTGTCACGCCCTGTGAAGTAGATCCTTTTTCCGTCAGGTGAAATCACGGGACTGTATTCACGGCCAAGAGAATTTATATTGCCGCCCATATTATAAAGCTTAATATTTTTCGCGGTATCGTTGATGATCGAAATTATTTTATCAATACGGTCTGCCAGACCAAGGAACTTTGATTTATGGTCTTCGTAAACTTTTACAGCCTTAACCCAGTCATGTTTATATAATGAAGGAGCGGCAAGGTATTGAAGAGCAATGAATGCGTCTTCACTTGGCGCGTAAAGCTTTACGATATTTGCGTAATATTCCGGTGATTCGCCTTCATCAACCTGGATCTTCTGTGAAAAAATATTTAAAGGGATTAACAGGAAAAATATTATTGCTGCTGATAAATATTTATGCATGCCGTTTTTAAACGGCGTTAATTTGAAAAAGCTAATATTTTCAATTAGTGATAGAATAGCTTTTTGTGCAAGTATTAATATATACTGGCACAAATTATCTAATTTTTTGGAAATTAGCAAGATTATTCTAACGGTAAAGAGTTAACCGGAATTTTATATATCATTTTTATACATTGAAATAAGCAGATTGTAAAATTATGTTATTAACGCTTCATAATTGAAATATAATAATTACTTCAAATATGAAATTTATTAAATACACATATTCTGTTATTATACTTTTAATATCTATAAATTCTTACGCCCAGAATCCAGTATATAATCAATGCAGAAACGGTCTTTTTATACTTATTCCGAATAACGGAACAATGCGTGACAGTATACTGATTTCTTTGCCTGCACTTTCATTTATTGCAGATATAAACATAACTATTGATACACTGATTCATACCTGGGTAAGTGATCTTTCTATTTACCTGAGAAAAGATACTGCCGGAGTTAAATTATTTAACAGAACAGGCGGTTCAGGAGATAATTTCATAGGAACAATTTTTAATGATTCAGCAGCAATTTCGATAGGTAATGCTAATGCTCCTTTTACCGGACAATTTAAACCACATAACCCTCTTTCTGTTTTTAATGGATCCTTTAATGCGAGCGGTTACTGGTCACTATACATTTCAGATACTGCAACTGGTGATACCGGTTTTTTGAAAGCATGGTGTCTATCTATCAGTTATTATATATATATGGGCGGTATAAATACAGTTGAAATCCCCAACACTTACAGATTATACCAAAACTACCCTAATCCATTCAATCCTGTTACAAAGATTAAATATGGATTGCCGGAAAATGGATATGTTAAATTAACAGTTTATAATGATCTTGGAGAAGAAATAATTGTTCTGCAGGATGGATACAAAACAGCAAATACTTATGAAGCTGAATTCAACGCATCTGATCTGCCAAGCGGTGTGTATTATTATAAAATGGAAGCGAAAGGATTTATAGATTCAAAAAAGATGGTTATTGTAAAATAGGTGAATTGGTGAGTAGGTAAGTTGGTGAGTAGTAATTAAATTATAAATGTCTATATATCCGGAGAAAGATGTTTAAACTCATATAAAGCTATTCCTGCAGAAATTGCTACATTAAGAGATTCACTTTTTGAGTATCCTTCAATTTTCAACTTCTCAAATCCTGATTCAATTATTTCTTTTGATATACCGTGAGCTTCGCTGCCAAACACGATCACAGATTTATCAGATTTCGCTGATTGAGTGATCTGCGATAATGAACTTTCTGCATCAAGTGTAAACAGGTAAACTGAATACCCTTTTGATTCAAGTTTCTTCAGCTCAACTGCAAGTTCAGCATCTTCAGTAATATTGGTATGGAATATCCCGCCCTGCGTTGAACGTATAACTTTGGGATTATAAGGGTCAGCACACTCCTTGCTGAGTATAATATTTTTTACACCGAACCAATAAGCTGTGCGTATAATTGTTCCCAGATTTCCCGGGTCACTGACCCTGTCAAGTGCAATGACAAGTTCACCATTTGCAATGCCGCCTCTTGTTTTAGGATGGGCAACAACTCCAACAATTCCCTGTGAGCTTTCAGTATCGGTAAGTTTGTTAAATGACTTCTCAGGCAGCGGTTCAACAATGGTTTTATTAGTGGCAAGCTTTTCCAAAATTGCAGTATGTCCCTGCAGGTCAACCCCTTCACGCAGTATTATATATTCAAGCTCATGAGGTGAGTTAAGGCATTCTTCAATTAAATGGAAGCCTTCAATGAGATATTTGCCGTGTTCTTCGCGGTATTTTTTCTGCTTCAGTGAAGCGAATTGTTTTATTTGGTTGGCGGTTAGCAATTTGTTGGATTACGTTAGTTTTGTTGTTGATCAAAAAGAACAACAACGGGTGAATTAAAATATAAGTAAAATAACTTCACCTTTGTTTATACGACAAATCTTAGATTATCGTCTGGATTCTTCGCTCGCTTCGCTCACTCAGAATGACAAAAATTTTAGAAGTTAGTTTTCTTTTGCTTCTCTTTGGAGTGCATCAACTATGTTGATGCGAGCACTGAACTGCTGACGCAGTCAGGCGCAGTCAGCGCAATCCATGAAAGGCTTACTTACCTATGAGTTTCAGGAATTCGGTCCTGGTTTTTTCATCTGATTTAAATCTGCCAAGCATTGCTGAGGCTGTTGCGACGGAATTCTGTTTTTCCACACCGCGCATCATCATGCACAGATGGGAAGCTTCAGTAACTACGGCTACTCCTTTAGGCTCAAGCACTTTGTTTATCATATCGCCTATTTCCCTAGTCATACGTTCCTGAACCTGGAGCCTGCGGCTGAACATTTCTACCATCCTTGGCAGCTTGCTTAACCCTACAATTTTTCCGTTGGGTATATATGCAATATGGCATTTACCGAAAAACGGCAGAAGGTGATGCTCGCACAGGCTGTAGAAATCGATATCCTTAACAATAACCATTTCATCGTAATGCTCATTAAACACTGCATTGTTCAGCAGCTTTTCAATATCTTCGCTGTATCCTTTTGTAAGGAATTTATATGCCTTCGCAACGCGGTTAGGCGTACGCAGCAATCCTTCGCGCTTCGGGTCTTCGCCAATTTCAGCAAGGATGTTTACAACACTTTCTTCAAGCTTTTTAATTGATTCATCGTTATAATTCACACTTATGATATTATTATCATCATCCTGTGTGATGCCGTTATTTTTCTTTTTATCAGTCATAATTTTATGATTTTTTTCCTTTGTATTCCACTGAGTTGTTAATTGTTTCCTTTATTTTCACTGAATACAATTTTCTGCCGGGAGAGTTGATTTTACCTTCGATCTGTTCCCATATAGCTACAGCAATATTTTCTGTTGAAGGGAGCACGCCCTTCATAAAATCAACATCCAGGTTCAGATTTTTGTGGTCAACTTTGTTTATTATCTCCTTTTCAACTAGGAGCTTTAATTCTGTGAGGTCCATAACATACCCAATTTCGGGATCGACTTCACCTGCAACTGTTACATCCATTTCATAATTGTGCCCGTGCCCGTTCGGATTTGAGCACTTACCGTACTTTTTCAGGTTTTCTTCATCGCTCAAAGCAGGGTTATAAACACTGTGCGAAGCGCTGAAATGGAACTTGCGTGTAATATAAAGCAATTTAATTTTTTGTTTTTAAGTTATTTAAAGCAGATCTGTAATGATATACAACGCTTAAAATTAGCAATAAGTTCATCAATATTAAATTCACAAATATATAATAATCATATCTGCCGGTGATTGCCGCTATACAGATGAGGAAAATATGAGTTCCTATTGAAAGTGAGCTTGCAAATGTTAAAAACGGCTTATTTTCATACCAGATTTTTTTGGTTTCTGCATTTTGCGGCAGCCTGTTCAGCAAATAAATATCAAGCTTATAAAACAGCAGGTCCTGCCAGCCATAAATAACCTGAAATACCCTTTGCAGGAAAGTTGTCCAGCTATCCTGCAATGCAATATCTTCATCTGTGATATTTTCCAGTAGCCTGTTCTGAGTTCCTTTGCCTGAAGAGCGGGTAAACGAAACCTGGTAGTAAATGAAGTATGAACAATGCAGCATAGAAAATATCATAGCTACAAAGCCTGCGGCAAATGCAAGGTATGAGCCCCAGAGCAGATGCAGGTTGTATGATACAGCCGCAAAGCTGGTGAGTGTTACAATAAAATCAGAAATAGAATCATAGAACCGTCCGCGGCGTGAATCAAGTCCTTTGGCCCTGGCAAGTGAACCATCAACTTTATCGAGCACATTTTTATAGAACAGAAGGAAGGCTCCCCCGACAGCATAATATTTGCCGGGTATTACGAAAAGTACTGAAGCTGTTAAGCCAAAAACCATTGATAAAAAAATAACCTGGTGAGGAGTGACCTTTGTATAATAAAAAAATTTGGTGATCTGTTTTGAAGTGATAAACAGGTATTGCTGCAGGTTTACAAATGTATTTCCCGGGTCAGTCTTAAGGGTTTTTTCGTATGAAAATTTATTTTTCATAAGGTCAAAACTTAAGCTGAATATTATACTTTATTGATATTACCCTCAGCACAAATGCTGCTGAAATTGAGCTCAATAAAGCTACAAGCGAAGATTCAGGAAAATAATTCAGCAGAATCACAAAAACCAGCGCTCCGATAAAAGAACATGTTGCGTATAATTGCGATTGTTTAAAAAATACAGGCACTTCATTGCATATAACATCACGCATAACTCCCCCGAAAACACCGGTTATTACTCCAATTAGTACTGCATTGAACCAAAACACACCAGCGCTGAGCGCATAGCTTGTGCCAACGGCACTGAAAAGTCCAAGCCCCAATGCATCAAGCAAACCAAGTGATAAAAGCACAGGCTTTGAAAAACTAACAGACTTCCTTAATACAAAAACAGATATTACGGCAAGGGCGAGGATCATTACAGGGTAATTATAGTTTTCCATCCAGAAAAGCGGGTAACGGTTGATAAGAACATCACGCAGCGTTCCCCCGCCGAATGCAGTTACCATTGCTACGGAATATGTGCCGATAATATCCATTTGTTTTCTGCGGGCTTCTATTATACCCGTTATAGCAAATGCAAATATTCCGAGGATCTCAATGGTTTTTAGTAATGCGTCCATTTGGCAATGAGCAATTAATAATGAACAATGAGCAATATTGGAAGAAGAAATTTAAAGCACTCAAATCAAAAAATAATTACACTTTACTCATTACTAATTATTACTTGAAGTTGTACTCCCGGAAGGACTCGAACCCTCACCGGCAGGACCGGAACCTGACGTGCTATCCATTACACTACGGGAGCAGATTATAATTAACTGCAAATTTACATAAAACTTAACAATGATGAAGTATTAAAATATCCACCATTTAATTGTGGAATTAAATTCATTGTTAAATGTTACCATGTATTATAAATTGTATAAAATTATCTTGCATGAAAAAAACAGCATTTATTACAGATATTCACTTCGGTGAAAAAGAAGTAAAAGATCTTGGCGTTAACCAGGTTAAGAACTGGAACAGGATACTGGAAGATATACGCAAAAGGGGTGATATGGATGAGATCATTTTTGGAGGTGATATTGGCAGCGCCGGTTCACATAAAATGTTTTTTGAATCCCTTAACAACACAGGAATAAATTTCAGATTTATCCTAGGTAACCATGATAATTTCAGGGAAGTATCAGCTAACTTTAAAATTAATTCTGAAAACACAGGCGAGCTGTATTATCATTTCGATGAAGGCGGATACCGGTTCATTTTTCTGGATACATCAACATCCGCTTTCAGCCGTGAACAATTCAATTGGTTAAAGGGCAAGCTTTCGGCTTCACACAGGCTTGTAATTTTTATTCACCACCCAGTACTCCATGTGGATTCAGTTGTGAATAAGCTGTATTCACTGGGTGGACGTGATGAACTGAAAGAATTATTACATTCAGTTGTAAATGAGGTCACTGTATTTTGCGGACATCTACACAATGAAGATAAAGCTGCTGAAGGGAATATCACTCAGTATTTGACACCATCGGCAGCATACCAGGCATTAAAACACACCGAAGAAATTATTACAGATATTAATGAATTCGGTTACCGTATCATAGAATTTACTGACAAAATAAACACCGAAACTATCATATTTAAGCTTAGTTGAAAAATTTATTTAAATATATAGTAATAAGCTTCCTGTTAATTATTTTTACAGGCTGCGCCAAAAAACAGGATGAACTTACCGATACTCATAACAGCAAACGTCTGCGCGATGCTGTTGTTGGCTATATGTCTGAGCCGATGTTCCGCAATAAAGATTTTGTTCAGCAGATAACGGGCACAGAAGCTGACCTTAAGCTGTATGACCTGGATGAAAAAACGCTTTACTTTGTAATAAATAAAAGTGATTTTGACAGCAGCACTACTTTAAATAAGCTTACCATAGATAAAAATTCAGTTGATTTCGGGTTCGAGCAGAACGGTGATGTTTTTCTTGGAGCATATACATTAAAAGGCACAAACAGGCATTTGTTCAGAATACCTAAAAATGATTTTAAGCCTGATAGCTCCCGCAGTGTAACTGTAAAATTCAAAGACGGCATAGTTTATACTCAGTCAATTATAGAGCTGGCAGATTTTGCAGATGACTCAACCGTTTACGGCGGCAATACCGGGGTTGAAACCAGAAAAAATAAATACATGGCTAATCATGGTGCGTTTATTGCTGTTAATGGAGAGCCAAGCTTAAATAGATTTATTAAGCTGATAGTAAATGAAAGTGATAATACCGAAACCAAAGCGCAAAAGCTGCTTGATTTTGTTACCAATGAAATAAATTTCAGCCAAACCGAGGCTCAAGGCGGATATGAGATACTAAAGCGGCCCAATGAAGTACTTATGACGGGTGTATCAGACTGCAGCGGGCTGACAATACTTTACGCATCTTTGCTTGAACAGGCAGGAATAAACTACAGGCTGGTATATTTCCCGGGACATATTGCCGTAGCAGTTGAAGGTAACTTTCCGAACAGAAATAACCTGCAAATAAAGTATGAAGATGTAATTTACAATATTGCTGAAGTAACTGTAAAAGGATTTACAATCGGCGAAACAGTTTTATTGAATAAGAATGTTACAGAGGAGATCACATACATTCAGAAACCGGGGAAAGATTCAAAAATAATAAATTACAAAACCGGTAAGCCTCTGGAGTAGATATAATAATAGTTAATAAATTAATTTTCTTAGTTCTAAAAACACACCCCGGGCTAAAGCCCTCCCCTCTCAAGAGGGGAATTCAATTTCCGCTTTAACTTTTTTCGGTAATTTTTCATAAACAAGCTCATAAGAGGTTTTGATAAGAGCTTTCAGCTCAGCAGGCTTAAGCCTGCAGTTTCTTTTTACAGCTATCCATTTGGCTTTGGCAAGATATGGAGCCGGCACTATTCCTTCTGTTTCAATTAGCTCCTCAAAAACTTCCGGTTCGGCTTTTACCGACATCAGATTTTCCGATGTGTTATCAAGTGCAGTAATAACAAATATCTTACCCCCTACTTTGAACAGCAGATGATCTTTCCACTGCACTTCTTCTGTTGCGCCTCTGAAGCTCATACAATATTCCCGAAGCCAATCAGTATTCATATAAAACTGCTAAATGATAATTATTACTTGAACATAGTTATTTGCTATTTGTTATTTGATATTTGTTATTAATGCCCTTTTCCATTTGCATGGTTTGATTTATGTGTAAGGTAAATTGAAACAGCAATCAGCAGTATTCCGATACTCAGATAAAGCAGGTTAATCATTTCTGTGTAATGGAAATTTATAGCATACTTAAAGAAAGTTACTATCAGAACCATTATAACAACTTTAGCAATTTTTTCTTTCAGTGCGTCAAGATCATGTATAACAAGTACCTTTGAAGATGTTTCGTCGTTTTCAGCAATATCAATTTTACTTATAAAGAGCTCATATAATCCAATGCCAAATATAAGGAACACAGTTCCTATAAGGTAATAATCAATTGCGCCAACAAGATGCGATACTGTATTTTTGCCAAATTCCTCATAAGCTTCCGGACTGCTGAACGCATGAGTGAATTCACCAAGAACACCTATAACTTCGATCGTACCCATTACAATCATAATTAACGCAGAAATAATTGCTGATAATACCGCGAAAAAGACCATATAACGGCTTTTCCAGAGTAATTTTTCTATAAACTGTATCAATTTTACACCTTCAATTTCTTAAAAAAACAGTGATTTTAACATAATTAAGGCAAAGATAACGATTTTATTTAATTTATGAAATTTATTAGACCAAATATCTAAATTTTAGTAACTAAATCAGTTAGAATGTTTATTTTTAACCTATTGCTTAAATAAAAATCTTTACATATTTTTACGGATTATTGAATAATATTATTAATATTTAACACTAAGAAAGAAAAAATGAAGAA
This sequence comes from Ignavibacteria bacterium, assembly GCA_017303675.1. NCBI lineage: Bacteria > Pseudomonadati > Ignavibacteriota > Ignavibacteria > Ignavibacteria bacterium. The sequence goes on from JAFLBX010000002.1 coordinate 989,040, forward strand.
ACTATTAACAGTTTTCTTAGGGCTTATTATGTTCGCAGTAAGCTCCTATTCACAAACAGGTTTTAATTCAGTTCATTCAAAAGATGGCAGCTTTGTTATCGCAGCAGGCGATGGCGGCGCTATTTTCATCTCTTACGATGGAGGCGCAAATTTCGGTTCATACCCTAATGCAGGTGTAATAAATTTTAACGGAGTTCAGTCACTTAACCAGAAAGTCTGGCTTGTTGGTGATGCCGGAGCTGTTCAGGTAAGTACTAACGGCGGCGCAACTTATACAAACTACGGTATAGGCGGCGGCGATCTGAATTCAGTTTACTTTGTAGATGAAAATACAGGTTACGCAGTTGGCGCAGGCGGAAGAGTTGTAAAATCAGTTAATGGCGGAGCAACATGGACACCACAGACAAGCGGAACAGCTAACAATCTTAATGGTGTTAAATTCACAACCGCTTCAAACGGATATGCCTGCGGAGATAACGGTACAGTTATATATACTTTAAACGGAGGCTCAACATGGCAAAGCTACACAACAGGAACAACTAAAAATCTTCTTTCAATTGATGCAGTATCACCTACTGTTGTTGCAACAGCAGCAGACGGATTGATAGCGGTTTACAATGGCTCAGTATGGTCGATAAAAGATTATAAAAGCGTTATTAAGCCTGATGTTAGAGGCGTTTCAATGATATCAGCTACTACATGGTTCACTTGCGGCGGCGGCGGATTTGTTAATTTTACCACTGATGCAGGAACAACCAGGACATACCAGGAAAACCCGATGCAGGGAAAGTTAAGTGATATATTCTTTTTTAACTCTTCAAACGGATGGGCAGTAGCCAATGATAATAAAGCAATTTTAAGGACTTCAAACGGCGGTGCAAGCTGGCAGTTCCAGAGCGGTGTTACTGTTAGCAGGTCTTTTGTAAGAAAAGTAAACACAAGCGGAAATATCGGCAATCCTTTCTGCCTGCACCCGCAAAATAAAAATGGTGTATTCATTCTTTCCGGTACAGTATTAAGAAGAAGCCTTGACAGAGGCGAAACATGGACAACATTAAACGGTGCAGTTCCGGGCGGTTCATGCCACTCATTCTTTGTAAACACTGCTGATACAAACCTGATGATCGCTTCAATGGGTTCATCCGGCGGCAGGGTTATTGTAAGCACAGATTACGGCACAACGTGGCAAAATTCAATTAACCCTATCAACTTAACATCTTATGGTATGCCTATGGAAGTTGACCCTAACTCACCGAATACAGTTTACCTGGCTCCCGATAACGCCCCGTTAAGAGTATCAACAAACTGGGGTTCAACCTGGACTCTCTTAAGCGGCGGAGAAGCCGGCGGCACATTCAGAAGTCCATGTGATGTTATTATTCAGTATGAAAATCCGAATGTAATTTTAATAGGTGACGGCACAACAGGTTCAGGTTCAGGCAAAGTTTGGAAATCGACCAATACCGGGCTTAACTGGTCATTAATTAACACTGTAACAGGTTCAGAGATCCCGATGATGGCAAATACATCACTTGACCTCAATTTATTCTATCATTCAACCTGGTCATCAGGCAGTTTCTGGAAAAGCCAGAATATGGGTTCTGCATTTACAAATCTGAACCAGACAGGCGCTCTTTGGGCTACTGATGTTTCAAAAGATGACCCTACCGCAGTTACATTCAACACATACAGCGGAAGCACAACATATTTTTCATTAACATCAGGTTCATCATTTACTACACTTTCAACAACAAGCTCACCTGCAGCAGGTGTAGTGTTTTTAGATAAATCGAACCTGCTTTACCAGCAGGGCAGCGGTGTTGATAAAATGGTTATTACATATAATGTAACACCTGTTGTATCCAACGGTCAGATATCTTCTGAGGTACCGGCAGCATTCGGTTTATCACAGAACTATCCTAACCCGTTCAACCCAACAACACAGATAAAATATGATATAGCTAAAGCATCATATGTTTCTATCAAGGTTTTCGATGTTTTAGGAAACGAAGTTGCAGCAGTGTTTAACGGAAATCTGGCAGCAGGAAAATATTCCGCTGATTTCAATGCATCAAACCTGGCAACCGGTATTTACTTCTATTCATTATTGGTTGACGGACAGAAAATTGATACAAAGAAAATGATTCTTGTAAAATAATATTAACATATATTTAGGTACAAACCCCGTTTAAACAATTTAAACGGGGTTTATTATTTTTCAAAATATGCGTAAATTAGTATAAATTCAGTATAATTCACATCAATAATATTACAATGAAATTCAATTACAGAAAATTATTTTTACCTATAACAGCTTTATTTATTATTAGTATGTTTGCTTATTCTTTCAACTGGTTTCCTTGGGGATATACCGGAACTACCAGGAAAGACAATGTAAACCTGGGCTGCGTATGTCATGGTGATACCGCTACTTCATCAGTTACAGTACAAATTATTGGTCCGGATAGTGTACCGGCAGGACAAACTGCATTATTCAGGCTTAAGCTGTCTGGAGGTCCTGCAGTAAAAGGCGGATTAAATGTTGCTTCCCAATTCGGAAGGTTGGACACAGTTGGAGGAACAGGAACATTAATTGACACTGTTATATGGGAAATTACTCATTCTGAGCCTAAACTCTTCAGTTCGGATACTGTTTCATGGATTTTCAAATACAAAGCTCCATTAACTATTGGGGTTGATACTCTATTTGGAACAGCAAATAGTGTAAATGATACATTAGGGTCAGAGGGCGATAACTGGAACTGGAGCCCTAATAAACAAGTAAGAGTTTACAATCCGATAGGAATAGTTAATATCAGCAGCATAGCAAAAGATTTTTCGCTTTCGCAGAACTATCCAAACCCGTTCAACCCTGTAACCCAGATAAACTTTACTGTTGCAAAAACCTCTGATGTTAAGATCAGGATATTTGATATTATCGGTAACGAAATTTCTGTTATAGTAAATCAGACTATGACACCGGGAGAATACAGGGTAGATTTCAACGGCTCACAGCTGGCAAGCGGCACTTATTTCTATTCTTTAAGCGCTGATGGCAAAACAGTATCAACAAAAAAGATGTTGATGATAAAATAATGGCTGCTGTTTTATAAGAAATCCCGCTCAGCGGGATTGAAGATCATCTAATGATTACTAAAAAATCACCAAACATCAATTGTTGTAAAAGTATTCACAAAATACCATTATTACCTTATAAAATTATTAAGTTGTATTAGTTTATAGTATTTAGAAAATATTTAACAAAAACATAAGACCGGTTATCATTACCGGTCTTTTTTTATGGTTGCATAATAAAAAAAAAAAAAAACGATATTTTCGTAAACTTAATTAACCCTTTTAGGGAGGAGGTCAAATAATATAAAAAATTAAATTCACCTTTTAATAACATAAACAAAAAATAAAATGAAAAAATCACTTAGCTTTTTCATATTCTTAATTATTTTTTTGTCAACATCCTACTCAACTTCTCAAACTTGTTTAACAATTACAATTTATCATCCCGGATGCACTACTAATGTAGGAGCTAACAAGGAAATTAGATTTACAAGATACTCTCCTTCATTTGATAGCTTTTCATTGTATACTAATTCAAATGGAGAAATTTATTATTGTTTTGATCCCGACGATGTTACATACTTTGTAGAGTTTCCTGCACTAGATTGCAATGAAAGCTGCGAAATTTATTTTGTACCTAAAAATATAGGTAATTTCAAACTTGTTTACGGTTGTTATCCAAATTGCAGTTGTGATAATGACGATCAATCTAACTACAAATCAAATTACCAGAATATTATAATTGATAAATTCGAGTTGTATCAGAATTATCCAAATCCTTTTAATCCTATTACGAAAATTTCATTTAATTTACCGAAAGATGATTATGTTAGTTTATCAATTTATGATCTATCTGGTAAACTAGTTAAGAATGTTTACTCCGGATATATTTCTGCAGGTTTAAATGCTTTCGAATTTGATGCTGCGGATTACCCGAGTGGAATTTATATATATAGATTAACAACTACTTATTTCGATAAATCAAATAAAATGGTGTTAATTAAATAATAATTTACAAATTAAGCAGAAGTAATTAATCATAATTGCTTCTGCAATTCTTTATTTAACTAAAAATTCTTTACTAAATCTTCCCACCTATTATAGTTAGTAAAATGAAAATGTTGACTATTGCATATATAGAGAAATGCATTTATATTACGAAAATCAATTAACATTTTTTTATAATAACTAACCAATCACAGATGAAAAAATTTACAAAACTTTCTGTTATTATGCTTACAGTTATTACTGTAATAATAATACAGGCGTTTGATTTCAGCTCTGATGATTCGGATAAAAATCCGAATATAGACAGAGCACCTCATTGGGTACACCAAATGAGCCAGGTCAAGCAGAATAATAATCCCTTGCCGCTTACCCCGATAATTACCCCGGATGGGTATGATAACTATTTCCTTGGAACAGATTTTGCAGAATGTAATACCGCAGTAAATCCAAGAAATCCTTTATGGATATTTACTGCCTATAACACTAATGGAACACATTACACTACAAATGGTGGTTTGAACTGGTTAGTGAATAACCCGGGTTTTGGTGGTTCTGTAGCAGGCGACCCTGTAGTAGTATATGACAGTTTGGGTAATTTATATTATGACAATATGAAAAACCCCATAACAGGCACCTGGATGCAAAAATCAACAAACAATGGCGTAACCTGGATATTAGGAAGTGTTACAGCTAATATAGGTAATGATAAAAACTGGATAGCTGCTGATCAAACAGCAGGTCCATATGCTAATTTTGTTTATGGTTCTATGACAAACGGAAGTCAGGCATCATTCAGCAGAAGCACAAATGGAGGAGCTAGTTTTTCATTAATTGGAAATTTAACACCGCATGGCTTACCTGGCACAATGCCTTGCGTTGGTCCAAACGGCTCTATACAGGGTGGCAGCGTATATGTTGTAACTAATTCCGGTTCAGCTTTTACTCCAACTTACACATTTTTCCGTTCCACTAATGGAGGGGCTACTTTACCAACATTACAATCAAGTCAAAGCGGATGGGTTAATACAGTCGGTACTCAATCTGGCGGAAGAAATTCGGTTCAAAATATGAGAACAAGACCTTATCCTTTTATCGCTGCTGATAACAGTTATGGTCCATTCAGAGGAAGATTATATTGTATTTATTCTGCAAATGATCCGCCGGGATCAGGGAATAAACCTGATGTTTGGTGCAGATATTCAACAGATTTTGGCGTGACATTCTCAAGTCCTGTCAGAATAAATGATGATGCAAATACCCAGAACAACCACCAGTGGCACTCCACAATTTGGTGTGAAAAAGAGACAGGCAGACTGTATGCAAGCTGGATGGATACAAGAAATACTCCCACCAGTGACAGCGCTGAGATCTACGCATCATATTCCACTAACGGCGGTGTTACATGGGTAACGAACCAAAAGCTTTCAAACCAGAAAATGAAAATTGACTGCGCAACTTGCGGCGGCGGCGGTACACCAAGATACCAGGGCGATTATAATGGTATAGTTGCTACACCTCAGGGCTCAATTGCCACATGGGCAGATTTCAGAAATGGTTCATTCGGAAGTTATGGCGCTTACTTCCCTGATTATGCTGTAAAAACAACTCCCGTTGTAAGCATTACAAATGGTACGAATGACAGCGGTTTTGCATTTATAAGTGTACCAAGTGTTAAATTATTCACAGGTACCACAACATTTACCGCTTCGGTAGTGAACCCACCTGGATCAGGCACAATAACATTAACATTTCTTAACAGAAGTACTCCAGCTGCTCAAAACACATTAACTACTTATCCTGATTCTTTAAGGCTGAGAGTTAGAACTACCGGCGGTGTTCCTTCAGCTTTATATACAATCAGAGTTATCAGCAATGGTCCAAACGGCACTCCGGTTCATGAAAGAACATTTACAGTAAATGTTGGTGCAGTTGGTATTTCAAATAACAACACTGGCGTACCTGATAATTTTTATTTATACCAGAATTATCCGAACCCGTTTAACCCGACAACAAATATCAGGTTCGATATTTCAAAAGCTGGCAATGTTAAGCTTGCAGTTTACGATCTTGCAGGCAAACAGGTTGCTGAGCTTGTTAATTCAAGTTACAATGCCGGTTCATATACATATGATTTCAATGCTGAAAACCTGGCTACCGGAGTTTATTTCTATAAGCTCGAAACGCCTGAGTATACAAGCATAAGAAAAATGATACTGGTAAAATAGTATTTAGAAATTCAGTTTCACAAAAAGCCTGGTCAGCTTGACCGGGCTTTTTTATTGTTGTTAAACGAATTGTAGTCGAGAATTTTAGTGCTCGTTAAAAATTGTACATGTAATTATTTTCGAACCCTGAAATCCGAAAAATTGGCTTTGACACGGATTCGACCTCAAACCACTCCAGGTCCCCCCTCAGAGGAGGGAGTAAATATTTGACCTTTAATATTTGTCAAAAAAGCGTCTTTTATTAAAAATCAATTATTATTATATTATTTAAATTATATCTCAAATAACTAACTACAAATTAAACAACCACAAATGAAAAATATTTACAGAACTGCCCTCGTAATGCTGCTGATCTCAGCAGGATTATTTATTTTCCAGGGCTCAAACAGCTGGGTAGGCTGGGATGATGATCCCAATTTAGACCGTGTGCCTTACGAATATTTTCTGAGGAACATGAATAAACCCCACCAGGAACCGGTGCCATTTGTATTAACAACATCAGATGGTTATGATAACTTTAACGTGGCAATTGATCTTGCTGAAGGGCATATTTCGATCAATCCTACTAATCCATTGAATGCTTTTGTAGCTTTCAACGGTAGCGGTTCACTTGGTTCTGTGCCAACTACAACTACAAACGGTGGAATTAACTGGTTCAGGGTTAACCCGGTTTGGGGGTCAACAATGACTGGTGACCCGGTAACTGCATATGACAGTGTTGGAAATGCATATTTTGAAAATATGTGGAGCAATCCTATTATCGGAACAAAGATCGCAAAATCAACAGACGGAACAGTCACATGGTCTAATGTTGCTAACGGCAATGCAGGTAACGATAAGAACTGGATAGCAGCCGACCAGACCGGCGGTCCTTATAAAGATCATATATACAGCGCAATGACAAACGGTGCAAGCTGTAATGTAGCCCGCAGTACTGATAAAGGTGCTACGTGGAACGTTGTAACAGCGCTCGTACCCCATGGATTACCGGGAGCAATGCCATGCGTTGGTCCTAACGGAAATATTCAGGGCGGAAGTGTGTATGTAGTAACAAATGCAGGCTCATCATTTTCACCTGTGTATTCATTTTTCCGTTCAACAGATGGCGGCGCAACATTCAGCCAGCAGTCACAGGTAAGCTTTGCCAACTGCGTTGGAGATAACGTAGGCGGAAGAAATTCAGTTCAGAATATGAGAACCCGTCCTTATCCGTTCATTTCAGCGGATAACAGTTACGGTCCAAACCGCGGAAGGCTGCATCTTATTTATGCATCCAACACACCTGTTGGCTGCGGCAACAAGCCTGATATATTCAGCCGCTATTCCACAGATTTTGGCGTAACATGGTCAGCCGAGAAAAAAGTTAATGATGATGCAAATTCAGAGAACAACAATCAGTGGCATCCTGCAATGTGGTGCGATAAACAGACCGGTAGGTTATGGGTTCAGTGGCTTGATACAAGAAATACTCCCACAAGCGATAGCTGCGAAGTTTATGCAACATATTCAGATGACGGCGGCGCAACATTTGTTCCCAACGTAAAAATTTCAAACGCTAAATTTAAGATCAACTGCACAAGCTGCGGCGGCGCAGGCACTCCGTTATATTTAGGTGACTATAATGGAATTAATTCCGTTGGAAATATGTCTATGCTTTGCTGGGCAGATTTCAGAAGCAACAACTTCCAGAGTACTGTTGCTTACTTCCCTGATTATGCTGTAAAAACCAGATCAACTGTAGATAGCTTAGCAGTTGCCGGTCAGACAAAAGACTACTATGTAACTATTCCTTCAGTAAAATTGTACACAGGCAATGTTAAATTCTCAGCTTCTTTAACAACACCACCTGCAGCCGGCGGAATAACTATTCAGTTTTTGAATAAAACAACAAACTTGCCTCAGGATTCACTGACAACTTATCCGGATTCAATTAAGATGAGGGTTTCAACAACTCCGGGTACATCAACCGGAAACTACACGTTGAATATTAAAACAACAGGAACCGGCGGTATGCCACCTGTACATTTAAGGTCTTTTAATATCAGGGTACACAATCCAATTGGTATTACACCAATTGGCACAAATGTACCGACAAAGTTTGACCTATTGCAGAATTATCCGAACCCGTTTAACCCTGTAACCAATATCAAATTTGATATCGCCAAGACAGGATTAGTTAAGCTTTCTGTTTATGACGTAACAGGCAGGCAGGTTGCAGACCTTGTAAACGGCGAACTTCATGCCGGAAGTTATAACTACGATTTCAATGCTTCAAATTTAGCGAGCGGTATTTATTTCTACAAACTGGAAGCAGGCAATTTCACTTCTATAAAGAAAATGATCCTTGTTAAATAATTTAATAGAATAAAATTATTCAAAAAGCCCGGTATTAGCCGGGCTTTTTTATTTTGAACACAACTAAATACATATAAATCAGCAAATTTATCATTCTTCTTTTTAAAATGAATTGTTATACCGTGAATTGTTCAATATATTTGAGCATAAAATAGAAAAGCAAAAGTTTAAAATAGTAAATTCAGGATTCCCGGAGGACAAAATTTTTAATTTTGGGGAACCTTTCAGTTTAATTTAAAATAAAATTAACATGAATAAAAAACTACTCCCGCTGTTCTTATTATTTTTTTTAAGCACAGCTTCAGCAATTGCTGGAACAAAAATTAACGGGTACCTGCAGGATGCTTTGAATAAAAGCACCGATAACGATATGATCCACGTATACGTTACCTTTAATTCCCCTCTTGGCTTAAATGATTTTGCCGACATACCGTACGATTTGCCAAAACAGGATAGAAGAAAAATTGTAATTGAACGTTTAATGGCACATTCTGAAAGGACACAAAGCAGGGTCTTATCATTCTTAAATGCCAGGGCTACTGATATAAATGATATGGAAGTGTTATGGATCGTTAACGCAGTAAGGTTCACCACCAAACCTTCTGTAATTTATAACCTGGATGCTGGAAATTATTCAGAAATAACCGGTATAAATTTAGACCCGCAATACCCGGCAGAAATGATGATAGATGAAATTGTTGCTCCGGCTCCGTTCAATATGCTTGCTCCGGAACCCGGGATTATGCTTATGAATGCAGATGATTGCTGGGCATTAGGCAATCGCGGCTGGGGTGTAAAAGTATCAAATGCTGATGATGGCTTTTGGTGGAAACACCCTGACCTTGTAAAAGGTATTTGGCAAAACCTTGGCGAAGATGCAAATAATAACGGTGTGACTATCATTTGGGCTTCAGGTACAGGTTCAGTGATCGATCCGGGTGATGTGAACGGTGTTGATAATGACGGTAATGGTAAAATTGATGATTTTATCGGGTGGGATTATGGTACAAACAGCGGTACCATCTCAACAGCTTCACACGGCTCAGCAACATTAGGACATGTTGTTGGCGATGGAACTATGGGCACGCAAACTGGTGTCGCCCCCTGGGCAAAATGTATGATCATGAGAAATCCTAGCGGTTATACCCAGCAGATCTCTGCATTCCAATATTCACTGCAGATGGGTATGGATGTTGTTACCAGCTCACTAAGCTTTAAATGGTATTTCAGCCCCAAACCTGATTTCAGCCTTGTAAGGCTTGCTACCGATATGTCTCTAGCAGGCGGAATGATACATGCAAATTCCACAAGCAATGACGGTAACACAACAGGTATCCCGCATAACATTTCTTCTGCAGGCAATAACCCTGCGCCATGGCGCCATCCTGATCAGTTAAAAATAGGAAATTTAAGTGGTGTGATCGGGGTTGGTAATGTTCATGTAAGCACTGATGTAATTTATTCCACTTCACCGTGGGGTCCGGCTACATGGGGAAACTGGAATCTTTGGGATGCCGCATATCCGTATACAGTTCTTGAAAGCCATAAGGACTACCCCTACAGCAGAACTGCACCGGTAGAAATGCCTGATTCAATGGGACTTTTAAAGCCTGATGTATCTGCGCCGGGCCAGAATTCAATTTCCACATATGTAAGCTCTGGTACAGGATACGGCTCAACTTTTGGCGGGACTTCATCAGCTACACCGCATACAGCAGGCTGTATTGCACTTATGCTTTCTATTAACCCTGAAATGCTGCCGGGTGATATTGACAGGGTACTCGAGCTGACTTCCATAGAAAAAGGTGACCCGGGCAAAGATTACAGGTATGGAGCCGGCAGAATTGATGCACTTCTCGCAACTACTTCACCTGCATGTTTAACTGAGGGTGTTAACGGAGGCAGCAACTGGCTTATTAACCAAACTACCCCGCCTAATGATACAGCTAGAGAGCTTGTTGGATTAAAATTAAGGAATACTTCATCACCATGGATCGGTTCTTTGAAACAGCTCGTATTTTCCAGAAGCGGAACTGCAGCAGCTAATGATATTGAAAAGTTCAGGCTCTTCTGGGATGTTAACAAAAATAATGTTGTTGATGCAGGCGACCGCCTGCTGCACGAAGTAAACTTTGATGTTTCAAACCAGGTTGTGATGGACACTATCAAGTTCAAGGTAACAGATTCAGTAAGACATGTTCTGTTTTGCGCAAAAACAAAAGCCGGAGCGAATTCTTCTAATACAGTTGTTCTTGGAATGCCAAACAATACTTACTTCAAAAGCTATTACACAACAATCGCGCAGGCAACAAATTTCCCGTATGGCTCTACAGTAACGGGAACACCGAATATTGAAACACCGGTTATATTTTCATTGAAGCAGAATTTCCCGAATCCGTTTAACCCTTCAACTATGATCAGCTATTCACTTGCCAAACAGTCACTGGTTAAGGTACGTGTGTTTGACGCATTGGGTAGGGAAATTGCAACACTCCTTAACAACGTTCGTGATGCCGGCAACCATAATATTGAATTTGACAGCAACTTCTTTAAAGGCTTAAGCAGCGGAATATACTTCTACAAGCTTGAAGCTTTTGAGCCAAACGGTAATGCGATATATTTTACTGATATAAAGAAAATGATGCTGGTTAAATAAGCGTAAGAATTTGATTCAAATAAAAAACCCCGCTTCATAAGCGGGGTTTTTTATTTGTGAATATATTTTAAAAGGTGATACCAAAACTTCTGCAGCTACTTAATTAAGATCATTCTTCTGATATCACTGTAACCCTGCTTGCCGTTCAGCGGTAATGCATCAAGCCTGTAAATATATACACCGCTTGAAATCTGCGAAGCGTTGAAAACAGCTGAATAATTTCCGCTCATCTGCTGTGTATTTACAAGGCTGGCTACTTCCCTGCCCAGCATATCATAAACAGTAAGCTTAACTATGCTGTTTTCAGAAATTGAGTATGAAATACTCGTTGAAGGATTAAACGGGTTCGGATAATTCTGCTTAAGTGAATACTCCACATTCACTGCGGTTCTGCCGCTTAAGCTTTGTGAAGGCCCAACAGTGAATATCTGCGGCTGTGACCAATCCGAAATGTTTTCAGGTGCGCCGCCGGGATTCTTTGCCCTTATTCTCCATGAGTATGTTTCTCCGTCAACCAATGAATTTCCGGTTATTGTATAGCTTGCCTGTGAAATATCAGTAAATGTAAATACATCATTTCTGCTGCCGCGTACTTTTGAAAGCTCAATATCGTATGTTGTGAAAGCTGTCATTGAATCCCATGTAAATGTTGGATTACCGGGAACGACCAGCTCATTTGCAGGAGATATCATCTTTGGCACCGGAGGTGCGTGAAATTCCGAAAGAACTCTTTTCCAGTGCAAATTATCTGGGTCGCCGAACTTTTCAATATTCCAGTCAGCGCCGGGACCTCTTCTCCAGTCCCAGAAAGCAAAATGCCAGCCGTAATCTTTCATAATATCAAGCTGGTCACCAAGGTATTCAATGCCGCCTGTCTGAGGCTTATACATACCCATTTCACCAATGAAAACCGGTTTACCGGTTGAAAGCTGGAATTCACGCAGCTTACCAAATACAGTATTTCTGAGAAATGCCGCATCGTACAGTACCTGTGAGAGTGTTGTTATATTCCAGTAAACTCCGGGGTAGGTCATAGCAAACGGAACAGCCTCTTTGCTGAACTGAACCGGCTGATAATTATGTGCTGAGTATATTATGTATGGATCGTTAATTTCATACGCCGGGAATAACTCAGGGGTAGAGTAAGCGAAGCTTTCAAGAATTACCGGGAGCTCTGGATCAACTTCCCTGATGCTTTGTACCCATGAGGTGTAAACCTGGTCCATATGGATATTATAAACATTTTCCAGGAAAAACTTATATGATGCTGATGTATTCGCCGGTATCACTCTTACTTTAGGCCTTGGTTCAATTACAAGGTTGATCCCAACAAATAAAGTATCGCCTGCATATCTTTGTACCACCATGTTAAGCATTTCAGCATATTTGCTTTGCTCTGTGGTATTGCCGCTGTTCCACACCCTTGATTCACCGGTTGTACCCTGTGACTCATCAAAGGTATCATAAGCACCCGGACCTGAACGCATTCCGATAACATAATGAATTCCGGCCTGGCGGCAGAAGTTAACAAGCATATCGCAGCCATCTATATTTGCCTGCACAAGGCCGTACGGCGCATCCGTTGCCATAAAGCCATCAGGCTGTATATGGAAGAGGTTACCGCCATAGTTTTTAAAATCAATAAAATCCTGAACTGATTTGGGTGATTCATAAAGCACGTTATATCCCCTGAAATAAGAGCCGTTTTGCCACTTATCATATTTGGGATTAGAAAATGCTGTACCTATAAATAGAGCTGTTAATAGAATAATAAGAGTTGTTTTCATGATTATTTTTTCCTTTTAAAATTAAACATTCACGTAACAAATTTAACTTGTACAAGGTATACTTTTAATAACGTGAAGACGTGAAATTTTAGGCTGGAAATATTTTAAGAGTTTAAAATGTATTTTAATGTAAAAATCCCGCTAAAAAATAACGGGATTTCATTTATTCTCGTGTACTAAGACAAATTTATGCTTTAGTGACGTTTCTTGCCTGTAAACCTTTATCGGTTTCTTCTACCTCATATTCAACTTCCTGTCCATCCTCGAGTGATCTGTAACCATCTCCGACTATTGACTTGAAATGCACGAATACGTCCTTTCCATCATTACCAGTTATAAATCCAAATCCCTTATCAGCATTAAACCATTTTACTTTACCTTTCTGCATTCGGCTTCTCCTCCTTTCTAAGTACTTAATTCAGCGTTAAAAACTACGAAAATCAACGCCCTTTAATACATCCGGACAAAATGCCCGGATTTAAACTATGCAAATATACTAATTTATTATTAATAATAATACTTTAGTATAAAAAAAATGTGAGCCGGGGAGGTCTCGAACCTCCGACCCTCTCCTTAAAAGGGAGATGCTCTACCACTGAGCTACCGGCCCTGCCTTAAAACTTAAATTGTTTAAAACTTATATTAAAGATCAAATTTTGATAAACCGCAATATAATCAAAAAATTACTGCAAAAACACGATAAAACAAAAAACTAATTTTTATGCACTTACTGCCTTAATTTTCGCTTTTGCGGTTTGCAAAGCGTGCTTTGCGGCTTCTTTATCAAGGCCCGGTTCTTTGGATTCCAGGATACGCTCTGCTTCTGCGCGTTCTTTTTCAGCGGCAGCTACATCGATATCTTCAACCGGCACGAGAGATTCCGCCAGCATCGTGATATGATTGGCATGCACTTCTACAGTGCCGCCTGAGGTCACGAAGTTTTTGGTCTCGCCGCCAGCCAAAACAAATTTTACCGGTCCCGGAATAATTGTTGAGATAAAAGGGGCATGGTTATGAAGTATCTGGAACATTCCTTCAATTCCCGGAGCTGTGAAGCTTTTTACATCCCCTGCAAATACAACTTTGCCGGGTGTTACAATTTCCAAGTGTATCAAACTATCTGACATCTGTTATAAAGTTTTTGCCTTCTCCAGTGCTTCTTCCAAATTACCTACCATATAGAATGCGTTTTCAGGAACATCGTCGCACTCACCGCTAACTATAGCTTTGAATCCTTTAATTGATTCTTCGATCTTCACATACTTTCCTTTTGAGCCTGTGAACTGTTCAGCAACAAAGAACGGCTGTGAAAGGAACTTCTGTACTTTTCTTGCTCTCTGAACCGCAAGCTTATCTTCATCTGAGAGCTCATCGATACCGAGAATATTTATGATATCCTGGAGATCTTTATATTTCTGCAATACTTCTTTTACTGACTGCGCAACGCGGTAATGCTCTTCACCAATTACAAGCGGATCCAAAATACGCGATGTTGATGAAAGCGGGTCAACAGCAGGATAAATACCAAGCTCGGAAATTTTCCTGTCGAGTACTGTGGTAGCATCAAGATGCGAGAACACCGCTGCCGGCGCCGGATCTGTCAAGTCATCAGCGGGAACGTAGATAGCCTGCACTGATGTGATAGAACCCTTCTTTGTAGAAGTGATCCTCTCCTGCAGGGCACCCATCTCTGTTGCAAGTGTTGGCTGGTAACCTACCGCTGAAGGCATACGTCCTAAAAGCGCTGATACTTCAGAGCCTGCCTGTGTGAAACGGAATACGTTATCCACAAAGAGAAGTACGTCTTTTCCTTCTTCATCGCGGAAGTATTCAGCAACTGTGAGGCCTGTTAACCCGATACGCTGACGCGCTCCGGGCGGCTCATTCATCTGTCCGAACACAAGACATGTTTTATTGATAACGCCTGATTCCTTCATTTCGCGCCAGAGATCGTTACCTTCTCTTGTACGCTCGCCCACTCCTGCGAATACTGAGTAACCGCCGTGGAATGTCGCAATATTATTTATCAGCTCCTGGATAAGAACCGTTTTGCCTACACCTGCTCCGCCGAAAAGTCCGGTCTTACCGCCCTTGGTGTAAGGCTCTAAAAGATCTATAACCTTAATACCTGTTTCAAGTATTTCCTTCTGTGTTGAAAGCTCATCAAGCGTGGGAGCAGCCCTGTGAATAGGAAGGGTCTTTTTTGTTTTCAGCGGTTCAAGCCCGTCGATAGTGTCGCCGGTCACATTCATTAACCTTCCGAGTACTTCAGGTCCAACCTGAATTGTGATAGGAGCGCCGGTATCAATTACATCCATGCCTCTTACCAAACCATCTGTTGTATCCATTGATACAGCTCTTACCCTGTCCTCGCCCAAATGCTGCTGAACTTCCGCTATTAATACATCATCTGTTCCGTCTGTATTTTTCCTTGGGATCTGTAAAGCTGTGTAGATCTCAGGTAACCTTCCGCCTGAGAAGTCGATATCAAGCACAACACCGATAATCTGAACGATCTTGCCCTTATTCTGCTGATTTTCTGCCATTTATGCTAAAAATGATATGTTTTATTGATTTATAATTAGTTAAGATTACAAATATATGCAAAATTTCAGAAACTTGAAAGTGCGAAATTAGAGTAAATAGGTTAAATTTGATGAAATAATGCTTGTAAGGCTGTCTCATTTGTCTCACATTTCGGGTTAATAATTTATTTTTATGTATTTTCATTGATACTGGTTAGTTTTTGCGAAGTTTCTCACCGGTGCTGATTTTTTAGTATAAATGAGACATGTGAGATTTCTTGATTTTAGTCTGTAATACGGGAATTGTTGATGTTGTCTCAAAATGTTGTCATTCTGAACGAAGCGTAACGCAGTGAAGCGGAGTGAAGTCACGCAGTGCTCTTCTACATCCAGACGATATTTTACAATGCATCTGTTTTCATTGAAATGCCCTTCGACTTCGCTCAGGGCGACAAAATTGCTTCGCTCGCAAAATTTATATTTTTCTTGTGACCCCCACTCCACGAGTCAAAGACTCGGTAGAGTCATAGACCTGCTCCCACATGGCAGAGCCAGTCCTTCGGCCTGTCAGGGGGAGAGTGACTATATTTGTCTTTCGGTTTCACTCGCAAAGCAGCAGTAGCAGGCGCGGCTTGCCCGCCTGGATTTATATTCATCAAAAGCAGACGTCCCATCATGCCGTTGGCTTGACCAGGCGGGACGTCTCTACAAAAAGCAAAAGATTATTCATTCGGCTTCTGCAGCAGGCGCGGAATCGCCTTCAATGTATTTTTTCAAAAAGCGGGCAACGACATCGCGCGGTGTGCGGGGTGAAAACTTGGCGACTGCCGCATATACCGCATCCATATCATAACCGCCCCGCGGACGCTTTTTGGCAGCTTCAGCTGCGGCTTCAAGGGTTCTGCATGCCAATACAAGCTGGCGCACGCCAACCGGCGCTATATACATTCCGTTCTTGTAGTTCTCGCTTTCACGAAGCAATACCTGCTCTACATTATACTTTATAATTTCAGGCACGGATTTGCCGCCGTGTCCCGCCGAGAGTGACATCCTGTTTATACATCCTTTTACAAGCGGCGAACTGACTTTGCATAACTTACCTTTAAGATTTATTTCAATGTGATCTACATCACCAAGCTTATCATATAAAGCTATATCCAGGAACAACTTCCTGATATCGCCGTCAAATTCAATTGGCTGCCCTGCCCCGTGCTTTGTGCTTACAGCCTCCGTGTGCTCACCCGCGGTAACTGCCGGCAAATGAGAGCTTCTATTTTTAAGCTCATCCAGCATACCTAAAACTTTTTTAAGCCTTTGGGCTGAATAGCTGAAACCGAACTCAAGCGAAAGCGCTTCCCGCATTTCATTGTAGGTTTTGCCCTTTTCCTTAAGCTCTGATACCAGCTTCAGATCACGGTTTGAAACGGGGCATTGTACCGATTTGCGGTTGAAGGTTTTATACATACCCGGGATTTTTTTATTGATCTCACGGTACAGCGTGGCGCGCGAGATGTTATGTTTTTTAAGCGTGCCGTTAAATACGGTGCGGAAATCATCAGGGTCATTGTTTTCATAAACCAGCTTAAGGGTGTTAACGTCTTCGTGAAGCTCCTTATTGAATTTTTTTGGCATATTTTATACGGGTTAGTTTGGAATTTAATGTTTTTAAAAGGTATTTTGAGGAATAAAATATATATGCTGTTTGCATATATGGCAAATATAATATATGCGTATAATATATGTCAAGGGGGAAAATTGGGGTGACCTATGCCCGCAGAGTCCACCTTTTGAGAACATAAAGTCAGGGATTCTGCATGGACAGAAAGTTTTTTTAACCCCGAAGGGGTGGAATTTTTGTAGATTTTGGTTGTTGCTTTTTTGGTGAACCCTGAAAGGGTGAAATTATGAAAAGAAAATAATGTCACCCGTTCCGGGTTAAATTATTTTTTGGATCTAAGGTTACAATAATAGCACCGCTTCGCGGTTATGTATAAAACACTGTGGGGTGGTAAAAAAAGCCCTGGCGGCCTATGGACTGACTCCGGCATAGTAGAAATATGTATTCGTTTTGAGGCAGGCACAAACGACGGGGAAATGGCGGCAGATTGATAGTTGCTAACACAGAGACACAAAGAGCACAGAGGAATAAAGAAGGGTTAAAGTTATTTTTTGTAAAGCTAAACGCCGTTTCGCTTGCCCGAATCAGTGATTCGATCTGTAACAATTACGTACAATGCCGGAAATGCGCCATGGTTAATAGACGTTGGTGAGAACCTTAGAAAGCAACACAGGCACCAACAACGGTGAATTATGTACTTTGTTATTTGTTTTTTAAATAATATTTAGTATATTTTATTAAGGGCATAATGTCCCTCGAAAGGAGTTTCTTATGTTTAGAAACATTTTTGAGGGCGGCGTGCCTCTATAATATTATGGATACAACACGGTGAATATCTACTGCACAGTCAGTGATAATGATATTCTCTGGGTAATCTAATTTTGAAACAATCCTCAGGATGAAAGCACCAATATGGTGCAAACGTCGTCTTTAGGAACTTCGAAAAAGGAAAACTGCGAGTCTAACCAACGAAAAACAGAAAGCCGAAAGAAAACATAAGATTATAGAGGGCAACCCAACCTAAAAAGTTGGGGTATAGTAGAAAACGGCTGAGGGTGGTTCCCTCAGTGTCTAGCCTACCGCGCACTCACCCTCAATTTAGACCCCTCATTTGAGGGGTTTTTTATTGTATTTACTGCAACTTTTTAGACGCTATAAATGAAATATTTAAAATTAGAAAGTTCACTTTTTTAAAAAACTTTTATTAATTCTTTAATAGTTCAACAGCATACTTTTTGACTTTTTCCGATAATACCTGTTCACTAAATCCACAAAGCAAACCAATTAAAACTGTAACTCGGAAATCAGAATTTATATCAACTGTAGAAATACTACCCAATTCAATGTTTACAACACCTAAACTAAAAAGTAAACCAATAATTAGTGTTAACAAGCCCGCAAATGAAAGTCGAATAACTGGCTCTAGTCTATCCTCTTCTATGATATGCAGGTTTTCAAAACTTAATTGTGTTTTCCTTGCTCCAAATGACAACCAAACACCAGGCATTGAACTAGCAATCAATATTAGATAAATGGTTGAAGACCAATTATTGTAATAACTGACAAATGAAATTAATACAAAAAATAAGCAAAATGCTATTGAGTAAATACCCAACTTTATCATATATTTATTTTTAATAATTCCACTCATTTTAACAACAATATCATATTTCAAATTGGCCAATGCTTGTAAAGCAACTACTGGATTTGCATTAGCACCAGCTAAACCAGCTTGTGCTAGAGAAAGGATTTGAAAAAAGTATTGCATATAAGATTTATTATCATCTTTAAAGATATTTTGTAACACAACCAATGCTTTCTCAATATCACCTTTCAAAATGAGTTGATTGCTTGAAGGAATATTTTCAGTAATATTAAATAAAATCTCCTTAGGAAATTCTTTATGTTGTGAAACTATAAATGCACCTTTTTCCATAATTATCTCCCACAACAGGGGCATTTATCTACTTCACCCCCTGTAAAAGAGAAAGATTTACCCAATTTATTAAAACCTTCTGACAGATCTTTGCTCTTATCAATCTCTTCTAACTCTTTTAATAATTTATCTTCAGTAGTCGTTCTTTTGGTATATCCTTTTTTATCTAATTTCTCTTTAACTTGTTTTAACATTGGTGTTAACATTTTAACCTCCCGATTATGTTTAGTTTATAAAAATTCTTTTTTTTTGATTATTCACTCTACTTCTACCAACCATTTATAATTAATCATTACCCAGCCATCCTCTGACTTTGGGTCAACTTTACTTGAACCTTTTACATTTAATGTTCCATCGATATTAACAGTAAAAGACCCATTTGATTTTAGCTTGTATAAGTTCTTTACGTTTTCTCTTGTTAAGTCACATCTTGGACAACCGACAACAGTTCCGTCATTGAAGTAACCGACAAGACCGCCATTAGATGAAAAGAGGTATTGTAATTTCCGCTTATTCTGATTTTCTTCTTTACTACTTTTATTATCTCGCTCTACTTTGTCCGTAGTGTTCTCTTTCTCAACTAACTCTTTTTCCCTAATATTTAATTCTTTTTCTTTTAAGTTTAATTCGCGCTCCTTTAATGAATCATCTTTCGTACATTTTGAGAGAGTGCAAATAAATAGAAACAAGAAAAAGCTTAAACAAGATTTCAAAAGAATGTTTTTAATTTTTTCCATATTGTAATATTGTTTCAATTTCTATTTTAATCCCCCTCAACAATCTTTATTTCTTCTTCGGTTAAGCCGTAAAGCTCGTAAACCAACCGGTCAATCTGGCGGTCAAGTGCGTTGCTCTTATTTTCGTAAAAGGTTTTATCTTTGTCTGTGTTTACTCGGTTTAAAACTGATTTGGTTTTTATCAAATTATCAACATTCTCAATAATAGCATAATAGATGTTTTTATTTTCATCCTTAATATTCTTAATTTTTAACCTTCCAAAATATTGTTTTGTACATGTAACCCACCCGCCCCTGAAAATATTACTTATATTTCTCAGGTACCAAAATAATAACTTTGAATTAATAAGACCTAATACGTATTTCTCTGAATAATTCTGATTTAAAACAGTAATACTAAAACCTCCGCTTGCCATCAAACAATATTTCGAATTGCCCGATATTAGCGAAAAAGATCCTTTCTCTGCCAAAAGAGGAATTAGGATTTGAGAGTTTTCATGCAATTTCAAATTTCTAGGAGCGCTATAACTATACCATTCTTTGAATTGTTTTCTCTTTTTTAGCTGCAATTTGTTCTGTATTAAATACTTGTATGCATTTGGGAATCTTTCATTCAATTCAGCCTCACCAATTAACTCAAAACCATCATTTATGAAATAATATGGAAAAATTATCCTAAATGTATTTATAGGGTTGAATAAATATCTTTTGAAGTCTGTTGCAAATATTGGGACCCTACTGATTTCTGCTTCAATGTTATTTTTTGTAAATTCCGATTCATCAAGCATAAAGATCTTATCATTACCCGAAGATGACCCCCTACTTATTTCACAAGGTAACTGTAATAATTCTGTTGTATTTAATTCTAATTTTTCAATAATGCTCTTGAATTTTAAATTTTCGAATTCCCATTCAGTACCTATTTCTGAAATATCATAAGTAATGTATTCAATCTTATCCTCTCTTAAATTCGAAACACTTGGTTTAGAGAACCTAAATGAGTTTGTGCTCTTTTTTTGCAAAACTATAATTGACGTATAAGTAGTTGCATTTACGAATATTTGTTGTTGTCTAAAATCCAAAATTGTATTTAGAAGATTACCTGCATATATGAATTTTCGAATATTTTCTCCATAGTCAGTAGTAAAAAATTTATTAGGCACAATAAAACTAGTTAACCCTCTTTGATTAATGCTATATATAGCTTTTTCGATAAAAACTACATACAAATCATAATTGCCCGATTTGGCTGAAAGATAATATTTTTTCAAATAATCTGCAATTTTGGGTGTGGTTTCTTTGAAAATTTGAATTCTAACATACGGCGGATTACCAACAATTGCATCAAATCCACCATTTTTCATAATAGCAGGAAAGGCATCTTCAAAGTTCATTGCGTTAATTTTCTTTTCTTCTTCTTCAGACCACCCCGTCGCTTCGCGCCACCCCTCCTTGGCAAGGAGGGGAGCGTCGTTTGTATAAATATCAGTACCAATTAATGAGTTACCGCAGATAATATTTTTGCTCAGGTCAGGCAGGATCTTTTCTTTAAACATTGCCTGCATTTCGTTTGCAGTTGCAAGGGTTTCATCTTCAAGCAGCTTTAAATAAAGTGAAAGCTGGGTTACTTCAACTGCCTGGTGATCAATATCAACTCCGTAAACATTATTAAGGAGAATCTGCCTTTTCTGTTTTAGTGAAAGTACCCACAAGCCATTACTGAAAATACAGCCGTCAGCTTTTGCTTCCTTAGGGTTTAGCTGGTAATACTTTGAGTGATACCTGAGAAGAGTATCGTAAACGGTAATTAAAAATGAACCGCTTCCGCAGGAAATATCGGCAAACCTAAGCTTTGATATTTCAGCAGGTGTTTTACCTTCGATAAGCTTGCCTACAGTGTTATCAACAATATACTGGACAATATACTGCGGAGTGTAATAAACGCCGCCGGCTTTGCGAACTTCGGGTTTTTCTTCAATGGTAACACGTTTATCTGTAGCGTGAACTACCTTACCCAGGAAGCGCTCATATATGCTGCCTAATATGTGAATCGGGATCGAGTTAAAGTTATACGGCGAGTTAATATGAGAAAGCTCTTTGCAAATATCCTCAAAGTCTTTGTCATCAGGGACAATTGCTGTGTTAGACCCCCTTTGTATTTCCCCATTGTTAAGTGGGAGTCGATCGATGAAATGCTCTTTAAATACGATACCGTTATACTTAGCATTGAGCGAGCGGCAGTCAGCAATGAAATCACCCCATGCTGTGCCTTTATCTCCATATGTGCTTATATGATGCTCGCCTTCTATCAGCATATCTTCGAGGAAACGGATAAATACAAGGCGGTCAATTGTCCGCTGGGTTGCCTCGGTTAATTCTTCACTTGTAAGCGCGGGGTTTTTCTTTTTGAAAGAGCGGGCAAGGGTATTTCTGATCTCATCGAGCTCTTCAAGGAATGATTCATCAATGCTCTGGTATGAACCGGGGAACAAGCCTTTTTGCACGGCTTTGCCGCGCGGCTTCGGCATTGTTTCGGCAAATTTTTCTATTGAGCCTGATTCAACCGCTTCACGGGAAAAGAGGTAATACAGCTTAGAGAATTTTTCCTTATCGGTATATTCAGTGTAATGGAAGCTTAAAACTTTCCGTTCTTTGGTATATTTTATATCAGGCTTATAACGTGAATCCAGAATATGGAATTCTTCGAAATCAGTGAGGACAACAAGCGGAGTTTGGGCATTCCATCCGTAACGTATCGCCTGGAAGGAATCATATGGATTGGCAAGTGAGCGGGAGGGTTTTTTAGCTTCAACATAAAATTTGGGGTCACGGTAATTTGGTGAAAGGAAAAAAGCGTAATCAGCGCGTTTTTGGGTTTCTTTATCTTTTACACGGCGTTCTACTTTTACTTCCTGCTCGTAAGGATTTTTCTGGTGTTCATGGTTTACGTCCCATCCCAGGGCAATGAACAGCTTATCTATGAAATCAAGCCTTGCCTGGGATTCAGAGTAATCAGAGGCCAGGTAATGTTTTTCGTTGGCGTTAAAATCGTTTACAAGTTTTTCAATTAAGCTGTATGCAGATTCAAGGGACATAGTTAGTCCTCATTTTATATAAATTAATGGTAATATCAAATTTAGAAAAAAGTAATTTCTAATAAAACCCTAAAACAAAAATAGCGCAAATCACACACATGGGAACAATGATATGCTCCGCGCTTATGTATGATTTGCGCCACCCTCTTTTCAAATATCAAATAACAAAGAACAAATAGCAATGAAAAAATCAATTGCTTAAGTATTCAGGGAAGTTGGTTTGGGTTTGAGGAGTTTTAGTGATTAATGAGATTGCTTCGCTTTCGCTTGCAATTTATATATTTTTCTTGTGACCCCCACTCCACGAGTCAAGGACTCGGTAGAGTCATAGACCAACTCCCCCTGCAAGGGGGAGAGTGACTATGTTTGCCCTACGATTTCGCTAGCAAAGCTTCTGCAGCAGGCGCGGCTTGCCCGCCTGGATTTATTTATTCATCAAAAGCAGACCTCCCCTAATGCCGCTGGCTTGACCAAGCGGGACGTTTCTACAACAATTTTCGTCTAGATCCTTCGACGAAGTTTATCCCGCAAAATTTTTTGCGGGACTCAGGATGACATGGATTAAAGCTTACGTATAGATTACAAGAACATGTGTTGTCATTCTGAACGAAGCGAAGCGGAGTGAAGTCACGCAGTGCTCTTCTACATCTAGACGATTTTTTACAATGCTACCGACTCATTTGGAATTCCCTCCGCTCGCAAAATTATTATGGGCTTCTGCAGCAGGTGCGGCTTGTCCGCCTGGATTTATTCATTCATCAAAAGCAGACGTCCCAGCGGGACGTCTATACAGAGGCAAAATTTTTATTTTTCTTGTGACCCCCTCTCCACGAGTCAAAGACTCGGTAGAGTCATAGACCTGCTCCCCCTGCCAGGGGGAGAGTCAATTACTGCATCTTGGCGGATTTGAGGATGATGGTGTTGAGGCCATCGATATACATATCGCGGACCTTTTTGCTCTTTAAATAAACAACCTGGTTGTAATATAAAATTACCCATGGCGCATCTTCGAGCACGATCTCTTCCATTTGGTTATAAAGTTTTGCGCGGGTGTTAAAATCGGTAAGGCGCATTGCAAGCTCATATAATGAATCAGCCGCCATGTTTTGATAATGCGTGTAATTGGGTCCGGCCGGTGAGTGGTTTTTGCTGTAAAAAAGCGCCATGAAGTTTTCGGGGTCAAAATAATCAGCGCCCCAGTTGCCGCGCCAGAAGTTAAGCTCTCCCCCGACCTGTGATGAGCGCATGGTTGATGCCTGCATAAAATCAAGCTGGGCATCTATTCCAAGATCGCGAAGCTGCGCCTGCACTGATTCCCCAATAAGCTTCTGTGTATCATCATTTGATACCACAAGCTTAAGCGTTAATCCTTTTCCATCGTGGTAACCGGCTTCGCTGAGGAGCTGTTTGGCTTTGGCAGGATCAAAGCTGTAGCCTTTGAGCTCTTTGTTATAGCCCGGCATGCCGGGCGGGATGGGTCCGTTAACCCCGGGTGTGCCGCGGAACTTCAGCACATAGCTGATAATTTTCTGGCGGTCGATGGCGTAGTTTATCGCCTGGCGAAGCTTGCGGTTATCTGAAAGGACGTTGTTCTTTCCGCCGGGTACATTTTTATCAAGCTGTATTCCAAGGTAAACCGTATTAAGCCATGGCTGTTTGATAAGCTCAAACTCCTTTGTGTATTCAGGCTTAAGCGCTCCGGTTTCATCGGTTATCTGGCTTAATACTTCGGGAGAAGGTTCGTAGTATTCAAACCTTCCCTGCTGGAAATCGAGGAATGCGGTTTCACTGGATTTGATGAAGCTTACTTTGATGCCATCAAGATATACAAGCGGCTTGCCTGCTTTATTCAGGCTCCAGTAATTGGGATTTTTTGTCATTTCAAGCTCGCGGTCAACTTCCCACTTAACGAATTTAAAGGGTCCCGTGCCAACCGGGTTATAGCCGAAGTTATCTTTGTAGAACTCAACGGCTTCTTTGGGGTAAACAAATGAATACGGCATTGTAAGTATGCTCAAAAACGGCGCGAACGGTTTTGTGAGCGTAATGATAAGCGTTGTATCATCCGGCGCCTGGATGCCCGTTATTTCTTTTACGTTGTTGTGTTTTTCTTTGATTGATGTTATGAACTCAAGTGCGCCTTTAACCTTATCGCGGAAAAGCCATGCCCCGCGTGTTTTGGTGGATGGGTCACACACACGCTCAAAGCAGTATTTGAAATCAGAGGC
This sequence comes from Ignavibacteria bacterium, assembly GCA_017303675.1. Classification (NCBI taxonomy): domain Bacteria; kingdom Pseudomonadati; phylum Ignavibacteriota; class Ignavibacteria; species Ignavibacteria bacterium. The sequence continues at coordinate 1,014,285 of JAFLBX010000002.1, forward strand.
TTTCACTTCCCTGCCTTTTCCGTCCGGGAAGCATTGGTTATCGTGGAAGAAAACCCTTTTGCGGATTGTGAATGTATAGGTCAGTCCGTCATCTGATATTTTGTATGATGAAGCAAGATTTGGCTCAAGGTTCATTTCACGGGAGTATTCCAGAAGACCTTCGGTCATTTGCTGCAGCGGCCAGCCGGCAGCAAAGTTGCTGCACATAATGGGGTCAAGATTTTCTATCCCCTGCGCTTCGTTATACCTGAAAATATTTTCAGAGGTTTCTTTTTTTGAGCAGGAGGTGAGGAGAATTGAACCAATAAAAAATAAGCAATATAAAATTAGTCTGATCTTCATAATTTTTTTTAGCTGCAGGTCACAAGACCTGCAGCGGGGTATTTTTGTTAATTTATTTTAACAGGCAAAGATATGGCTTTATAGGGAAAGATAAAATTTAAATAAATGTTCAGATTTGAGTTTCGTATTTCATAGATTTTGCTCTGAAAAAAACTTTATGTCTGGATTCCCGCTTTCGCGGGAATGACGCGTGGATATGCTTTTACAGGGAAAGATAAAATTTAAATTTTTTTCTTTGAAGAATGGAACACTGATGAAACGGATGAAGCGGATATATACGGATTAAATAATTTATTAATAAGATAAGAATGATGAGAATTTAAATCTGATGAATCAAACGGAATAGTAAACTACTTTAGATCTTAATCTATGGGCTCAATATTATAAGCCTAAAAATGTAATTTGTGTATGTTATAGTATTTAACTAATTTCATAACCCAAATACATTAGAAATTTCATGAAAAAGCCGATTTTGGCGTTATTTAATATACCAGATTTCGGTTAGGGAATTATTGTAGCTGAACTTTATATTTGTTGAAATAACAATCAAACATTCAATGCTTCAGACTGTACAAAAGAACATATTCATATATAAATTTCTCAGCGGGTTAACGCCTGTTGGGTTCAGCAAATATACGCTGTGTTACGTATCATTTAAGCCGCGTGCCGGCAGCGGGTATTTTGGTGTAGCTGAAGGTGATGAGTTCCGCGAGAAGCTTGAAGGAAAAATTGTAATTAAAGCTTGGAAAGAGCTGCCGGGGAAATTCCCGATCTGTATACTTGGCGATTACTCCATAACTCCTGATACATTCAGCGGAATAATTATGATAGATAATTCCCAGGCGCTTGATAACCCGAAAAAGTATATTCCAAAAATACTTTCGGCTTTCAAGAACCGCTCGACACTTCTGCTTAACCAGTTCCACGGAACACACGGCAGGGTTTTCTGGGAAAATGCTTATGATGAAATTACAATAGACAGTGTTGAATCATTCAACAAAGCTTTGAATCTGCTAAAGAAAGAAAATTAAAATTTTATTGGGTTAATTACAGGATTAAATATCATGCAGTGAAAAAAGGGCGTCCGGTAGGCGCTCTTTATTTTGTTGTTTTAAAAATGTTAGGGGCTAAAGCCCATATTTGAGTGGAGGTACGCTGCCCACGGTCTAAAGACCGTGGCTATTTTCTAAAAGCGGCTCCTCCTGTCACTCCCGCGGAGTGATTTCCCCCGCTTAAAACAAGACTGTTGTTTCGAAGAGGAGGGAAAAAATGTGCTTCGACGAAGTTTATCCCGCAAAATTTTTTGCGGGACTCAGCACGACAAGGATTGTTTGAATACCCTTTGACTCACTACTGAGGCCGTCGAAACACTCAGGGTGAGATATTTTAAACTGTTCTGAGTTTTATTATAGCTTCGGTGCCCTCATTCAGCTTGCTTGTGATATTCAGCTCGCCTTTATGCGCATCGATAATTTTTTTGCAGATGGAAAGTCCAAGTCCGAAGCCGCCCGTGCGGCGTGAACGGGACCTATCAGCGCGGTAGAAGGGCTCAAAGATATTTTTAATATCTTCTTCCGGAATTCCGCTGCCGGTATCCTTAAAGCTGATGAAGGCTTCGCCTTTTTGTTCGGTGATACTTATTATTACATCATTCTGTGAATACTTCAGCGCATTATCTATGAGGTTCCTGAAGACCACCTGCATTTTATCCATATCGATATTGCAGTATATTTCCTTAGCGGGATTTGTGAACTTCAGCCGGGAGTTCTCATCATATTCAGCGATGGTCTCATCCAGAAGCTCTGTAACATCAGCCTTTTCAGGCTTGATATGGTTGAACCCTGAATCAGCGCGGTAATTTTCAAGCAGCCCGGTTATCATACGCTCCATTTCAAGCACATCTTCTTCTATCTTTTCTTTTGATGAGCCAACTTCGAGTCCAAGCTTAATGCGCGTAAGCGGCGAGCGCAGCTCGTGTGATACATCTATCAATAGCTGTTCCTTATTCTTAATAGAGCTGTTGATCTTATCAGACATTACGCCGATTGAATCGGCAAGTTCGCCAAGCTCATCCTTCCTGCCTTTTGGCAGCTTCACATCATAGTTGCCTTCGCCAATGCTTACCACAGCAGCAGAGAGGTCCTTCAGCGGACTGAAGAGGCTGCGCAGAAGGAAATAAAGAATTACAATAATTACGCTGATAAATAAAATCAGCATTAAAATTGCACGTTCAGGTTTAAATAGCTGGGGGTTAAAAGGTTTTATCACAAATACACCTTGCGGGAATCTGATGACTGAATACGGCTCGCCATCATGGTGAGCTATAATGGACTCATTATCATCAAAACGCGCCCTGTCACCCGGATCGCTTAATATTGCATTAATATCAGGAAGCTCATCATTTGATGACCAGTTATAGGGTGAGCCGATATATCTCATTTCAATATCGAGGTCATCGCATATCTGTTTGGCTTTAACGGTATCAGGCGGTATGCCGATTTCATAAACCAAATGGCGCTCCATTCGCCGTGAAAAATCACGAAGGAACTTTCTAGGCTTTTTATCTGAGGTTGCTTCGAATACAAAGAGCACAATTATATTCAGTAAAATACCGAATACAAAAACTACCAGTATCAGCTTCAGGAATATCGATAAGTTGGGTGTTTTAAATTTCAATTAAAAATGCTCCGCATTTTATTTTTTCACCTCGTCTAAAAAGAACATATAACCGATGCTGTGCACGGTTTTAATTACCTGTTCCTTATCCTTTTTGCTGCCAAGCGATTTGAACTTATTACGAAGGCGTGAAACCATAACATCAACTGAGCGGTCAAAGCTCATCCATGATATTCCGCGAGTGTTCTGCATGATCTCATCACGTGAGAGCACCTTGCCGTTATTCTTAACGAAAAGCAGCAGCAGCTCATATTCAGTTGAAGTAAGCTCCATATCTTTTCCGTGGTATGAAGCTGAGCGTTTATTGGGGTCAACAACCAGGTCCTTTAGCAGGATATTTTCATTTTTTTTCAGCTTAAGCTCGCTGCGGCGCAGCACTGATTGTATCCTTGCAAGCAGCTCACGCGGCTCAAACGGTTTTGGAAGGTAATCATCAGCGCCAAGCTCAAGCCCAACAACTTTATCGGTAACCTCTCCCCTTGCGGTCAGCATCACAACGGGGGTTTCGTGGTCTTTTCTTATCTGCTTAACAGTTTCAAAGCCGTCCATATCAGGAAGCATGACATCGAGTATGATAAGGTCATAGTGGTTGTTCTTTAACTTGACAAGGCCATCCTTCGGATTTTCGACCGCCGTAGTGATAAAATTGTTCTTACCGAGGTATTCCTCGAGCAGCTCATTGAGCTTGTTATCATCATCTATTATAAGTATCGATTTGGACATATTATATTAATTGATCTTTCTAATTACCTTCATTTTTTGGCGCAAATAAAAGGGGAATACCGGAAGATTTCTGAAAAGTAAGTATTGTAAAAAAACGAACACTTTTTAAAGATTCCTGCCTTCGCAGGAATGACAAATTACTTTTAAGAAAATCTCTGATGCTCCCCCAATACTTTAAAAATACATATCATTAAACAGAGTTTCTATCTAAAAATACTTTAATTAAATTCAGGTAGTTGGTTGTTTTACCGCAGCCGCAGGCTTTTAGCCTGCAAATTCAGGGCGCAGCCTGAAGGCTGCGGCTACAGATAATTTAAAAAATTACGTTAATGAAGCTGCCGCAGGCTTTAGCCTGTGAATTTAGGGCGCAGCCTGAAGGCTGCGGCTACAGATAATTAAAAAATCATGTTAATGAAAATGAATTTTCAAACCAACCCACTACTAATTATTTATTGTTTACCGTCTTCCCGGTCCCGTTTATCTTTGCGTTCTTTTCTTTTTTCATGGAACTCTTTCATTTTATCAACGGCTTTATTTCTTTGTTCAGGTGTTAAAATACTGTGGAACCTGGCTGTCTGGTCAAGCATAAAATTACGCATTTCATCGCGCTCAGCGTCATGCTGTTTCATCATATCAAGCGCTTTCTGTTTATCAAAAGTATCGCCGCGGAACATTTCCATCATTTCACCCATATCTTTTTTTCTGTCGGTTTTTTTGCTGTCCATCTTAAGCTGTATCTCTTCTTTAATCTTCATCACTTCGTTTTTCTGCTGCTCTGTGAGATCAAGATCCCTTAAAGCCATTTCCATGATCATACCAAGCGGACCGTGAGGCCTGTGTTTATCATAATATCCTTTGGCAAAACCAAATCCGGCAATACCGGTGATTATAACAAGCACTAATACCGCGCTGATTATAATAGTCTTCCTGCTTTTTTTATTCTTTTGGTTTTTTGATGAAGATGAAAGCTGGTCATTCAGCTCCGGCGGATTGTTGAATGTATTCATATCTGACATTATTTTTTTGCTCCTTTTGCTACGGCAAATATTTTATTTGACGTATGAATTTTTACTTCAGAATTTATACAAATTTACTTCTTATACTCACAAATATTATGATTTTATTGTAATTATACTGTAAATAAATGTTACAAAAAAAGGGGTTGTTCCATGAATTAATTGATGGAAAATACCTTAAAATTTTCCCAATAATTCTGAAACAACCCCGTAAAATTCTGAAATAATCCGCCTTCGGCTCCACTCATACGAACGAAATTTTTAATCTGAAAAACTAAAATACAATGCTTTATCTGAAGTTTTTCATCTGCTTGTATAATGATTTCAGCTTATCAACAGCATCATTTCTTTGCTGAGATGTCATTAAACTATGCAGCTTTTCAAGCTCATCAACCATATACACAGCAAGATCCCTGTTTTCGGAATCCTGTAAGTTAGCAATTCTCATAGCTTCGTTCCTGTCATACTGCTCAGCCCTGAAGAGGGCTTCGATATCCTTACCGCCGGTTACATGAGTAACTTTGCGGTTTTCAAGCTTTGCATTCAGATCGTTCTTAATTTTCATGACTTCAGTTTTTTGCTGCTCATTCAGGTTAATTTCGCCGGCGACCTGTTCAACCAGCTTGCCGTATGGGTCATCCTGCAATCCCGTAAAAGCATAACTGATAATAGACGTTCCGGTGGCAATTACAGCAGCGAGCAATAACCCGGTTAAAACGAACATTAATCCCGGTTTCCTTTTTTGGGTGCGGCCTTTATTAATGTGCTCATTCATTAATGGACCCGACCCTTTGTTTTCTTGGTGCGTTCTCATTTTTTCAGCTCCCTGTTATTTAATAATTTGTGATTTGGGTTTATCTTGTAATATATAGAACACCAAAACATGCGGTAAATTTCCAAAACGTAAAAAATTAACGCTGTAAAAAAATGTAAACAGCACAATCACATATTTAAACATAGGTTTGATAAATATTAAACTAACATCTTAAACAAAAAAATATTAATTTGCTTATTAGAATAAAAACATAACGTATGAAAAAGTTTATAATTATTTTATTTTTATTTGTTTATTCAATCAGCAGCAGTATTACGGCGCAGGATACATTTTCTATAACGGCAGTTGACCCGGTAACGGGACTTGTTGGCAGCGCGGGAGCATCATGCATTGCCGGCTCAATAATATTGAGCGATGTACATCCGAACCGCGGTGTTATACATACACAGGCACAGTATAACGCAACCAACCAGGCAATTGGCAGAAATTTAATGAACCTTGGATTTTCACCGCAGCAAATAATTGATTCCCTGGTTGCGCGTGACACTAATCCGTTTATCAGGCAGTACGGTATTACGGATTTTATCGGTAATACAGTCAGAACTGCGGGATACACAGGTGTAAACTGCACTAATTATAAAAACCATAATCTGGGTCCAACTTTTACAGTACAGGGAAATATACTGCTTGGACAACAGATACTGGACTCAATGTACAGCAGGTATGTTAACACTCCCGGCACAATGGCTGAAAAATTAATGGCTTCATTGCAGGGGGCAAAGGTAATAGGCGCAGATACTAGGTGTCAGCCTGTCAGGTCATCGATTTCGGCATTCATAAGAGTAGCAAAGCCTACTGATCCGCAGAGCGGTCCATACTGGCTTGACCTGAATGTGCAGACAGTTCCCTCACCAAAGGACCCGATCGATTCACTGCAGGTTTTATTCAACCAGTGGCAAACAACGGGGATTTCAAATAACCAGGGAATTTATCCTGAGACATTTTCACTCGGGCAAAACTTCCCTAACCCGTTTAACCCTGTAACAAGCATTACGTTCGATATCGGCACGCTTTCATATGTAAAGCTGGCAGTATATGATGTTGCAGGCAAAGAAGTTGCTGTGCTTGCCGATTATAATTTCCACAGAGGCAGATATACAATTGATTTTGACGCAGCGGGTCTTGCAAGCGGAGTTTACATTTACAGGATCTTTGCCGCTGATGTGTTGAATACATCGAAAAATGTGTTTACCGATACGAAGAAAATGGTGGTGATAAAATAACAAATAACAAATAGCAAATAACAAATAGCAACTTTATAGAATAAATCGCGAAATGTTATCCCGCTTTCAGCGGGACTTCGAAAATTACTTCGTAATTTTCTTGAACGCAAAAGGAAAAGACATAAAAATTTCAATAATTAAAAGTTCAAATTGCCGCAGATAGTAACCAATTACATAGAGCTTCATATATGCAGGAAGACTGACGAGGGAGATAAATTCCTGCTGCTAAAGCGTTCAGAGAACGCCAAAATTTACCCCGGTATATGGCAGATGATAACCGGGACAATTGAATCACACGAACACACAAAAGATACATTGCTGCGCGAGCTTGAAGAGGAGACAGGCTTAAAACCTGCTAAGATATACAGCATTCCCAGGATAAACACATTTTATCTTGCGATTTCTGATAAAATATGCATGTCACCTGTTTTTTTAACTATTGTGGAGGACGAAAAAGTAACGATTAGCGATGAGCACTCAGAATATAAATGGGCATCGTATGAGCTGGCAAAAGATCTTATCCACTGGCCGAACCAGGTCGATAGCCTTGATATGATCAAGCGATACCTTGATGACAGGGATCTGTTTACGAAGCTTGTGGAGGTTTGAAATTGAAACTGTAGAGACGAGCTATAACAAGGAATAAACTCGAAGGAAATTTTGAGATTTGTTTAAGGTTTATAAATAATTTTATCACATTACTTTAGACGCCCCAGCGGGGCGTCTGTACAGATAAAATATATTTCAATATTATTTTGTATAGACGTGCCGCTAAGCCAAGCCGAAGGCATGGTGGCACGTCTCAAAAAGAAAGGAAATTTTGAGATAAAGCTTAAAGTATATAATTAATTTTATCACATTACTTTAGACGCCCCAGCGGGGCGTCTGTACAGATGTAATATATTTCAATATAATTCTGTATAGACGTGCCGCTGGCACGTCTCAAACAACATGACATTATTTAACAACAAATACAGGGTTGAAAGCACGAGATTAAAAGGGTGGGATTATACGAGTTCTGGTTTGTATTTCATTACGATCAATACTTATAAAATGAAAATATTTTTTGGCAATGTGTTAAACGGGGAAATGATATTAAACGAAGCGGGCAAAATTGTCGATGAAGAATGGAAAAAAACATGTGAATTAAGAAATAATGTGATCCTTGATGAATACCAGGTAATGCCCAATCACTTTCATGGAATAATTGCACTTACAAAGAAAAGCAGTCACTCAAAACCGGAGACGCCCCAGCGGGGCGTCTCTACAGAAGCTAAGATGTATGCTGATTCGGTTGGTTCCATAATTAACCAGTTTAAAGGCAAGTGCACAAAAAGGATTCTCCAATTTAATGAAAATTTTAAATGGAAAAGTAGATTTCATGATAGAATAATCAGGAATGAAGAAGAATTAGAGAATGTGAGGAAATATATTTATTATAATCCTTTGCAATGGAAAAATGATGAGTATTATACTAATTAACAATGTAAGATGTGAAAATTGATATAATTTAATTAATTGAGTAACGACGAACAATATATAAAACGATGTTTTGAGCTGGCGCTGAAGGGTGCGGGGGCTGTTTCGCCTAATCCGATGGTGGGATGTGTTATTGTTAAGAACGGAAAAGTGGCAGCCGAAGGATACCACAAAAAATTCGGCGAAGCGCATGCTGAAAGAAACGCGGTAAACTCAGCTTTAAGAAAAGGGATAGACCTAAAAGGGGCAGAGCTGTATGTAAACCTGGAGCCATGCGCGCATTTTGGCAAGACTCCCCCCTGCTGTGACCTAATAATTGAGCATAAGTTCAGCAAGGTTGTTATCGCAATGAAGGATCCCTACCACGAAGTAATGGGCAGAAGCGTTAAGAAGCTTAAACGGGCAGGCATTGAGGTGATAACGGGCGTCTTGGAGCCGGAGGCAATTGAGCTTAATAAATTTTTTGTTAAATATGTGACAACCGGCCTGCCTTATGTTACTTTAAAGGCGGCGCAAACAATCGACGGAAAGATTGCGGATGAAAAGTACCGCTCGAAATGGATATCATCAACAGAATCCAGAAAGATAGTACACCGGCTGCGCTCAGTTTATGATGCGGTGCTGGTTGGTGCAAATACTATAAGGTATGATAACCCTAAGCTTAATGTAAGGGATGTTAACGGAAGGGACCCCTACAGGATAATTCTTGATAAAGAGCTTTCACTTGGTTTGAATTACGATGTATTCAGATATAAAGACAGCAGAACGATATTAATTTCAGCAATGGAATCTGACATTAAAAAGATAAGATCACTGCAGAAAAAAGGAGTTATGGTATTGCCTTGCAGAACCAGGGACGGGAAATTTGACCTGAAGGATGTTTTGAAAAAGCTGGCAGCAATTAATATAGCAAGTATATTGGTTGAAGGCGGCGCGTATGTTTACAATGAGTTCTTAAAAGCGGATCTGACAGATGAGCTGCTGATATTTATTGCGCCTGATATAATGGGCAGAGGTATTACAGCATTTGAAAATAAGCAGGCATTCAGGGAATATAAAAATATAAGTTATTATTCATCAGGCAGGGATATTTTGGTGAATTTGAAAAAGTGATGAGGGTTAAGAGGTTGCAGGTTGCAGGTTTCAAGTTGCAGGTAATAGTTTATCAGAGATAGTAATAATTTAAGTCAGTCTTCGACTCCGCTCAGACTGACAACACTGAAAGAAATTTCAACATAACAATGCGGAGACTGGATAAAATTTATGTTCACAGGAATAGTAGAAGAAAAAGGTAAAGTCGTTAAGAAGACAAAAATTAACGAGGGATTTAAATTCAGGGTCAGATCCAAGCTGGTGGGAAAGAAGCTGGCAAAATCTGACAGCGTCAGTATCAACGGAGTGTGCCATACAGTGACAACCAGAAGCAAAACCGAGTTTGATTTTGTAAGCATGCATGAAACACTGAAGAAAACAAATATTGGCGAGCTCAACACGGGTGACGAAGTGAACCTTGAAGGCTCTCTTACCATGAATAAAAAGCTTGGCGGACATTTTGTTGCGGGTCACGTTGATGACACCGGGATCATTACAGAAGTTAAGCAGATAAAGGCGGTAAAGAAGGAAGATTCAGATAACTGGGAATACAGGATAAAAATACATAAGCGCCATGCGAAGTATGTGATATATGTGGGTTCGATTGCGGTTGACGGAGTGAGTCTTACAGTTGCCGAAGTTACCAAGCCTAAAGGCAATTATTTCGATATAAAGGTGGCTATTATTCCATACACCTACAATAATACATCTTTTGGTAAATATAAGGCTGGTGACAGGGTTAATCTGGAGTTTGATTTTTTAGGAAAGTATGTACTGAATCTGCTGGAGCAGAATCCGAAGATAAAGAAGCTGGTGAAGTAGGACATTAAGACCTCACCCCCCTGCCCCTCTCCTAACAGGAGAGGGGAGAAATCAATCAGGATTTATATATTTTCATGCGAAGGACGCAAAGAAAGCATTTAGAAGCAACCCCCATTGTTGATTTCAGTTGTTCTAAAAATTAAAGAACAATTTACGTACAACATTGGAGCAGAATTTTCCTCCCCCCTTTGCAAAAGGGGGGGGATAAGATTTTGGGGGTAAAGATTAGTAAGGATTAATTGTGTTATTCAAGAATTTACCGGTAATATTTTACAATTGTCTAAATCTAAAAGACCAATACATCCGGATTTTCAAGCATTACTGGATTTAAAAGTTCCTGAAGTTATCGATCTGTTTTGTGATGCAAGAGATTTTATTCTGGAACTATGCCCCCAAAGCAATGAATTGCTTTACCATACTCATGCGTTAACAGCAGTGTTTTCAGTTACTGATAAGCTTGCAGATGCTTTTTGCATGCTGCCTATCTACACTAATCATTTGAATCTTGGTTTCAATAAAGGCACTTTATTAAAAGATCCAAACAAATTGCTTACCGGTACAGGGAATTTAATAAGACATATTAATATAAAAACACCTTCTGACTACAGGAATACGAAAGTGAAATCGTTGATTAAAGAAGCAATTAATTTTGCTTTAAAAGATATGGATAAACCGGCTAAGATCGCAGGTAAGACTATTTCTAAAATTAAGAAAAATGACAAGTGAACCCCCATTGTTGATTTCTGTTTGTTGTTTAATGATAATATTCGATATTTACTGATGTGGGTTTGAATTTGTAAATCAACTGTAATAACTTAAATGCCTGCCTGTTATTTATTTAACTATATTAACTTGAACTTAACATTTCTTTAACTGATTTTTTGATTTTTAAACTTAAATTGCATAAAATCCTTAACAGAACAAAAGCAAACTAATAAATTAAGAATTGCTTTTTTTGCGTGATTTGCCTATTTTGCAACAGTAAATTTTGGGTTATTTACTGCCCCGCTCTATAGCGGGTTCACACATCGGTTCATCTAAAAAAGGTATAACAATTATTGAATGAGAATTTTTACAGGTTCTTTTCTTAGCCGTATTATCAAATATTCCATTTCTACCCTGCTAGCATGCATAATATTGTATGACGGATTTGCCATAGCCGACGATGATATAAATCATTACACAAATGTCGGCAATATCGGTTTAACCATAACGAATTTCGGAACAATAGGCCACGGTTTTACATTATGGCCGGGGCAGCCTTCATGCGAATATCCCAAAGGCTCTCAGATAGAACACTTATTTGACGGCGGTTTATGGATAGGCGGCAAAAAGAACGGGGTCATCCGAGTAACAACAGGAGCAATTGATGCATCAGCTGCCAACCGCGGCGAGGGTTTTGAATATACTAATGCTTCAGGACAGATAATTACACAACGATCTTCACTATTAACCTCACCGTTTTATTCACCCCTTGCAGTATCACACCAGGATTTCATCTGCGAATATACCGATACTGCAACGACCATTGGCGGACAGGTTATAGTAAATCATAACCCGCTCGGCTTAAAAGTAATTCAATCATCTTACTGCTGGAACTATCCATATGCTGATTTCTTCGTAATAATGAGATACCGCATAGTAAATATTGGCTACCGCGGCGATACATCGCCGATAGACAGCGTATTTACAGGAATGTGGACTGACCTTGTTGTAAGAAACACACAGATAACCAGGCCCGGCGGTTCATCATTCTATACAAAAGGCGGTAACGGATGGGATTCACTTTATAACATGGGTTATGAATTTGACGCAACGGGCGATGTTGGATATACGAACAGTTATATCGGAGTAAAGATACTCGGTTCTACTCCCTACGGCAGAACAATGGCTGATACTTTACCCACGGGCAGAAATTTTGTTTCATGGCAGTTCCGCAATACAGTTGATCCGACATACTTCGCACCTTTAACTGATGCGGACGGTTCAAATCTTGGCAGGTACAGTAAAATGAACGGCTACTTCACCAATGGCGTGAAGATGAACGCAACGATAAACAGCCAGATAAAACAGCCTTCAAACAGGTCTGTAATGGTATCAAACGGTCCATACACCACACTGAATTATTTAGATACACTGGAAGTTGTTTACGGAATTATCTGTGCTAAAAAAACGGGCAATGACCCGCAGAGCTGGGACTCCACTTACCAGCGCGCAGAGCTTCGCAGTCATGCTGACTGGTGCCAGAAGGCATACAACGGCGAAGATAAAAACGGCAACGGCAGGCTTGACCCGGGTGAAGATATCAACGGAAACAATTTCCTTGACAGGTATTTACTGCCATCACCTCCAAACAACCCGATAACTAAAATTATCAACCAGGAGAACAAAGTAACGGTCTACTGGGCTGCCAATGCTGAAAGAAGCATTGACCCTATTTCACTTGGACAGGATTTTGAAGGCTACAGAATATACAGAACAAATGCAGGAGCTGATATTGACCCGACAAAACCGCTGCTTTCATCATTTATATTAAACGGAGATTTTGACAGTATAAATAATATCGGCAACAATACAGGGTTCAACTACATAAAGCTTCAGCAGCCAGTGACTTTCCCGAATGATACCAACCAGTACTGGTACAAGTTTGAATACAATAACCAGCTGAGAGGCTGGCAGTATGTATATGCATTAACGGCATATGATAAAGGTGATACGGCTAACGATCTTGAATCGCTGGAATCAAGCCTGCTTTCAAACTCGTTCAGGCTTATTCCGGGAACAGGTTCAATCGATGATGAGTCAACCCCGATAGGCGTTTACCCGAATCCGTATTACGTAAACGCAGCATGGGACGGGCTTCAGGAAAGGGAGCGTAAAATTTATTTTTACAACCTGCCTGAGCAGTCAGAAATAACAATTTATACAATTGCCGGCGATGTAGTTGACCGTTTTACACATGATGCTGCTTCATATAACGGCGGTGATATTCAGTGGTTCAAAACATTTGCCGATGGCACGCAGATACTTGCCGGTGGTGAGCATGCGTGGGATCTTATAAGTAAAGATGACCAGGCTATAGCAACGGGTCTGTATATATTTACGGTAAAGAACCAGAAGACGGGATTTATTAAAAAAGGTAAGTTTTTGGTGATAAAGTAATTTAAGGAAATCAGATAAATGTCATTCTGAGTGAGGACAACAAACGAATAATCCGGAATTTTACTCTGGATCCTTCACTTCGTTCAGGATGACAAAATTTATAGAAGAAATAAAATTAAAGTAAAAGGATCAGATTTTGATTTAATTGATGAGATCCTTCGCTCGTTTCACTCGCTCAGGATTAAAAATAAATTAATACATACTAACATGAAGAAAATAATACCATTTTTAGCTGCTTTTTTATTTGTTGCGGCTATTGGATTTTACATCGCTTACGATACAACAATAATGGTTGTACAAACAGTGCCGAATGATTCACTGGCAATTGGCCATGACCGTTCAACAAAGATCAATGATACCGTTACAGTAATAGGTAAAGTAGTTGCACCGGCAGTTGTAAATGCTTCAGGCAACGATTTCAGAATATTGATGCGCGGTTCAAGCTCACGTACTATATATATACAGGATACATCAAACGGCAACTTCAGCGGTATAATTGTCAGACAGGCTGATACAGTTTCCAATACGCTTATCAATAACCTGGATTCAGGTATGAAGGTTATGGTTAAAGGTATTGTTCAGGAATTCCCTGACATTATTTCATCAGGCGCAACACAGTTAAAGCTTGATACACTTACTGAAATCCAGATACTTCCTACAATAAAAAGAAGACCGGCTCCGATAACAGTAAATGTTTCTGATTTTGATTCACTCGGAAATGTAAAGTTCCTTAAAGGCGAAAAGTATGAAGGAATGTATGTACAGATAAATAACGTAACTGTTGGACCGCAGAGCGGTTCCGGTGTAAGGAATATCAGAAGGCTTATAGATGCGCAGGGTAACTTCATTTATTTAAGAGATTTTTCGAATTTCTTCTCAACCAGTCCGACCCCTTCATGGGGATGGACAGCATGGGCTCCGCCGTCTATCGGTGCAACAGTTACATCAATAAGAGGTGTGATAGTAAACAGCGCTTATGCAGATGCAAACGGCGGATTATATGGATACGTAATTGTTCCTATTTACCCGAACGATCTTTCACTTGGCAACACTCCCCCGTTCATCAGCAGTGTATCAAGGAGTCCGGGTGTGCCAAAACCTGCAAACACGGTTCAGGTTAACGCAGTAGTATCCGATACACTTGATAATCCCATTTCAGTTGATAGCTGCCAGCTTTATTACAGAATAAACAAGGGTGTTTACAACAGGCTTAATATGAGCCCGACAGGAAACATATATTCAGCAACAATGCCTGCGCAGCCGCTTGGCACACTTGTTGAATATTTTATTAAAGCTAAAGATAACCAGGGAGCATCCAGATTAAGTCCCTCTGATACAGGTAAATCAACTTACTTTTATTATGTAAGGAATAACGATACAATGTCTATTAAAGACATTCAGTATACACCAAACAACGGCGGCTTTTCAGGTTATAACGGTTACGATGTAACAACAGAAGGTATTGTAACCGCTGACACTTCGGATATTCCCGCATTTTCATTCACAAGTGAAGGCGGAACTCAGACCTCGCCGCGCAGGGTAATCATACAGGATGGAAATATCGCAGGCGGATGGAGCGGTATCTGGATTGACGGAAACGCTACAGACGCGCTTGTTAAAGGACAGAGAGTAAGAGTAAGAGGCACAGTCAACGAAACTAACGGAATGACAAGGCTTATAATTGCAACTCCGGGCGATATCCAGGTGCTTGCAAGCGGCCAGCCGCTTCCGAATTTTGAAGTAATGTCACCGGCAATAGTAGCTGATAATAAGCTTGATGGTGATACTACAGCGGAGAAATGGGAAAGTGTACTGATCAGATTTTCAAATCAGTGCGTAGTTTCATGTATCAATGCGCCTTCAGCATCTGGCTGCACCAGTGAATTCCCGCTGCCTGATACTTCATTCCGCAGGAATTTCGGAGAGATACTTGTTGTATATCCGGGTGAAAATGTTGAAGCAAGAATTGAGCTGCAGGACGGAAACCATGATAAAGTGAATGGCTGGGATAAGACCAAGGCAAATTATTACAATCCTTCCCTGCCTGGAAGTTTATTGTGGAAGTGGGACGGGATCTCATCACTGCAGGGTGTGCTTTATTATGCATTCGGTAAATATAAAATGGTACCGAGAACAAATGCTGATTTCGGTACAGTTATTGGCGTTGAACCGATAGGTGAAATTGCAACACAGTTCTGGCTTAAGCAGAACTATCCTAATCCGTTCAATCCCGTAACAAACATAGTTTACAATCTGCCTGTTGAATCAGAAGTAACGCTTAAGGTTTACAATCTTATCGGACAGGAAGTTAGAACACTAGTTAACGGTGAGCAGAGCAAAGGCAGATATGAGATAATGTTTGACGGTATGGGACTTGCATCAGGAATGTATATTTATGTAATTGATGCAACATCATCAAACGGCAACAAGTTCAGAGAAATTAAAAAGATGGTATTGGTGAAGTAACCTGAAATTATAGAATTATGTAATTCCCCTCTTGTGAGGGGAATTAAAAGAAATGATATTAAAACAAGTTAAATATTACATACTGATATTGATCAGTGCGGTTACATTGTACAACTGCACGGATGTGCCGGAAGGAATGCTGACTAATTCAGCGCCGGAGACATATTTATCGTTGTTTCCGGATAGCATTATAAGTCCGCATATAACCAGGTTAAAAATAACCTGGTGGGGCGATGACCCTGACGGCCTTGTTAAAGGCTACCGCTTCAGCTTTGACAGCACTAACTGGACATACAAGGAAGGCAATGACAGTACATTCCAGCTTGTTATTGTTGGCAATGACAGCACATTCCGTTTCTGGGTAGCAGCGGTGGATGATAAAGGGAATATAGATCCAACACCTGCAAGCAACCTGTTCCCGGTTTACAATTCACCGCCATCAGTATCATTTAACGGCGGCACAAGCATACCTGATACATCGTTCCCGGTTGCAACTTTTGCATGGACGGGAACTGATCCTGACGGTGACGGCTCGATAAGCAAATATTATTACGCCTTAAATGATACATCAACATGGAATGAGCTTTCAGCAACAACATCAACTATAACTTTAAGGCAGACAAACGGAATTGTTCCCGGGCAGAACAACAAGCTTTACATGAAGGTGAAAGATATTGCGGGAGTTTATTCACCTGTTGTTACAATGCCAGACTCCGGCAGGACTTGGTTTGTAAGGCCTGTAACAGGTAAGATTCTTCTTATAGATGACTACCCTGCATCGCTGAGCGATAACTCAGCAGCGGCACAGTTCTACAGAGGCGCACTGGATACACTGCCCTTTTTATTCAGTGAGCTTGATATTAAAGTAAATAACGGTAGCAATATCCCTAAGATCAAAAATCCAATGTTCATAGAAACGCTGAAATTGTTTGAATGCGTTATATGGTATGGATTCAGAGGTAACAATAACAACGAAAATCCGAACTACCAACTTGCCACAGAAACACTGCCCTTTTATCTTGCAGCAGGCGGCAAGGTTTTCTTCTCGGGCGGTTTCGGTAATACTATAGACCAGGGTTTCAACCCTGTTGAATTCGCCCCGGTTGACAGCGTTACATTCTACCAGGCAACAACTGTATTTACCACAACTCCTGTAATTGTTTATGACCAGAATTACCCGGAGCTTACGGTAAGCTCAACAATAGACAGGATAAGAGGTCTTGTTTACAAGCCTTCGGCACGGGTAGTATATAAAATGCCGTACAACCCGACCTATGATACAACAAAGATAACAATAAGCATTAAAGATGCGGCTGTTAATCCAAAGGTATTTCTGATGACAGTTCCGCTAAACAAAATGAACGGCAGCAGCAATGCTGCGATCTTCTTAAGAAGGATACTTGGTACGGATTTCAATATCCATAATTGATATGAAAAGATATCTACAGAAAATATTATTGGTTCTATTTTTTATTACCACAGGTTTATACAGCCAGCAGGGTATGATAACAGGCGTTGTGGTTGATTCCGCAAAGAACCCTGTACCTGATGTTAATGTAAAGATAAAGGGAAGCTATATAGGCACTGCAACGGATATAGACGGCAAGTATGTGCTTATAAACGTGCCTGAAGGCGAATATACTGTATCGGTTTCATCAATTGGATATAAAACCGTAGAGTACACCGATATTAAAGTTAAAAACGGTGAAGAAACTGTACTTAATATTAACCTGAACACCACCTCATTCACAGTTGGTGAAGAGATACTAGTTGTCGGCGAGCGCCCACTGCTTGATATAGAGCAGACGGAAAGCAAGCATATCATGAATGCCAAGGATATTGAAGGCAAGATAGTTGAAAATGTTGTGGATGTGGTAACACTTCAGCCCGGAGTTATCAAGCAGGATGACGCGCTGTTTATCCGCGGCGGCAGAAGCGATGATAATTCATTTTTACTCGATGGTGTATCTGTACAGGATCCACTTGCCGGCACGGGTTTCGGCCTTCAGCTCTCAGCGCAGTCACTCGAAGAGGTTGAAGTTATAACCGGCGGCTATAACGCTGAATACGGACAGGCAACATCAGGCGTTGTGAATGTAAAGACCAAAGACGGCAACTACGAAAAATATTCAGTTAACCTTTCATACAAACGTGATAACTTGGTATTCAATAAAGATTCCAAGTCGTCATTCAACACAGATGTTTTTGAAGCAAATATAGGCGGTCCAGAACCGCTGACGAAATTTCTGCTCGGCAAGCTGCTTGGAATAAAGCTTCCGGGACAGATAACATTTTTCGGTAACTTCCTTATGAACATTTCAGACGGGTTCACATCCGTTGCGGGTTTAACTGATGCTGACTTCCCGGGATACAAAGCGAAGCAGCTTTACTCATCAATTTTCAAAGGAACCAAGTTTGCACCAAGGCAGAACAATAACTGGTACTGGCTAGCAAAGGCAACCTGGAAGCTGAAGGAAAATATGAAGCTGGCATATTCATTCAACCAGTCGGTAGCTATCAACCAGAATTCACAAAGCCTGCAGACAAATCTTGAATATGTTGAGCCTGATCCGGGATACCAATACAACTTCCAGGAAATTTTAGATAATGCCAATACATACACCCACCTGAATATCTTCAACAGCATATCATGGGAGCATGCTATAGGCACCAAGACATTTTACGAGCTTAAGCTCACAAAGTATTTCACACAGCTAAGAGTTGATGCAAACGGCCTTAACTGGGATGAATACACAGAGCCGCAGGATATCATTAAGCCGCCGTTTGTATATTACCAGACAGGTGATACAAACAATCCATACGGCATAATACCCGGCGACGGATTTTTTGATGTGGGCAATTCATACACATGGCATGACCATTTTGTAAATGAATACAGGATGAAGTTCGACTTAAGCCACACATTCAACGTAAAGAACCGATTCAAAGCGGGCTTTGAAGCGGCTTACCAAGAAATGCAGCTAATTGATGTATATAAGCCATGGATAGGTACTTTCGGGCTTAACAATGATGCCTATAAAGTGTACCCAATGTTCGGCGCATTATATGCCCAGGAAAAAATTACATTCAAGGGAATGATACTTAACTTCGGGTTAAGGTTTGATTACTGGTTCCCTGGCAAGCTTGTTGATGATGCCATAAGCAACCCGAACGCTGTTACAATACCTGATGAAGTTAAAAAGCAGTACATGGAAGATACATATAACCTTGGCGGCAGGAGGTGGAAAGGCAGACTATCTCCCCGTATAGGTATATCGCATCCAATCACAGATAACCAGACCTTATTTTTCAGCTACGGGCATTTTTCAAAACGCCCGAAGCCGCAGTTTGTTTACGCGAAGATAGCCAATGTAAGCTCAAAGTCTTCATTCCAGAAGTTCGGTAACCCGAACCTGAATCCTGAAACCACGGTTTCATATGAGCTTGGACTTCGCAACCAGTTCACAAACGATGATGTATTCACTATTACTGCATACTATAAAGATATTTACGATTATGTTGCAACAGTTTCAGCGAAGATAAATGACCCGAGGTTTGCCGGACAAAGCTTTATAACCTACGTGAACCAGGATTATACCAAATCAAGGGGCATTGAGCTTGATTACAAAAAACGAATCGGCAAGTGGTTCAACGGCAACATAAACATGACATACTCAATAGCCACAGGAAAAAGTTCCTCACCTGACCAGGGATATCTTGTTGCAACAGGCGGAGCCTTTGAAACCATTGGTGAAAATTACCTGAGCTGGGATAGGCCAATACAGATATCAGCTAACACAAGCTTTTACTTCGGCAAGGGAACAGGAATTTTCGGTTTCGGCAAGAATACTATTGATGATATATCATTCAAGTTCAGGGCATTTTTCCAGTCAGGCAAAAGATACACTCCCCAGCTTTTGGTTGGATATTTAAGTGACGGCAGGCCTGAATATGAATCTGATATCAACAACCCGCTCAGCAAGCTTGCAGCAAACTGGTTCTGGCTTGATATGAGTGTAGATAAATATTTCCGCTTCAAGAATATGAAGCTGACTTTGACATTTGAAGTAACGAACATACTGAACATAAAGAACGCGGCTATAATAAACCCGGTAACAGGCAGAGCATATGAGTACGGCGATCCGACTCCAAACGGCTGGAATGACCCGCTGTATCCTGATCTGCAGGGTCCGCTTTCACCATATCCGTATAACCCGGCAAGGTTCCTTTCACCCCGGCAGCTGAGGTTTGGTATTTCGTTCCAGTATTAGGTGAGTAGTTTAGTTGGCGAGTGGTTTAGTTGGTGAGTAGTTAAGTTGTGAAATAGTGAAATAGTGAAATAGTGAAATGGTGGAGTTGTTGGTAGTTAAGTAATGAAGGTAACAATTTGGGGAATATCCTGTAACAAAAATAATGCTAAAGGCTTAAGCCGTTTAAAGATTTAAAAATAAACCACGATGTGAAGCTCGTGGCAATTAAGATAAAAAGAAGAGATTTCCGCTTTTGAGGGAATAAGATAATATAGGTTTGAAAAAATATATATACATATTACTGTTTTTATTTTTAGCTGACGCAGTTTCATACTCGCAGCTTATACCGCAGCTTGGCAATCAAAGAGCCGGCACATCATCGCTGCAGTTTTTGAAGATAGGCGTTGGCGGCAGGGCTACAGGTATGGGCGAAACATTCGTCGCTGTATCAAATGATATCACAGCGCTTTACTGGAATCCCGCAGGATTAATGCAGTTCGAAGAGAACGGCGTTCACTTCAGCCACAATGAGTGGCTAGTTGACCTGAACCATGAATTTTTCGGTGGTGTTTACCGCTTTGGCGGCAATAACGCTTTAGGTTTAAGCGTAATTGCACTTCATACGCCGGCAATGCAGAAGACTACTGAATTTCAGCCCGGCGGAACAGGCGAATATTTCAAGTATGGCGATCTTGGCATTGGCTTAACATTCGCAAGAAAGCTTACACAACAATTTTCATTCGGCCTGACCGTAAGATACGTTGAAGAAACACTGGCGGAGCTTAAGATGCGCGGATTTATGTTCGATCTTGGGACATATTACTGGACAGGGCTTTCGAACACCCGCTTTGCAGTTACGATCTCCAATTTCGGTCCGCAGGTTAAACCAAGCGGTTCAGTTACAACATCAACGGGCGGTACAGTATCAGAATTCCAGGCTTTCCCTCCCCCGACAATGTTCAGAATTGGCTTTGCATATGACCCGATAGATAACAAGATGAATAAGCTTACAACATCTATTCAGCTTAATCATCCCAATGATAACGCAGAGAACCTGAATATCGGGGCTGAATATTCATATAAGAATTTCCTGTTCCTAAGGGCAGGGTACAAGTTTAACGTTGAATCAGAAAATTATTCAGGCGGTATAGGGCTAAGAGCGCCGATATCCATCACAACAGCTTCGCTGGATTATTCCATAGCTAACTTCAAGGATCTTGGCTTTACTCACAGGCTAAGTATAAATTTGCTGCTGAATAAGAAGAAGTGATGAAGTGAAATGTGAAACATCAAATGTGAAACGTCAAAAGTGAAACGTCAAATGTAAAACGTGAAAGGTTAAACTTGATTTTTTGCTTTTGAGTAACCACGGTCTTTAGACCGTGGGAAAGGATTCACAAAGGATTTGGGGCTTTAGCCCCAAATAGAAAAAAATTAAGGCTAAAGCCAAAAATAAATTTAATTTTATCCACGACCGGAAGGTCGAGGCAACACAAAAAAAGATTTGAACAAGATCAAAAATAATATTGCGAAACTGATAATAATAAGCACAGTATTTTTGTGTGTTATATACTTAAATGCATGCGCTGATGCTGATGATGTTAACCTGGCTGATTACCCGATAAATGTTGACCCGGGCACAATTGGCGATACAACGTATATTCCAATTACACCTGTTATAACCGGATTCAACGAACCGGTAGATATACATTTCGGGTATGACCAGCAGATATATGTTGCTGATAAAAATAATGACAGGATCGTTCAGCTGAATCTGGCAGGCGGTATTGTAAGCACTTCAGGGTTTATATTAAGACCCAAAAAGATAACGCAGGACAGAAACTTTGACCTGCTGGTTATCGCATCGGTAATTGATACAATCCCCCCTAACGTACTCGATACAGTTGATGTGGTTTACCGTTTTAAGCTTCAGCCCAACGGCGGAACGCTGACAGGTGTAGTACCTACAATTGCATTCCGTTCTAACCAGCCGACACCTATACCGGGAGACCACGGGAATTTTACGGGAATTGCAACATTCCAGGATAACTACTATCTCGTAACCAGATCGGGCAATAACAATTCAAGTCCAATAGATCCCGATAATGCCATATTCAGGATAAACCGGTTTGATAACACGCAGCCTGTGCCTGAAAGGCTTTCAGGATTTGAAGTTGAAGGCCAGGGACTGCTTTCGCTGCAGAACATTTCCGGCATTGCAACTTTCACATACAGCAACACAGATCTTATTTACATACAAAAATCATCTAATGCAGCATTTAAGATACAGTGGTGTGTGTATAATGATATTGATGAAATTTACACGGCAAAATTCGAGCCTTCAAGCGGTGTTGACCTGCTGAGGAATGGTTTGCTAAGTGAGCCTGCGGATATAACACTTGACCAGTTCAATAATATTTATGTAATTGATTCATTCAAAGATTCGCTTTATAAATTCAATTCCCTGGGCAAATTAAGATCTGAATCATTCGGCGGTGAAGGTATTTCACCATCACAGTTCTCGAATCCGCTTGGTGTTGCATTCTTCGATAAAACGCTCTTCATCTGCGATACCGGCAATAACCGCATTTTACGATTCATACTTTCTACTGATAATAATTAAAATCTAAATAAGCTTCGCTATGAAAAAAATAATTTTATTTTTAATGGTGTGCGTATCTGTGTATGCACAGGTAATACCAATTGATTCAATACGCAGGCAGGATGCAAACGGCGTACCCCTGCTGCTTGGGCAGACTGTAACTGTGCGCGGAGTTGTGACCATGTCACAGGAGCTTGGCACTCCCCTGGTTTACCTGCAGGATCCCACAGGCGGCACAATAGGCTATGACGGAACATTCTGGAGCAACACAAATGCAGGAGACAGCGTTCAGGTAACAGGTGTTGTTACACAATTTAACGGATTAACGGAATTTACCCCGGTTAACAGTTCGACTGTACTTGCATCAAACATTCCGTACACACCAAGAATTGTAACATGCAGCAACGTTAGGCTGAACGGCGAAACATACGAAGCGCAGCTTGTAAGAATTAACGGTGTTACTGCAGTGCATAATACATCAGGGGCAAATGTTACTTCATGGACAACATCAGGCTCAGGAACAAACTACAGAATACTTGTGGGCAATGATTCAGTTGAAATAAGGATATACTCCTCAACCAATATTGCGAACTCCCCTATCCCGCCTTTCCCGTTTGATGTGGTTGCGCTGGTAAGTCAGTTTGATTCATCACCGCCGTATACATCAGGCTACCAGATATTGCCCAGGTCATTAAATGATTTTATAGTAAGCGGCGGCTCGGGACCACTGCTAAGCTCGATAACGTATTCAAACATACAGCCAACAAGCGTTACAATTAACTGGCAGACCTCAACAGCATCAAATTCCAAAGTACGCTGGCAGAGGGCTGATTCAAATTACCAGGTTATTAGCTATACTGATTCCGCCAGTGACGGCGCGAATGTTACAACACATTCTGTAACACTGAACGGTCTTCAGCCGGGCAGAATTTATTATTACAATGTAAGCTCAACAGATGGCAGCGGCACGGGGACCAGTCCACAGCAGTATTTCTGCACAGGGTCGAACTCAACCGGCACAATGAACGTTTATTTCAACCGTTCAGTTGATACATTGCTCAGCACAGGCGAAAACGCACAGGGCAATGTAAATTTCCAGACAAAGCTGCTGCAGCGCATAAATGCGGCGCAGTATTCACTTGATATAGCGATATACAGCTTTAATGACCTGACACAGATACGTGATGCTATAATAAACGCAAAGATACGCGGCGTAAAAATAAGGCTTGTATATGATTACCGCGAGAACGGTTCAAATCAGCAATTAGTACAGGACCTGCTTGCAGCGGGAATATTAATGAGCAAAAGACCGAATGCTGATTATATGCATAACAAGTTCTTTATATTTGATAACAGGGATTTCACATCAGCTACTGATGACTGGCTTTGGACAGGCTCAACAAACATAACACAGGCACAGCTTTTTGATGATGCCAACAATGTGATAGAGATTCAGGACCAGACACTTGCAACTATTTACACACGTGAGTTTGAAGAAATGTGGGGGAGCGCAAATGAAGTGCCTATTCCCTCCCGTGCTAAGTTCGGTCCGCAGAAATCAGACAACACACCCCACCTGCTGAACATTGCAGGCAAAAGGGTTGAAGTTTATTTTGCGCCAAGCGATAACCCTTCGACAAGGATCGAAGATGTGATAAACCTGCAGACGGATAACAGCATTTTATTCAGCGTACTATCATTCACAAGGTGCAATATTATGAACAGGATGAAGGTAAAATATGACGCAGGCAAAAATGTGCGCGGAGTTTTCGATGACTCCGAAGGCAACAGTACATCAAGCGTGTATAAAACCATGAAGGGTTTAACAGGCGGCGGATGCAGCAACCCGTTATGGGCTCCACCGGCAGATGTATGGCTTGATAGCCGCGCAGGACAGCTTCATCACAAATACATTTTAATTGATTCATATACACCTTCCAGCAGCCCGGTAACAGTAACAGGCTCATACAATTTTTCAAATAACGCAACATTTGATAATGATGAGAATTTCCTGGTTATATATGATGCGAGGGTTGCAAACCTGTATTTGCAGGAATTCAGCATGCGTTACCGTGATGGCGGCGGAACGAACCCGATAGGCATAACACAGATCTCAAGCGAAATCCCGTCGGAGTTCAGGCTTTTCCAGAATTACCCGAACCCGTTCAATCCAAGCTCAACCATAAAATACCAGGTGGCAAATTCAGGCTTGATTAAGCTTACTGTGTATGACGCGCTTGGAAGAGAAGTAAAAAGCCTTGTTAACAAGCTTCAGCCTGAAGGAACCTATTCGGTTGAATTTGAAGGAACTGATATGACCTCTGGAATATACTTCTATACACTGGAAGCTGACGGTGTGAGGGTTGATTCCAAGAAGATGGTTTTAGTGAAGTAAAAAGTGAAAAGTGAAAAGGCAAAAATAAAAAAAAGCAGGCTCAATGTCTGCTTTTTTAATGTGATTGATGCTAATTCATGAGATTGCTTCGTCGCTTCGCTCCCCGCAAATTTTTTCTATTCATAAATCACATTTCAAATCTATGAATTGTTGCCAGATATATACTTGTCATCACAAATATAAATATAACAACATCACAATAATATTCATCCGATGACTTGAAGTCATAGGATGAATTAATTGCGACGCTGTTTCAGTGCTGTATTTTATCAGATAACAAAATGTTATTGTAAATTTATTTTACCCTTTCAGGTTATCACTAAATTATATAATTTGTATTTATGAAGAAAAGATCAAACAGAAAAAGTGAAATTTCAATTTTAAAAGAGGCTGCAAAACTTGCGACACAAGACGCAAAAAGAGAGAATAAAGCATTAGGGTTAGAAGTTATTGTTGTCAGAGATTCCGGATTATATTTAACTGCTCCCGGTAAAAAAATGAAGCTGGTAAAAAAAGGAAACTTTTCACCCGTTAAAGTAAAACGCCGCCCATTAAAACTTGGCTGAGAGAACACTTCAAAAACGTATTCGAATTTTTGCAGGACCGAATGGGTCAGGCAAGAGTACTTTATACCACAAAATTAAGGAAGAGTTCAATCTTAGGTTTGGATATTATCTAAATGCAGATGAGCTCCATGAGCAGCTGATTAAAAACGGTTTCATAGATCTGGAAAAATTTGAATTGAAAACTGATCTAGGTTCCATTAAGTCTTATTTCTTCAAATCAGGGTGGGATAAGTACGTTAAAGAACGGGATTACACCGGTAAAATGAAGATAAGCGGAAATATCATTTCAATACAAAAATCAAAAATACAGTCATACGATTCTGCAATACTTGCAGATTACATTCGATATAAATTTATTGAAGCAGGGCTTACATTTACATTCGAAACCGTCATGTCTCATCCTTCCAAAATTGAATTTATATCCAAAGCAGCAGGAAGCGGTTATAAAATTTATTTATATTTTATTTCGACAGATGATTTTTCAATTAACCAAAACCGGGTTAAGCTAAGAGTTAAAAAAGGCGGACACAATGTTTCTGCAGCAAAGGTAAGATCAAGATACTATAACACAATGCTTCAATTAAAAGCAGCATCTTTATTATGTTACAGAACCTATGTTTTTGATAATTCAACTGACCTGGAACTTATACTCTCAATAAACCCAAAGAAAGAAATTACGTTCCAGAAAAATGTAATTCCTGCATGGGTAAATGAATACCTGATCAATAAAAAAGCTCAATAATTATCTACCGTTAATTTTAAAGAAGTGTTATCAGGTATATACCTGACAACACATTAATGTGTTATACAACAGACCTAATAATCATACAATAAGTTAAAAATAAACTAAAAAAAAGACGCCCCAGGGGGGCGTCTTTACAGAAAATTATTAATATTTTTTTGACTTTTTACTGCTTTGATACATCAACTACTCTTTTTTCAACAACGCTGTTTATTACCTTCATTTCCTTAACAACTTCAATAATAAGGTCGCGGTCATTCCACCCGGTATCTTTTGGAGTGATTGTTTCTGGAATTTCACCGAAGAATTTTTTGAACTGACTCAGAACGTAATTATTCGTAGCAATAGTGTACATCTGGTCATCGGCAACTTCAGACCTGCCTATATTCATGCTTACAATAAAATCATCAGAACCTTCATTGGCTTTTTTGGAATCATAGCTGTATGTTAAGCCTGAATTATGAAGCAGCTCAGCACCTTCACCTTTACTTATCTTTTCAAGTCTTATTTTTATATTATTCTTCATCATCTGCTTCAGGGTTTTGCCGGAAACAGTAATGGTTTGTATCTCATTTCCAAAGGGGTTGATCTCCCATATATCGCCGACAAGGATATCCCCTTTGAGCAGGCTTTTACGAAGTCCCCCGCCATTGACGAACCCTATATCAGCCCCGGTCTTCATTCTGAAGGCATCGGCTTCGAACTGGCCAAGATTGCTTTCATCGCTGTAGGAGGCGCGCCAGTCAGTTTCAAGGGTACCTATCTTAACACTAAGCTGGGGAAGATACTCCTCTATCATATTATCAACTTTCGCAGCAGCGTCTTTATCGTAAATTGCGGAATCAAGAACGGTTTCTATCAGCATACCGTAAGCATCGGTTACTGTATCTTTTTCAGTATCTATTTTCAGGTCAAGCTTGCCCAGGTTTCTGCCGTAGGAGCCTGCCTGTACAATTACAACGCCGTTTTTACGGACCGGCTTGAATAATGTGGAATGTGAGTGTCCCCCGACAATAATATCGATATCAGAGTAAAATTTTTCAGCAATCAGTTTATCTTCATCAAGTCCGGAGTGTGAAAGCAGCACTACAACATCTGCCCCGCGCGATTTTACTTCATTGATGTTAACGGTTAACACTGAATCAACATTCAGCATTACTAGATCAGTTACATTGGCGGGAAGCGATGTTTCGAACAGATCGGGTAATGTTAATCCGATGATACCGAACTTAACACCGTTAATTTCTTTTATTACATATGGTTTACCCATAAGCTTATTCTGAGACTGCAAATAAACGTTACTGCTTAAATAATCAAACTTAGCGAGCGCAAGCGCGGAATCAAGCGAATACTGGCTGTAGTCAAATTCATGATTGCCAAGCACGAATGCATCAATGTTGTATGAATTCAGAATTTCAATCTGCGACCTTCCGCGGGTAAAGTTCGAGATAGGCGTTCCCTGGAAATCATCGCCTGCGTTCAGCACAAGTGAATTAGGAGTGCGGTATTTTTTCAGGTATCCTGTCATGCTGCCAACTCCCCCTACCCAGTAATAAACCGGCTCGCCGGTTACTGTATCTTTTTTTGATACTTTATAGGGCTGGTTGCGCGCATGGAAGTCATTCCAGTGTAAAATGGTGACTTCTTTTAGCTCCTGTGCAAAGGAATTGAAAGCAAATATTGCTGAGAGTACAATTAATAATATTTTCATAGATTATTTTAGATTTGAAGTACAAATATAATGATTTTAGGTTAAAGGTTTGTTAATGATTTTATTTCAAGGTGCCTCACCACTTCCCCTCTCCCATAGGGATAGGGAAAGAGATAAGTTGATGTAATAATTCTTTTCAATTATTATGTAATTGCACCTGTTATAAAAATGCTGTAATTTTGATAAAAATTAGAGATTTATGACTACTTCCTGCCCTTCCCGAAGGGAGCGGAATAAAGAAAATTAAAATGAAAACAACAATAAATTATATATTATCATTCATATTAGCATTAACGATAACATCCTGCGGTAAAAAGGAAAACACTGAAAATAATACAGGGAAGCTTAAAGTTGGACTGGTATTTGATGTTGGCGGAAGAGGAGATAAATCGTTTAACGATGCAGCTTACCGCGGCTTAGAAAAGGCGAAGCAGGAGCTTGGGATAGAGTTTGAGTATATTGAGCCGGGTCCGGGCGCTGACAGAGAAGCCGCTTTGAGGCAATTTTCAAGCAGGAAGGATATTGCGGTAATTTTCGGTATCGGATTTATTTTCACAGATGAAATCACAAAGATAGCACAGGAATTCCCCGATAAAAAATACGCATGTGTTGATTATACCGTTGATCCGTCTAAGACAATTCCCCCAAACCTTGTTGCACTTGAATTCAGGGAAGAAGAAGGTTCATTTTTGGTTGGAGCTATTGCGGGGTTGATGACAAAATCGAATAAAGTAGGTTTTGTTGGCGGTATGGAATCACCTTTGATAAAAAAATTCCAGGTATCATACGAAGCCGGGGTTAAGCATGTAAATCCGAACGGCACAATACTTATAGGTTATGCTGGAGTGACGGGTGACGCGTTCAAGAATCCGGGCAAAGGAAAGGAAATAGCGCTCGGGCAGTATAATGATGGTGTTGATATCATTTACCACGCCTCCGGCGTGACCGGGCTGGGAGTTTTTGAAGCAGCTCGTGAAATGAAAAAGTTCGCAATCGGGGTTGATTCAGACCAGAACGATGAAGCACCCGGCTACATAATTACAAGTATGGTTAAGGTTGTGGATGTATCTGTATATGAAGTGATAAAAGAAGTTAAAGAGGGCAAATTTAAAGGCGGAAGAGTTGAAACTTTCGGCTTGAAGACCAAAGGTGTTGATTATGCATACACGGATAAAAACAAGCACCTGATACCTGAAGAAGTAAGAACTAAGGTAGAAGCTATAAGGCAGGAAATTATTGACGGAAAAATTACGATTCCCACTAAATAAAATGTCAAATTTCAAAATCCAAATCTCAATGGTATGCTTTTAAAAAATAATTTGGCATTTGATCTTTGGCGTTTGACATTAAAAAACCTTTATTAATTTAAAGCCATAATATAAAAGACATGACTGTTCATCCTGCTGTTGAAATGAAGGGTATCACCAAAACATTTGGTGAATTAAGAGCAAATGATTCAGTTGATCTTATAGTTAAAAAAGGAGAGATCCACGCTGTTGTTGGCGAGAACGGTGCGGGTAAATCTACTTTAATGAACATACTTTACGGTATGTACCACCCTGATGAAGGAACAATAAAAATCAACGGAAATGTTGCAGCTGTTCCCTCTCCGCAGGAGGCAATAAAGCTTGGGATAGGAATGGTCCACCAGCATTTTATGCTGGTAAATACGCTTACAGTACTTGAAAATATTATTTTAGGCGATGAAGTTACCGGTGCGCTGAATATTTTAGATATAAAACGGTGCAGGCAGAAAGTAAAATATATTCTGAATAGCTTTGATATAAAAATTGATACTGATGAGCTGACCGGAAACCTGACGGTTGGTATGCAGCAAAAGGTGGAGATATTAAAGCTGTTATACAGGAATGCTGATATACTTATACTGGATGAACCGACAGCAGTACTTACACCACAGGAAACTGACGAGCTATTCAGAACACTTAAGGAGCTGAAGAACGAAGGTAAAACTATAATCCTTATAACCCATAAGCTGAACGAAGTACTTGAAGTGAGCGACAGCATTACAGTGCTGAGGCACGGCAGGGTTACCGGTAATGTAATTACCGGCAGCACGAATAAAGATGAGCTGGCGGCTATGATAATCGGCGCGAACTTCGAGGGGATAAAGAATAAAGAGAATGCGCCTGAGGAAAAAATTATTTTCGAAGTAAATGGGCTTACAGTATATGGTGATAAAGGAATTGCTGCTGTAAAAGAAATTTCTTTTACAGTAAGAAAAGGCGAAATACTGGGCATTGCAGGCGTTGAAGGAAACGGCCAGCATGAGCTGACTGAAGCTGTTTGCGGGTTGAGGGAATATTCTGGAGTGATAAATTTAAACGGCAAGCCGCTAAAAAATGAGGACCCGGTTGCGCATATTCCCGCAAACCGCCATAAACACGGGATAGTTATGGAGTATGACCTAACTGAAAATATGCTGCTTGGCCGTGAAAGTGAAGAGGAGTTTTCTGCGGGAATAATGCTTAAGAAAAAGAATCTTAAAAAATTTACAAATAAGCTTATCAGCAGGTATGATATAAGGCCTGGTGATCCCAATTTGCTTATTGCGGGACTTTCCGGGGGGAACCAGCAAAAATTAGTTGCTGCACGAGAAATGACAAAAAATACAGGGTTAATTGTGGCAAGCCATCCATCAAGGGGTCTTGATATCAAAGCTGCAGATTTTGTGCATTCAGTTTTGCTGGAAGAAAGCAAAAAAGGTAAGGCTGTATTACTTGTATCAAGCGATCTGAATGAATTATTGAAACTAAGCGACAGAATAGCAGTGATATTTAACGGGAAATTCACCGCAATACTTGAAGCCAAAAAAACCAATGAACGTGAAATAGGCGCTTATATGCTCGGGTTAAACGGAAGCGAAGGAATAACTAAATAAATTGGGAAGATATTTAAAATACACAGCAGGTCCGGTAATATCAGTGATATTATCATTGATAATAGGCAGTATATTTATTTTGCTTATTGGGGAAAATCCAATTGAAGTGTATACAAAAATGTTCGCTGATACACTGGGTAACTCATACGGTATCGGGCAGGTGCTGTTTAAAGCAACACCGCTTATATTAACCGGGTTATCTGTAGCTTTCGCATTCAGGGCAGGTTTATTCAACATAGGCGCTGAAGGGCAAATGACAGTAGGCGCGTTCGCATCTGCGTGGGCCGGATTTACATTTGTATCACTGCCCTGGGTATTGCTGATACCAGTATGCATAGCCAGCGGATTTCTGGCAGGGGCATTATGGGCGGCAATTGCCGGTTACCTGAAGGCAAGGTTCGGCTCACATGAAGTTATAAATACAATTATGCTAAATTTTATAGCCCTTGCAATGGTAAGTTACCTTGTGAACAATATTTATGTTGTGCCCGCAACGATACATACGCCTGAAATTTCACCCAATGCAGTATTACTTAGATTTGACGCTGTAACAGGTATGTTCAAAGGCTCACCTTTTAATCTCAGCTTTTTAATTGCCATCGCTGCCTGCATTATTATATTTTATATAAATAAAGAAACAAGGTTCGGTTACAGGGTGAATACTGCCGGGTTCAATATAAACGCAGCTGAATATGCGAAAATGAATGTAAAACGAATTACGATTTCAGCAATGGTTATTGCAGGCGGACTTGCAGGACTTGCAGGCATGAACTTTGTGAACGGGTACAAACATTACTTCGAGCTTGGGTTTTCTGAAAATGCGGGTTATGTTGGAATAGCTGTTGCGCTGATATCACGGAATAACCCGTTCGCAATCATAGCAGTTGCGGTATTTTTCGGGATACTGGAATACGGTGAGCTTACGGTGAACACACTTGTTCCGAAGGAAATAGTGACAATATTACAGGGAATAATTATTTTACTTATCATAACCGTAACTAAGTTTTTCGATCATAAATTCAGGTTAAAGAAGGCTTAAGATCCGGGAAGGTATAAAAAACTGGAAGAATTACTTACATTAACATTTGTACTTCAAACGCTCAGGATAACTATCCCCTACCTGCTGCCCTCTCTTGGAGCGGTTTATTCTGAAAAAGGCGGTGTTGTAAATATAGCACTAGAGGGAATATTATTAAGCGGAGCATTCGCAGCAGCGGCAGGCACTTTTTATACGGGGAATATATTGATCGGGGTGGTATGCGGAATTATTGCAGGAATGCTGATAGCTTTGATACACAGCATAGTTACAATAACAATCAAGGCTAACCAGATAGTATCAGGCATAGCTCTGAACATATTCGCCTTCGGCTTAACGAAATTTTTCTGCAAGATATTGTTCGGAAGCTCAAGCAATTCCGAACGTATACCGGGGCTGGAAACATTAGGGCTTCCTTTTAACCCGTTTTTGCTGTTATGCGTAATAATTCTTGGGATAACTTACTTTGTCATATATAAAACCCGGTTCGGATTAAGACTTAGGGCAGTTGGCGAAAATCCAAAAGCAGCAGATTCACTTGGAATAAATGTAGCTAATGTGCGTTATTTAGGTGTGCTCATAAGCGGAGCTTTGGGCGGTTTAGGCGGCGCATGGCTGGCAATAGACCAGCACAGCTTTACCGACGGAATGTCAGCCGGGCGCGGATACATTGCTCTTGCAGCAATGATCATCGGCAAATGGAATCCCCTGGGCGCAGCGGCAGCATGTTTGCTTTTCGGGCTGGCTGAAAGCTTTACACTTCAGTTCCAGGATTCAGGTATTCCCACACAATTCATTCAAATGCTGCCTTATGTACTTACTATTATAGTGCTTGCCGGATTTATCGGTAAAGCCACTCCCCCTGCAGCAGACGGGATTCCGTTTGAGAAAAAAGACTAATCTATTTCACAAGCATAGCCTTGCCGAACTGGTTTCCGGCATCAGTCCTTAATGAATAAAAATATACCCCGCTTGGGTAGTTATCGGCATTCCATATCACTGAATGTTCACCAGCATCAGCGTAACCGTGAACAAGCGTTTCAACGAACTCCCCGGCCGCATTGTAGATTTCAAGTATTACCGTCATCCTGTTCACAAGCTTATAGGTTATCTTAGTTGAAGCATTGAACGGATTCGGGAAATTTGGTTCAAGTGTATTTCTGAAAGGTGAGGTGGTTTGCGTATACCCTGAGATCCCGACCATATCATTTGTATATTTCAGCACTTCATTACCGCTTGCATAGCCCAGAGTATCATTGAGTATAAATATTCCGTGTATAGATGAACCTACAGGAATACTTGTCCAGTTCAAACCCCCGTTGGTAGTTTGCCAGAGTCCGGTGAGATAGTGGTTTGCTATCCAGCCTTTGTTTGCATTTGCAAAACCAACCGGATCCATATTTACACCGCTGATGTTTGATACAGTCAGACGCTCCCAGTTAACACCGCCGTTAGTGGTTTTGATTATATTGCCTGAACCTGAAATGAACTTTTCAATAGTAGCATAACCAGTTTGCGAGTTAACAAAAGTAATGTTCCATGCATGTTCATTCTGTATAAATGAACGGTATCTTTTTACCCATGTATTTCCGCCATCTGAAGTATAGCAGACAACCGCACCTTCAGTAAGGATGTTGCTTCTACCGGCAACAAAGCCGGCATCTTTGGTAAGGAAATATACACCTATCTGGTAATTGGTATATGCCCCCATATCGATATTTTCATATGTTAAGCCGGCATTTGTTGACTTGATAAGATTTGAGGGTCCGTTAAGCCTGCCAGAACCGTAGAAAACGGAATCGCCAACAACTGCAATATCACAGATACCGATTGGCGGAGGCACTATTGTTGTATCAACCCTGTACCAGTTTACTCCCCCGTTCGTGGTTCTTAACAGTAAACCGGAAGTAGATCCTGCCCAGCCCAGCTGCTGATTGTTAAATGCGACACTGCGGAAACCGAATGAAACAGAATCTGAAGCTGTCAGCCGGTACTGTTCATTAAATGAAGATCCGCCGTTAGTAGTTTTAAGTATTCTTTTTTCTCCGCCGTTTTCAACAACCCAGCCGGTGTTAACATTAATGAACCAAAGGTCTTCATACCTGCCTGCAGATGGAACTAGAGATGGAAGCACCTGCCAGGTCTGGGAATAAAGATTTACAGCAAGCAGGAGTAAAGAAATAAATGTGATTTTAAAATTAGAAGTATTCATAGCAATATTTATTTAATTAAGATCATTTTTCCTGATAAAATATTGGTTTTATTTTTTAATACATAAATATAGATTCCGCTGGAATAAGATGATGCATTCCATTTATAACGGTAAGTTCCGGGACCCATATTTTCATTCACCGGCTTTAAAACCAACCTCCCGAGCAGGTCGTAAATTTCCAGGGAAACATCAGAATACTCCGGTATATCAAATTCAATTACAGTTGAAGGATTGAACGGGTTGGGATAATTCTGCTTTAACGAAAAGCCGGAAGGTACATTTAGTGAAACCTGAGAGATACCGATAACCTTGACGCTGTATTTCCCGATATAACTAACAGCATTGCCGCCGCCTGAAGTAAAAGAACCGCCTGCAATAAGATCAGAATTATATGTATTCAATGTATATACTGCGCTGTTCATATTGCCTGTCGGGCTCCAGCCTGTACCGTTCCACCTGGCAATATTTCTGATCGATGCATTATTTATAGAAGTGAAAAAGCCCCCGATGTAAAGTGAATTATTGTAAATATGAATAGTATTCACCACAGGTGAGCTGCCTCCGAAAGTATGATTGTTAAATGAGCTCCAAACTGTGCCGTTCCATTTAGATATCCTGTCTGAAACTGTGCCGCCGGCAGAAGAAAAAGTACCGCCGGCAATAAGCTCTCCGTTGTATACAGCCAATGAAAATACCGCGCTGTTCATGCCGCTGCCGAGAGTTGACCAAACCGAGCCGTTCCATTTTGCTATCCTTAATGCTGTATTGCCGCCTGCTGTTGAAAACGTACCGCCGGCGATAAGCTCATTATTGAATACAGCCATTGAAGTCACAACATTGTTTACCCCGGCGCCAAGCGGAGCCCATGAAGAGCCGTTCCATTTGGCAATGCGGTTTGCACCGCTGCCTCCGGCAGTTGTAAAAGCTCCCCCTGCATAAAGCTCTCCGTTATAAACTATCAAAGAGTTTATAAAATTATTCATACCGCTGCCCAAAGGTACCCATGCAGAGCCGTTCCATTTGGCTATATGGTTTGCAGGTAC
The DNA here is from genome assembly GCA_017303675.1 of Ignavibacteria bacterium. Lineage (NCBI taxonomy): Bacteria > Pseudomonadati > Ignavibacteriota > Ignavibacteria > Ignavibacteria bacterium. The sequence continues at coordinate 1,049,577 of JAFLBX010000002.1, forward strand.
ACCGCCTGCTGATGTAAAATTACCGGCTGCAATAAGCTCTGAATTAAAAACAGTGAGAGCGTAAATATCGTCATTCATTCCAGAACCCAATGGCTGCCATGAAGAACCGTTATATATAGCAATATGTTTTGCTGAATCTATTCCGGCAGCAGTAAAACTGCCTGCAGCCACCAATGAACCGTTATATAATATAGAAGCAAGTACAGAATTATCAAAACCATTTTCTATCTGAGACCAAACCCTGGAGCTTGTATCACTAACGGCGATATATTTTATCTGCTCATTACCGGAAACATTAAAATCACCTGCACAATAAAAATTAGTTCCTATCTTTAAAAAAGCAAGCACTGGATTATTGAATCCCTGTCCTGATGGATACCAGGTATTTCCATCCCACCATGCAATTTTGCTTAAGGCAGAAGAGCCGGAATTAGAAAAACTTCCGCCGGCATATAGCAAGCCGTTGTTAAAATAAAGTGAATTGACTATGCCATCCAGACCGCTGCCAAGGGGCTGCCAGGCAGAGCCGTTCCATTTTGCTATTCTGTTTAAAGAAATGCTTCCTGATTGGGTAAAATTGCCGCCTGCATAAAGCTCAATACCGTTAGAAGCCAGCGAATACAGCTGGTTGTTGAATCCATCGCCTAATGGCTGCCATGCAGAACCGTTCCACAGAGCTATACGATTAACAGTCACTGCGCCAGATGCAGTGAAAAATCCCCCTGCTATGAGCTGGTTATTATGAATAGTTAAAGCACGGGCAAATGAATTAAATCCGGAGCCCATCGGCTGCCATGTTGATCCATTCCACCTGGCAATATTATTGCAGTTATTGCCTCCTGCTGTTGTAAATGAGCCTGCAGCAATAAGCTCATTATTAAATACAACTAATGCATAAACCGGTCCGCCAGTACCTGAACTGAGGGCAGACCATGAACTGCCGTTCCATTTGGCAATATTGGATACTGTAACCGAGCCGCCGGCTAATGTGAAAGTACCTGCAGCAATAAGCTCATTATTAAAAACAACGAGTGATGAAACTTCGCCGTTCAGACCGCCGCCAACATCGCTCCATAAAATTCCGTTCCACACAGCAAGCCTGCTTGCGGGTACATTACCCGCATTTATAAAAGTACCCCCGGCAAAAAGGATACCCTGGTAGCTGCATAAAGCTTTCACAGATGAGCTTGTTCCGCCGCCCAGATCAAGCCAGCCGGAACCATCGGATAAAACCGGGTTTGAAACAGCCAATAACAACAGCAATATTATTTTTTTCATATCTAAGATAATTTGTTTTAATTTAAGGTATTTATAATGGTTTTTCAACTATAAAATCGGAAATTATTAATTCAGAAAAATCAACAGTTTTTTAAAATACTCCGAATCCTTTTAAGAAACCTAATATCATTTCTAAATAGCTAAAACATCGTTAATTTTAAATATTGGCTATAAATATAAAGAAATATAGAGGTTTAATTTCCGGCAGCAAATATATTTTTCTGCTGAATGTTACTGATAAGGTTTTTTCATTTGTGATCATGCTGCTGCTTGCGAGGAATTTTCCGGCGGAAGTTTACGGGCAGATAGTTACACTGATAGCATTAAGTATGGTATTTATATCTATTTTCGATCTTGGGCTCCCGATATTCATACAGCGTGAAATAGCTGAATCACCCTTAAACGTCTCTGCTGTATTCAGCAGGGTTTTCACCCTGGGTAGTATATTAATTCTGATATACTATTCAGCAAGCCTGCTAACACTGAAGATCATCTACCCAGATATTCCTTACACATTATTTTCAGTAATTTCTGTTATGATGTATATTTCATTCCTTGTGACAATATCGAATAAAGCTTTAGCCGGTTTAAATGAATACAGGTCGCAATTCACTGCTTTTATTTTACCAAGAGCAGCAGTATTAATAATTTTTTTTGCGGGAATTTACTATTTTGAGCTAAGCGCTTCACTGTTGTTTACAATTATGCTTGGGGGTATAATTGTAAACCTGCTGCTTGCAGTTTTTTATCTTTACAGGAATAATGTAAGAATATCACTTTCATATTTTCAGTTAAATTCAGTTTTAAAAATAATTGCCGTTTCTCTTCCGCTTGGCTTAGCAGTTGTTTTCAATTTCCTTTATGATAAAATCGACCTGCTGCTGATCTCCGGGATAACAGATTATGATTCAGCGGCAGTTTACAGCATTGCTTATGGTTTATTTAAATCATCATCAATTGCTTTTTCATTTCTGCTAGTAAGCGGCTTTACCAAAATTGCAGAAATGAAAAGGGATCCGGGGCCGGTCAGAGCATTCTTTAAGGAGCATGCGAAGCTTATAGCCGTTATTTGCATAATATGTTCTGTTATACTTTTTATATTCCCCGAATATATTATCGGGCTGCTTTACAGCGGCAGGTTTACAGATTCAGCATCAGTATTAAGGATACTTTCTATTGCACTGATAGCAATGGGATTAAACAACCTGACAGGTGTTATTTTAAACGGCATGGGATATTTTAAAGCTGTAATGTATATTACTTTATACGCTTTAATAATGAATGCATCGCTTAATATACTTTTTATTCCTGTTTACGGGATTAAAGCTGCGGCAGTAATATCAATCATTACGGAATATTTTATACTTGTTACGGAATGGGTTTTCCTGGTAAAAATTTTAAAAGCGCTTGAAGCAAAAAAGGCATGAGAACTTAAGCAATAAATGGGCACATCAAACTGGCAGAATATATCATATAATATTGAGCTGATAAGAAAGCTTGACCCGCAATCAATACTGGATGTGGGTGCCGGATTCGGCAGGTGGGGAATTTTATTCAGGGAATTTCTTGAGATCTGGGACGGAGCCAGGTATGGCGGCAATTGGCAGCGAAAAATAGATGCAGTTGAAATTTACCCCGGCTATATCAAAGATTACCACCACTACTTTTATAATAATATTTTTATTGAAGATGCAGCATCATTCATTGAATCAACCAGGAACAGGTATGACCTGATAAACTTTGGCGATGTTATAGAGCATTTGGATAAGCCTGCCGGCATAAAGATGCTTGAAGACGCTCTGACAAAGAGCCGGTATGTGCTGGTAAATGTTCCGATCGGAAAATTCTGGCCGCAGGAAGGCACACCTGATAATCCGTTTGAAGCTCACCGCAGTATATGGTACAACAACGATTTTACAAAATATAAATACTATAAAATTAAAACATTTTATGACGCGGAATCAAGGGAATTCAGTGTTGTGCTGATCTCAAACAGCAGGATAAAGTATACGAATAAATACGGCCGGTTCTTCAGAATTAAAAATTTCCTGAAACACAGGCTTGGCTTAAAGGGTCTGATAGAACGGTATGAGAAGAAAAGAAGATAATGTGAAAATACTCTTTGCTGGCAGGTATTCAGAAGAGAAAATACTTTCTGGTCCTGAACGGACCTCAAAAGATATATTTGATGAATATGCATCAAATCATAGTGCAGTTTTTTTACAATATTTTTTTGACGGCAGGAAATTTTCATTGTTTAAAAAACTGTTCGGAAAACAGACCACTGAATATGGCAGAGGTAAAGTATTTACACTCGGGATTTTCAGAATAATTCCTTTTTTGGTATCATACAGGCCTGAAATTATACATTTATTAAATTATGAACGATTTGCCGTTATTTTGTATTTATACAGGCTGGTATTTAAAACAACCGTAATATACAGCTCACACGGAATAATAAAATTTGAAAACACTGTAATAAAAAAGCTACGCGGAAGAAAAATATACAAGGATAATTTTTGCGAAAGGATTTTTATCAGGTACTCAGATAAAATAATATTTCCTTCGGAGGAAGCAAAAAATACTGCTGGTAAATATTATAAATTACCTGAGGATAAAACGGTTATCATTCCCAACATTGCCGGTGGATTGTTTTACGATATAGCTAAAATTAATTCCGAATCGCAGCCAATAAAGGCAGTTATACATTACAAGAACAGCCTGAACAAAAGCGGGTATGAGATGCTGCTGGGCACTATAAATCTGCTTAAAAGCAATATAGATATATATTTATTGACAAATGAGTTAACAGGTTTTCAGAGAGGAATATTTCCCAAATTATATGTGCATGTAATGATGCCGCAGGATAAGCTGGCTGAATTTTATGCAGATAAAAATGTATTTTTATCTTTAAACAGCTATGAAACATTTTCAATTTCAACTGCAGAAGCAATGGCTTCAGGGTTAATCCCGATAATAACAAATGAAACAGGGATATCAGCATATATTAACAACGGCGTAAACGGCTTTAAGATAGCTTACGGTGATACTTCAATGCTTGGAGAAATATTAGACAGGATTTCTTCGATGAATTCAGATGAAATAATATCGTTAACCCAAAAAGCAAAAGAAACAGCAGAAGCATTCAGGATAGATAAAATATTCAGCAGGTATTTAAAGCTATACAGGGAGTGTGTTAAATGAATATCCTGCTCTTAGCCAATGAGCTTAGGTATACATGCGGTGTAACAAACCATTTACTGCATTTATCACGCGGATTAACAGGCACACGTAAAGTTAATTTATGGATCATCTGCGGCGGCGGCAATGGTGTAAACAGGTTCAGCGATATAAACGTAAATATAATTACAGATGAAAGATTCCTGCATTTAACCAGGACATTTTCAGGGTTCATTTCATCTATAAACTTCCTGGTAAAATTTATCAGGCAGAATAAAATAGATGTAATCCATTCGCACTATCATTACGGCGCAGCCATTGCCAAAAGGGCCTCCAGGCTGACGGGAATAACCACGATACAGACAAACCACGGCCTGCTTGCAGATACCGGCAGGCTTAAACATTTTAATGCGGATAGATACATTGCTATAAACGGACATATTAATGACCATCTGTTAAAAAATAAAATTGCAGCAGAAAGAAATATCACTTTTATCCGCTGCGGAATACCATCTCCAGATAAGCTGCAGGTAAAAAATGAAGGAGATATTATCAGAGTACTTGCGGCTTCAAGGTTTACTTACGGCAAAGGACTTGATATATTTATCAAGGCCGTCAGCCTGCTGCCGGAAGAAATACATAAAAATGCAGAATTTATAATTGCGGGCGAAGGCGAGCTTGAAGAAAAATTAAAAAAATTAAATGAAGCAGCAGGCGGAAGGATAAAGTTTCCGGGCAAAGTAACAGATATGTACAGTTACCTAAAAAATATTCATGTCCTGGTAAATCCAACCTGTTCTGAGGCCGAAGGTTTCCCGGCAATAATTACTGAAGCCGGAGCATCAAACACGCTGGTTATCAGCTCTGATTTTAACGGGCATGATGATGTATTGCAAAATGGAGTAAACAGCCTGATCTACAAAAGCGATAGTCCCGAAGAATTATCAGAACTGCTGAAGAAGGTAATTACCGGCTATAAAGATTACCAGCCTGCAGCAGGTAATCTGTACAATAAAATTAAAACAGAGTTTTCAATAGATGAAATGATATCAAAGCATATATTACTTTATACTGAATGTTTAAAGAAATAAGGGAAATATCGGTGCTTATGCCTGCTTATAATTGCGGCAAGTATATAAGGCAGTCAATAAACAGTATCCTCAGGCAGTCATTCAAAAATTTTGAATTCATAATTATAGATGACGGCTCGACTGATAATACTGAAGAAATTGTATCTAGAATAAGCGATAGCAGAATAGTCTACAAAAAAACAGAGCATAAGGGCACTTCAGCAGCTATGAATTACGGCATAAGCTTATGCAGGAATGAATGGATAGCAAGAATTGATGCTGATGACCTTAATACTGCTGTAAGGCTTGAAAAAGAAATAGCATTCTTAAACGAAAACCCGGAAACCGATATACTTTCATCATGGTCAGTTTATTTTAAAGATCCAGCAAAGATACTTTTTCTGCTGAAAGAGCCAGTTGATCATAATGATATACATACATATCTGAATCTTCATAACCCGGTAAACCAATCAGCAATGATTTTTAAAAAAAGTATCTTTGCAGAACACAGGTTCGATGAAACGCTTGACTGCAACGAAGATTACGAACTGATGTACAGGCTGAGGGATAAGGTGCGTTTCGCGCTGGTTCCGGAATTCCTTGTTTACACAAGGCTGCGGAGTGATTCCCGCACATTAACAGGAAACCGTGAAAACATTCTGAACAGGATGCATACGGATGCATTCCGTAAAATGGTGGATTCAAAATCAAAGGGAGACCATTTTTACTGGGCTTCGGTGGCTGCATGGCTTAATTATTTTTACGGGTCAAGATATGAAGCCCGGGGATATTTTAAAAACTCGTTTTCGCTTAAGAATACGGCAGCATATCTTACTACATTTTTACCTGATAAATATTTCTTTAAGTTTATAAATTCACATTTAAAGTACAGGATAAAAGGCATTTTTACCATCAAGTCAGAATATCAAAAAGAGCTGAATTCATTACTTAAATAACTTGAAAGAATCCGGAAAATTCATTTTTTATTCATTAGGCTTATACGCTGTTTATACAGCAATGCTTTATGTATTCGGATTTTTCAGCATCGGGCTCTTATCAGATGATTACATGAACATCTACGATGCCATTAATTCAACTTTTTACCAGAAGCTGACAGGTACCCTCCCCTTCACCAACGCGTTTCACATCAGGCCGTTTTATTATTTATCACTTGAAAAAAGCGTAAGCTTAAGCACACTTTTCGGTTTTGCGCCTGATAATTTTATATGGTTCAGGATACAGAACCTGCTACTGCTGCTTTTCATAGCATTTACCGCAGGCTTAACATTATTTTACCTTACAAAAAGAGCATCAGTTTCGCTGGTATGTTCAGCTGCAATACTCTTATATCCAAATAACATAAACAATATTTGCTGGATGGCTGCAAGAGTTGATCTTATCTGCTGTTTCTTTTATGTAATTTCAATTTTGCTTTTTTTGCTTTACAGTGATTCAGGCAAACGTTCATTTTTTATACTTTCTGTAATTACATTTATACTTGCACTGTTAACCAAGGAGCTTGCCATTACCCTGCCATTAGTCCTGCTGTTAACTGAGTATTTCAGGAAAGGAATTACAGGGCTTAAAAAAACAATGCCATTGGTTATAACATCATTTGGTCTACTTGTTGTTTATTTTATTTTCAGGATCGCTGTACTGGGCAATAATGTAACTGAAATAGCAACTTTATACCAGTCTTTCCCTTTGAGCAATGCACCGGGAGTTTACGCCCGCGCATTAATTGCGCTTTCTATTCCGCTTGATTTTATCACAATAAACTTCCAGCTTAGAAATGATAATAAGCTAATAATCCTGTACCTGCTTATACTTTACGGTTCAGGATTTTATTTGATATGGAAATCAGTAAGAACTGATATATATAGAATAGTTGGACAGCTTACTGCTTTCTTTTTCGTACTTATAACTCCCTATGCAATTGTTGGCTATATAAGGCCGCAGATGATATTGCTGCCATTCGTAATACTAACTGTCTTCGTGCTTTATATATACAGCGAACAGAAAAGATTAAGCATAAAGCTGAACCGCAATATATTGAGGCTCTCTTTTTCAGCAGCAGTAATATTCTGGTGTATATGGTCAGCCGGTACTGTTAGTGACTGGGTAACATCATATGAAAAAGCAAAAATAAATGTGGGAAAGCTCATAACTACTCCAATAGAGCCGGGGAAGAAGATAGTATTGATAGGTAACCCGGGAAGATTCAAACAGACATTTATGTTCGATAAGATGACAGGCGCATACGGATTCTGGAAGGAAAAGAAATTTGTTATAAAAGATACAATAAATGATGTGATACAGACAGCGGCATTCCAGGAAAGCTCCATAGGCGCTAAACTGGAATGCAGGGAAATTTCACCCGCTGAATTCGAAATAAAAGCAATTGCCCCGAAACAGTTCTTTTACATTGAAGGCTATAACAGCGAAAGGATACGTACAGGCTTTAAGAACAGCGATATATCCGTTGAATTCACGGAATTCAATACTGTTGATAAGCCAATAAAGCTAACTCTTAAAATCCTTTCGGATAAGATATCTTGTTACCTGGGAGAAGAGCTTGGTTTCAGAAAGATATATTGATAAAAATGAAGTTCAACATACTGCATATTACTCCTGATTTCAACTACGCCTGCGGCAGGTCTTATTACGTTTACCTGCTTGCCAAATACCTTGGCAAAAAGCACAAAGTAACGGTAATTACAAATGGCGGTGACTCGCTTGAAAGGCTTGAAGAAAAAGGCATCACCTATAAAATTCTAAAAGGGCTTAAGTCAAAAAATCCGTTAACAATTGCAGGCAATATTTCTGCAATAAAGGATATCATTGCAGAAAATGATATTGATATAGTCCACACACATCACAGGCTTGCAGAAGTGCTGGCGCTGCAGGCATTAAAGAGAATTAAAAAGAAAAAAACCGCATCTGTATTTACTTCATTAAGCATTGTTAAGCGGAAATATAATATTGAATACCGCTCAGATAAAATTATTGCTGTAAGTAATTCCGTTAAGGACATGCTGCTTGATAAGTTCAGCATTGACCGGGATAAAATAAGCGTTATAAATAATTTTACAGATACCGATGAGATACATGAGCTTGAGATTATTTCACCAAGAATGCGCGACCACGGGAAATTTTTTATAATTCTTGCTATCGGCAGATTTCATAATGACAAGGATTTTGAAACACTGCTCAAAGCGCTGAACATTCTGAAAAAGGAGCGCATAGGCCTAATACTTGTTGGCGAAGGTAATAATGATATTGACTACAGAAGGTATATTGCGAAGAATAATCTTAATGTTGAAATTATAGTCCCCCAGAAAAACCTGCTGCAGTATTTCTTAGTAGCAGATCTTTGCGTACTGCCTTCAACCCGTGACCCATTCCCGAATTTTATGCTTCAGGCGGGTATGCACAGGGTACCTTTTATCGGCGCGAATGTTGATGGCATTGGTGAGTTGATAAAAGACAGGGTAAACGGCCTCCTTTTTAAAGCAGGCGATGAAAAAGAGCTGGCAGAAAAGATACTTCTTTTCAGGGGTAATAAAAAGCTTGCTGAAAACTGCGCAGTAAACCTGCATGAAGATGTTCTTAACAATTATACACAGGAATTCATTGTACCTCGTATTGATCATCTCTACAGGTCGTTAATAAAGCGTTAAACAATGATGAATGAACCTGTTGAAATAAACGGTATCAAAATAAATATAACTGACTACCGTGGGTTAAATTCACTCATCAGCAAAGCAATAAGCACAGGTGAAAGCTTAAAAATCGGTTACGCCAACGCTAATACAATAAATTTATCTTTCAGAAACCACAGGCTAAAGGAATATCTCGGCTCATTTGATCTCATTCACCCTGACGGTGCAGGTATTAAAGCAGCAATAAACTTTGTGTATCCGGGTGCTTATAAGATAACAAGATTTACCGGCTCAGACTTTTACCCTGTATTTATTAATAACTCCATAAAAAATAATTATAAGCTGTTTTTTTTCGGACACACTGACGATGTGCTTTCAAAAATACCCTTAACCCACAAAGAACTGAAAATATGCGGTATGCAGGAGGGCTATGACTATGATAATAATAAGCTTATTACAGATATTAATGCATCAAAGCCTGATATATTGATTATCGGGCTCGGCACCCCGCTACAGGAAAAATGGGTTTTCGAAAACAGCAGAAAGATCAATGTAAAAGTAATAATGTGTACAGGTGAAGGTATCAGGGTATTTGCCGGAATAAAACAAAGGGGTCCCGTTTTATTAAGAAAACTTGGGCTTGAATGGCTTTACAGATTCAGCACTTCGCCATTAAAGTACTTTAACAGGTATATCATAGGAAACCCTTTATTTTTATATAGAATTATTATATTAAAAATGCGTAAATTGAGGGCATGAATGCCCTGAAATTTAGCGTACTTGCAGCATTATTTCTGTTGTTCAGCTCAGAGGCTATTAGCCAGAATTATGACTGGATAACTCCAAATAAAACATATCTGAAGATGTATGTTGCTTCAGACGGTATTTACCGCGTAACCCGCAATGAATTTACGCAGGCAGGCATTAACACTTCTATTATTGACCCCAGAACAGTAAAGCTGTACTATAAAGGCTCCGAAATACCTGTTTATTTTGAAGGTGAGCAGGATGGCTCTTTTGATGCCAATGATTACATAGATTTTTACGGAAGAAAAAACAGCGGCGGTTTAACAACTACTTACCTTGCCAGCTTCGGACCAACAACATTTGATTACCAAACTGATGAGTATTATGATCTTTATTCAGATACAAGCGTTTACTGGATAGGCTGGGACGGCACACTCGGTTCAAGATATACACTTTCAGCTTATACAGTAACAAATGAATACCCGCAGAACTTTTCATTTGAAAAGATACATTTTGAAGTTGATTCTGTTTACAGCCTTGGTTTGACTGTTAACGCCAACTCGGATTTCAGGTTCTTTAACACAGAAAAAATTTCAGGAGAAGGCTGGTACTGGAAGAACCTTACGGCGCAGAACGGGTTTACAATCACAAGGAATTTTTCACTGCCGCTATTGAACTCACTGCCGGCGGGCTGTACGTTCAGGGTATTTGCGTTTCCAAATTCACGCGATACATCATTTAACGAGCATAAGCTTGTATTAACGCTGAATTCCACCCCGATCACCACGCTTGCGCGCAATGACTACACAAGGTTCGATACAACCATTGGCTTCCAAAGCACCTTGTTTAACAGCTCGCAGAATACAGTCACAGTTACTTACACACCTACTTTCACAATGCCTGAAGTAACCCCAAGCCTGTATTTTGATCTTATCGAGCTAACTTATCCGAAGCAGTTCAGGTTTCAGAACGGTCATTGCAGGATAACACTTAATTCCACCGATACATCAAGCGCGCTTTTCAGGGTACTTGGCTTTAATTCATCTTCACCATTTTCAATATATGATCTTAAAAACAATATAAAGATAACCAATATCAGTTCAGATTCAGACACATTATTTTTTACCGGTAAGCAGAACGGTGACTTTGAAATATATAATCAATCAATAACAACAAGACCCTTCAGGTCACAGCAGCGGCAGGTTCAGAACCTGGTATCACCTTCCAACGCTGCAGATTATCTAGTAATCTATAACAGGCTGTTTGAATCACAGGCAGAGCAGCTCCGCTCACACAGACAGGTAAGGGATAACTTCCGTTCATTCAAAGCCCCGGTAGATGATATCATAGATATTTTCAATTACGGGATGGAAAGTCCGGCAGCTATACGCAGATTTATCAAGCACGTATATGATACCTGGCAGGCGCCAAAAGTAAGTTATGTAATGCTGCTTGGCAGGGGTTCACTTGACCCAAAGAATAACAGGCTTTCCCCAAATTACTTCAGGAATTTTATTCCCGTTTACGGCAACCCTCCGAGTGACGGGTATTTTGTAAATTTCAATCTGAACGGCTTTACATATTTCCACGAAGCGGCAATTGGCAGGCTGCCTGTTTACACTCCACAGGAAGCGCAGGATGCTGTGAATAAGATAATAGCATATGATAATGAACCGCCGCAGAGATGGTGGAAAAATTTCAATATGATAACCGGGGGTCCGAACCGCATTGAGCAGATACAGTACCAGACACAATCAAATGAGTTTGTAAATAATTTTATATTACCCAACCCCGTTGCGGGTATTACGGAAAAAATTTACAGGAATGATTCCGCAGGGTATATTACATTTAATTATGCTGATTCCATAAAAAACGCAATAAACCGCGGCGGGCTGTTCGTGAATTTTATCGGTCACGCAGCCAGCCAGGATTGGGAGCTAGGGCTTGAAGATCCTTTCACTTTAAATAACGGGAACAGGCTGCCGTTTGTACTGAGCATGACATGCTTTACAGGTAAAAACGCAGAAGCGAATTTGCGCGGGTTCGGTGAAAAATTCCTTTATGCGCCTAACCGCGGCGCTCTTGGATTTCTGGGTTCAACGGGCTGGTCATTTTCAGGCGCCGGCAATGAAATCAATAAGTTCATATTTACAGGATTTGCACAGGATACATTAAGAAGACTTGGCACGCTTTTAAAATATGCCAATAACAGGATGGTTCAGGATTCAGGCAACTTCCAGGTGCGCAATATGATAAACAGCTATAACCTGCTGGGCGACCCTGCTTCGAAGCTGTTATTGCCTGAGGGTCCGGAATTTGTTATCGGGCAGACTGATTACAGGATCAGTAATCAATACCCGCTAGTGGGTGAGGTTGTTACATGGAAAATTTTTCCAAAAAACTATGGACTCTTCGCTATTAACTGCCCTGTGAAATTTGAAATACTTAAGAACGGGAATGCATTCAGAACTAAAGATACAATTATAAATTCATTCAAAATTTTCGATACACTCTCTTACGTATTCAGCATTGATACGATCGGTAATTACTCACTGCGGGCAACACTTGACCCGAACAACCTGTATCCTGACGAGGACCCATCAAACAATGTGCTGGTGATCCCGCTTCCGCTTAGGAATATTTCATACACACCGCTTAAGCCAATAAATAATTCAGTGATATTCCAGGATTCAGTTGAGTTTGTAGGATTAAATCCGCAGGTTGATCTAAGAACAAACAGCGTAAAAGTAATTCTACAGGTTGATACAACGGCAGCATTCGGGAATCCTTTGCTGAATTATGCTAATACCAATATCAGCGGTGTTGCCAATAAAGTTAAATACAGAATACCAATAGCTGATTCAAATATTGTGTATTACTGGAGAACTAATGCTGTAATAAACGGTGATTCAGCCGGCTGGTCTGAGACCAATAAGTTTGTTTATAATCCAGCAATAAGCCTTGCCGGAAGTAAAATGATAAACAGTGATTCAATTGTAACACTTTACCCAAGATTGTTTGGGCAGTTCCCGGCAAATTCATATAACGGCTTATATTATACAGGTTCCGGGTTCAAGCTGAACAATTCACAGGGACAGCTTCAGGTTAAATCTCACGGTAACAACGGCAATGAAGCTTCATACTTCAGCATGCCGGGATACCAGCTTTTCATAGACGGAGGAAGTAATCCCGGACTTAATATTATTAAAGCAAGAAGGCTGACAGGAAAATTAATTGAGTTCCGTAATTTTTATATGAATTCGGCTACGTCTTCTGATTCAGTTCTGAATTTCTTAAACACATTTGATACCACGCATTATTTATTGGTTGCGGTTTCATCTTATTCTCCCAATTCCGATAGTTTACGTCTTAACTGCAGGCTTAAATTCAAACAATTCGGCAGCACAATGGTTGATTCAGTTACAACATTTGCGGCGTTTTATACATGGGCGTTTATAGGGGTTCTCAACTCTCCCCCTATAGCCGGCGCTGAGGGATTTGCGAGACCGCATCCTTCATGTCCGAACAATTACTGCCCTTCTTTTGCCAATTTAAGCTCTACTTTTTTAAACACATTGGGCACTATTGATTTCGCGATGGGTCCGGCCCACCGCTGGAAATATTTTTCATGGAACAGGACACTTCCTGCCGGGTCATTTGTGAATTTTGATGTAACAGGAATAAATGCAGCGGGTACGCAGGTTCCGCTATTTACCAACCTGAACACAAGCACATTCACGCCCATAGATACGGTTAACAGCTTTATTTATCCTGAGCTAAGGCTTAAAGCCAATATAGAAATTGATACATTAAGCGGAATAGAGTCACCGGAGTTCAGGTCTTTATACTTTAAGTATACACCGCCTGCAGAAATTATACCGGATAATTATTCTTTTATACGAAGCGACTCAATTGTTGATGAAGGCGCGCAGGTAAATATCAGTGTTAATAACTATAATATTGGCTTTGTGCCGGCAGGCACGGTTGTGTATAAATGGACAGCCAATGCTTATAACGGGCTTATTAACTTAAGGACAGATACAGTATTCACCCCCCTTATGCCGGACAGTGTTTACCTTTCACAGGTAACATTTAATACACAGGGATTAAAAAATCCGCAATCAACAATTGATACACTGGATATCAACTTCGAAGTATCTATGCTGAACGATCAGAACGATTATTACCCGTTCAATAATTTCGCATTCACAGAAATTGTTATAATGGGAGATTCAACCGGTCCGGCAATTGATGTGACATATAACGGCAACAAGATCCTTGACGGGGATCTTATCCCCGCAAAACCTGAAATACTTTTCAGGTTTTACGATGAGAGCAAGCTTGAATACTCAATCACTGATACAGCCGGCATATTTATCAGGCTTGACGGCAGAAGGATAAATTATTTTACTTCCGGCGTGCAGAACCCGGAAATTACTTTCACCGCTGTTAATGACGGCAGCCTGAAGACAAGCGTACTTTATAAGCCTGAGCTACCAGCAGGCACTCACCTGCTGCAGTATTACGGCGCAGATAAAGACGGGAATAAAGATACTCTCATAAACAATGTTTACATAAGCTATGATTTCGCGGTCAGGAACCTGTTCAACTATCCGAACCCGATGCAGGGTGATACTTATTTTACTTTTGACCTGTTTGCGGCAGAAGCTCCCCAGAAATGCCTGATAAAGATATACACAGTAGCCGGCAGGCTGGTAAGGGATGTTGAGGGCCAGGCCAGGGTAGGATTTAACCATATATACTGGGACGGCAAAGATGGCGATGGAGAAACAATGGCAAACGGAATTTACCTGTATAAACTTATACTGGAAGGCAGCGGCAAAACCGAAACATCGATCCAGAAATTAGCTATATTAAAATAATTGAAAAATTTATTTATAATATTCCAGCTTTTGCTGGTAACAGCATGCGCCCAGGCGCAGTGGTTCACACAATCAAGCGGTACCTCGCAGCCGTTCACAAATATTTTCTTTGTTGATGCAAATACGGGAACGGCTATCGGGCTTTCAGGTACAATACGCAGAACAACTAACGGCGGAGTGAACTGGATAACGCAGACAGTGCCTGCTGATAATCTTTACGGTATATATTTCCTTAACAGCAGCACCGGTTATATAAGCGGTGACGCGGTTTTTTACAAAACAACTAATGGCGGCAATACCTGGGTTGACCCCGGGGGTCCGGTCAGGCTGCACCGCGGGATTTTTTTTACGGATGCAAATACAGGCTACACCTGTTCAGGCGTTGGCGCGCTGGATAAAACCACAAACGGCGGCGCAGCGTGGACTGTATTAAGCTCAGGCACAACGCAAAATCTGAATAACATTAAATTCGCGGATGCATCAACCGGATATGTTTCAGGTTATAACGGTACGATGCTTAAAACTACAGATGGCGGCTCGAGCTGGTTATTGCTTTCAACAGGAATAACAGACCACCTGTTTGCGCTGGCAGTTATAAATGCTGATGTTGTATATGCCGGGGGCGAAAGCGGAAAGCTTATAAAAACAACGAACGGAGGCACGACTTGGAGCAATTTAACAAGCGGAATTACAGGCAGAATAACCAATTTCAGCTTTCTGAATGCGAATACCGGCACAGGAAGCGCAAACGGTAATTTTATTATTCGCACAACTAACGGCGGCAGCACATGGGTTTCACAGGTAAGCCCGCTTTCGGGGCAGGACTGGAACGGAGTATCATTCGCTAATATCAATACAGGTTTTATTGCAGGCTCCGCGGGTAATATCATAAAAACATCAAACGGCGGATTTGAGATACCGACAATGCCGGTATTAACCGCGCCGGTTAACGGCGCTGTGAATGTAAGCGTTACTGCCCTGCTTGACTGGGATTCCATAACAACAGCCAAAACTTACCAGGTACAGATAGATGAAGACTCATCGTACTCATCTCCGATACTTGATTCTGCATTGATCGATAACAGCAATATGAGCGTACCGCCTAACAGGCTGCTGAACAATACACGCTATTACTGGCGTGTAAGGGGTGAAAGCGCAGGAGGAATCGGACCGTGGTCTTACAGCTTTAATTTCAGAACAATTGTAGCAATACCAAATGCCCCTGGATTGTTATTACCGGTTGACGGAGCTTCGAATGTATCACTGACGCCGCTGTTTGACTGGGACAGCACTTCACCTGCAGCTTCATATACATTACAGGCTTCGCTGGATACATCGTTCTCAAACCCGGCAGTATTTATTTCAGGCATAACGCAATCATTTTTAAATTTAGTAAGCCCGCAGCTACAGAATAACTTCAGGTATTACTGGCGTGTAAATGCCACAAATATTGCCGGCACTGGTGAATGGTCTGAAGTGCATGATTTTACGACAGTGCTTGGAATGCCTGCTGCACCGGGATTACTTCTGCCGGTAAATTTTGCAACAGGCGTAAACCTCACTCCCCTGCTGGACTGGGTTGAGGATATTTCAGCAACTTCTTACCAGGTGCAGGTTTCACAGGATTCAACCTTTGCAGGAGTATTGTGGGATACCAGCGGATTTAATATTTCACAGGTAACAGTAAGAAGCGGCTTGCTTACAAATGTACAGACATATTTCTGGCGGGTTAGAACAACCAATCCGATCGGAACGGGTCCATGGGCACAGCCCTTCAGATTTACAACATTACTTATACCTCCTGTGGCGCCTCAGCTTGTTGACCCGCCCGACGGTGCAATAGAAATTTCTACGACACCGACATTGAACTGGGACAGCGTACAGTATGCTGCATCATTCAGGATCCAGCTTTCTACCGATTCAACTTTTGCAACTACACTGATTAATTCTTCGGGACTTGTATTTTCTCAATACAATGTACCGGGCGGAATACTGAATAATAATACACGGTATTTCTGGCGTGTAAATGCATCTAATAATGCAGGTACGGGTCCGTATTCCCAGGTATTTGATTTCACAACAGTAATTTCACCGCCGGTAGCAGCGCCTACGCTGCTTGCGCCGCCAAATGGCGCGGTTAACCAGCCACTGAATTTAACGCTTGACTGGAACGATGTATTCGGTACAACCGGGTACAAAGTACTGCTTTCAACAGATTCGCTTTTTAATACTACACTGCTTGATACAACTATAACTGCATCACAGATGGTTGTTCGCTCAGGATTGCTTTCGGGCAGCTCAGTATATCACTGGCGTGTGAGAGGTTTTAATGTCGGCGGTTTCGGTCCGTGGAGCGTTACATGGAAGTTTACAACACAAATAATAGGTATTGAACCTATCAGCGGGATTGTGCCGTCAGCATTCAGGCTGTATGATAACTACCCGAATCCGTTTAACCCGGTAACAACAATTAATTTTGATATTCCCACAAGCACGGAAAATGCGAACACTAAGCTTATAATTTACGATTTGACAGGCAGGGTTATATCAGAGCTGATAGATGAAGAGCTAAGACCCGGAAAATACAGTGTGAAATGGGATGCTTCAGCTTACGCAAGCGGAGTTTATTTATTCCGTTTGGAATCAGGCAGATTCAGTGATATTAAAAAAATGGTTGTAGTGAAGTAACAGAAAATGTAAACATCAATTAGTTCAGCCCTTCGACTCCGCTCAGGGCGACATGATTTCCGCTCAGGGCGACATTATTCCCGCACAGGGAGTCATGATTTCAACTCAGGGAAACAATAATCAATGTAAATTCTTTAATACGAAGAGGAAAATAAATTTCAATATTGTTCAAAAGAATACTTGATAATACTGACCCGGGTTCGAAGGCCAATAAATTCAGGCTGCAAAGATTCAAATATTTTGAAGAGCATCTAAAAGAGCTACCCCGGCCGGTAAAGATACTTGATGTAGGCGGAACTGAAAATTTCTGGGTGCAGATGGGGAAAGCGGGAAATAAAGATTACAACATAACCCTTTTAAATCTGGATATTACCAAAAACTTCGAAAAGGATAATTTCACTTATACTCGCGGCGATGCCGCTGACCTTTCGCAATTCAGTGATAATGAATTTGACGTGGTTTTTTCAAATTCTGTTATTGAACACATCCCCCTGGATAAAAACCGGCAAAAAATGGCTGATGAAATTATACGAACAGGTAAAAATTATTTTGTACAAACCCCGAATTATTACTTTCCGTTTGAACCGCATTTTTTATTCCCTTTTTACCAGTTTTTGCCAAAATTTTTGAAAATTTTTCTATTGAAGAATTTCAATATGGGCTGGTATAAAAAATGCAGTACTAAAAGCGAAGCTGAAGAAATCCTCAATTATAACAAGCTGCTTACGGAAAATGAGCTTCGGGGTTATTTTAGAAATTGCAGAATTATAAAGGAAAAATATATGGGGATGACAAAATCATTAATTGCTGTAAATAACTGACTTAAGGCTAACCTTACTATTTAGACTAAAGTTTTCAGTTACCTGATACCCATACAAAATATCACCCGTTAAAGAATGATGAAATCAGTTTGGAGAGTAATTATAAAACTCCTTTTGCCTCTGATTGAAAAAGTTGTCAACGGCAAGCTATTTTTGTATGTCATTAAAATTTAGTAGGGAAAAAATAGCAGAAAGATTATTCTTATAAATCTATCTATTAATCAACTTACTAAATGATCAAAAAAAACGTATTAGCATTAATCACACTTCTTACACTTTCATTCATCCAAACATTAACTTATTCACAATCTAATCCAACAGCGCAGGAATTGCCTTATTACAGCAATTTTTCATCGCTAAGCCATAATTCCACAACATATCCGGCAGGATGGCAGGGCTGGAAAATTTCAAGCCTTTCAGACGGTAATTTTAACACTTCCGCTCCTTCCTCGAGCTCATCATTAACTTCCAGGGGATATGCATCAAGCACTACAAAAGGGATCTACAATTACAGCAGCAAGTTGGGATTCTTAAATGCTTCTGACGGCGAATATTCACTTGTACTTTCAGTTAAAACCACAGGCAATTCAAACGTTGTAGTTGAATATGCTGTTATGACACTCAGGAATCCATATAACGGTTCAACAAACACAAGAATAAACGGTGTTGAACTTCAGTACAGAATAGGCACAAGCGGAAAGTTCAAATCCATTAACTCCAGGGTTTATATAAATAATACAACCAATCAAACCGGTACAACAACTACCGAACAGAACAGAAAAGTTTTTTCAGTGTTCTTACCTGCAGAATGCAGTAACCAGCCTGTTGTACAGATCAGGTGGGTCTCAAGGGAGATCAGCGGAATTGGAAGCTTCCCATCATTCGCAATTGACGATGTGGAAGTTTCAGAAAAAGGCAAATCATCATACTATTATTACAAAGGCACCGGAAATTTTGCATCTATAACAAGCTGGACATCAAATCCGGATGGTACGGGTAAAAATCCTTCAGATTTCACAACAGATTACCAGTATTTTATGATAACAAAGCCTTCATCAATCAATTTCAGTGAGTTATGGGCTGTCACAGGAACAAACTCAAAGGTTGTGATCGGCACTGAATCTTCAAACGTAAGCCTTAAAACTATAAACAGCGCCCAGCTTAACGCAATTGTGGATATTTTTCCGGGCTCTAAGCTTAACTTAAGCCAGTCAACATCCAATTTCCCTGATTTCGGAACGCTCTACCCTTCTTCTTATTTAGAATATAATTTTACATCCTCTATGAGCAACCTGCCTGCAGAGGTAACATATGAGAACCTTCTGCTTAATTCAGCAGGAGGACATACATATCTTTTCGATATCAGCTCACCGGATATACTTATAAAAAATAACTTTGAGATCATAAATACCAAGTTAAACGTAAACGGTTCTGAAAAATTCAGGTTCCAGTTAGGCGGAAATTTAACATTCAGCTCCGCTGCATCACTTACAAGCGGTTTTTCAAATCTGGCTGAATTAGTATTCAACGGCAATAACCAGCAGGTAATCAGAATGAACGGCATTGACCTGCAGATCAACAGCATGAAGGTTACAAATCCTGCAGGAATTTCGCTATCTGAAACCGGAGGAAGCTCAGATATTCTGCTTTCAAACGGTTCAGGGAATGTATTAACAATGGATGGCGGAAATATTTCTCTTGGAACAAACACTATTACGCTTGGTTCCAACTCAACAGAACCGGGGAGTTTATCATATTCATCCGGATTCTTCACCGGCAGCGGTTCATTCAGCAGGTGGTTCGGTAAAAGCAGCCTTCCAACGACCTTCACTTACGCTTTTCCAATGGGTTCAGGCACTAAGGACCGCGGGATTTCAATAGCTTTTTCAAACAACTCAATAACTTCAGGGGGAAAGTTAACCGTATCACATAATGATATTCCCGGTTCAACATCAATTACACCGTTTACTGACGGCACACTTACGATAAATAAAAAAAGCAACATGTACTGGAGCGTTACACAATCAAATAACTGGAATTTAGGATCAAGGACAGTATCTATGAAAATAGAAGCCGATGGCCTTGAGGGTGTAATTGATCTCAGCGGACTAACTATAGTAAAAAATAATGCTAAGGCAGGCGGTACATTTATCAGCGCAACAGGCTCAACTGATAAGCCTGAAGTTAACAGAACAGGCTTAAGCATAACAGACCTGGGAGGAACAGGCGGAACAGGCAATACATTTTCAATCGGTGCATCAAACGGCAACCCGTTACCTGTTACAATGGAATCTTTTACAGCTTCTGCTTTTAAAAGAGATGCCGTTTTAAGCTGGGTAACTTCGATAGAAATTAACAATAAAGGTTTTGAAGTAGAGCGCAGCAAAAAAGAGGAAAGCACCGGTTCATATTCACAATGGGAAAAAATTGGATTTGTAAATGGCAGCGGAAACACTAATACTCAGACTTCATATACATTCACTGACAGGAAACTAATTGACGGCGTTTACAAATACAGGATCAAACAAATTGACCTGAACGGGAACTATGAATATTTTATGCCTCAAAACAGCGCTGAGCTGGTAATTGGCAAACCGGTAAATTTTGAGATTTCGCAGAATTACCCGAATCCATCAAACCCTGTTTCAAAAATTGATTTCCAGGTCCCCTATGATACCCGCGTTTCACTGAAGGTGTATGACCTCACGGGTAAGGAAGTTTCAGTTTTAGCAGACGGAAATTTAACAGCAGGCTATCATACAGTAGAATTCAACGGCTCAAATCTGGCCTCAGGAATTTATATATACAAATTGACTGCGGATAATTTTACTGCAGTAAAAAAATTAGTATTAGTGAAGTAAAATTTAAGAAACAAACAGAATTTTATATAAGGCTTAAAAGTAATTAACAAATTATTTTTAAGCCTTTTTTATATTAGCCTGACCAGATTTTATAAAATTATCCTATCATAGTATTTTTCAACTAAAACTGTCTTTAAAACAGTACGTTGCAAAAATTATACCGTGAAAACGTAATATGCGACAAATCCATATACCAAATATTCCTACAACTCCTTGCAAAACAATCTTAACATAAGATGAATAAAATATATTAGTTGCAAATGATATTTCAAGCGATATATAAAGTCAATGCAAAAGTAATAACTTTTAGATGGTATTTTTCAAAATTCTGTCAAAAACCCTTGAAAATATTGAGTTTGTTTTGTAAATAGCGAACGGGGTAACAGCAAATTAACTAAAATTTCATTCATATTTAAGTTTTGGCAGAATAAAGCTAAGGCTTTGTTTTGCCGTATAATAACGATTTTAAAATTTAATTTACTATCTATATGAAAAAGCTATTCTCTCTGTTGGCAGTTATCGCTTTAACTGCTATTTTTACTCAAACTTCTTTTTCACAGCTTAGCGGAACTTACACTATTCCCGGAAGCTATGCAACAATTTCTGCAGCTGTAACTGCACTGAATACTCAAGGAGTATCAGGACCTGTTGTATTTAATGTTGCTGCCGGGCATACTGAAACCTCAGCAAACATTACATTTACAAATACAACTCCAAATTCAACTAACACTGTAACATTCCAGAAATCAGGAGCCGGAGCTAATCCGTTAATTACGGCAGCTGCAGGGACTTCAACTACACTTGATGGAATAGTAAAGTTTGGCGGAACTGATTATGTAACTTTTGACGGTATTGATGTTACAGACCCGACAACAAATATTACAACTACGACTAAAATGGAGTGGGGCTATGCTATTCTTAAAGCATCAGCAACAGATGCTTCACAGAATATTATAATAAGAAACTGTGTAATCAATATTAATACTCATACAACAATATACACAAACACAAAAGGTATTTACACAGGCAACCATCTGACAACTTCTACTACATCATTGACAATTACAGCAGCTTCAGGTACAATCTCAAACTGTCAATTTTACAGCAATACAATTAATACAGCATATGTGGGTATTGAATTAAACGGATATAATGCAGCTTCACCATATACTCTTTATGACCAAAATAATGATATAGGAGTAGCAGGAGCAAATACAATTAATAGTTTTGGAGGCAGTTCATCTACAGGTTATGGTGTTTACGCTATTTACCAGAATGATCTGGAAGTAGAAAACAACACAATTATTGGAGGTTCACACGGAACATTTCTGCATACATCAACATTATATGGAATATTTTTATCAACGGGTGTTAACTCAAATGCAGATATTCATAATAATACTGTAACACTAACCAGCAATTCAACAACAAGTTCAACCTACGGGATAAACAATGCAATGGGCGGGACCGGAACGACAAATACGATAAAC
This sequence comes from Ignavibacteria bacterium, assembly GCA_017303675.1. Taxonomy (NCBI): domain Bacteria; kingdom Pseudomonadati; phylum Ignavibacteriota; class Ignavibacteria; species Ignavibacteria bacterium. Next base: position 1,072,257 of record JAFLBX010000002.1, read on the forward strand.
ATAACCAATAATACTGTTCAGAATTGTGTTTGGAATACTGTTACAACCGGATCAATTTATTTCATTTACCAGTCTTCATCAGCATATAATGTCAATATAACCGGCAACGCAGTTGATAACTTCACTGCGGGAAACGGAACGACAACATCCACCGGCGGAATCTACGGTATATATACATTTGGCGGCAATTCAAATGCCGGAAGCCAGTGGCTACTAGGGAACAATACAGTAACGAATTTAAGCAGGTCACAATCTGTTGCAGGTACTGGTATTATGTACTGTATATATAATTCATCTTCCGGCAGAACATTTAAAGTATATAACAATACAATAAATAATAACACAAATAACTCAACTTCGAGTGTGCTAGCCGGATTGTATTTAACAGCTACATCTGCAGACAGCGTGGCAATATACAGCAACACTATACACACGTTAACAAAAGGCACAGGAACAACTTCAGGTGCTTTATATGGTATATACGCGAGCCAAAGTTCACCTGTAGCAAACACATATAACAATACAGTTTATGGTTTAAGCACTACTCCTACTACATCAACAAATGCAACATATGGCTATTACAATAACGGATCAGGTACAACAACTGAAAATCTGGTAAATAATTCATTTTACAATTTCTCGAGCAATGGAACTGGTTTAGTAATGGGTGCATTATGCCAGACAGGCGGCAGCCCCTCGAAAAATATTTCCAATAATTTAATATATAATATTACTGCCGGTACCGGTGCTGCAGGCGGTCAGGCAGCGGGTTTACAGGTCGGTTACGTGGGTACTGCAAGTATATTTAATAATAAGATATATAACCTCATAAGTTACAATGCAACAGGTTTATCTCCGGCAACATTCGGTATGGCAACTGTAACATCAGGAACAACATTTAACATATATAACAATTATATTCATGAATTAAAAGCGCCAAATGCTTCGGTAGCACTTCCCGGTACATCAATAATTGGATATATGCACAATTTCGGTGCTGCAAATTTCTTTTATAATACAATATATCTGGATGCAACAGGAACAGGGGCTGTTTTCAGTTCCGCCGCAGTATATTCAAACACAACATATAATCTTGATATGAGAAATAACATTCTCATAAATAAATCAACGCCAAACGGCACAGGAATATCTGTTGTTCATCACAGAAGTTCCACAACACTTACCAGTTACCAGACAACATCAGACAGGAATAATTTGTACGCTGGTACACCCGGGGCAAACAATCTGATATACTACGATGGTACAAACAGCGACCAGACACTTTCAGCATACAAAACAAGAGTTTCACCTAAAGACGCAAATTCGGTTACAGAGAACACAACATTTGTAAATACAAGCTCATCACCGTATGACCTGCATATTGCTGCATGTACTTCTACTCAGGTAGAAAGCAACGGCGCAATTGTTTCATCACCAATTTCTATTACAACAGATTTTGACGGTAATGCCAGGTATAATAATGCAGGTTATCCGCAGTGTTCAACATTCACAGCAACTGCACCGGATATGGGAGCTGATGAATTTGGAGGTGTTGGTGTTGACGCGGTAGGACCGACAATAAGCTATACTGCGTTAGGCAACGGCACAGCAGGTTCAAACAGGAGTTTCCCGAATATTACGATCACAGATGCCAGCGGTATAAATAATTCAGCAGGTACAAAGCCAAGATGTTATTACAAAAAGTCAACAGATGCAAACGCATATAATGGCAATACATTTTTTGATGACGGGTGGAAATGGGTAGAAGCCAATGGATCTTCGTCACCATATGACTTTACTATAGATTACACTATATTAAACGGCGGTTCAGTTACTTCAGGTGATGTGATCCAATATTTTGTAACAGCACAGGATCTTGCTTCAACGCCGAATATCGGGATAAATTCAGGAACTTATGCAGGTTCGCCAACATCAGTTGCAGATTACGCTAATATGTTCCCCTTAGGCGGCACAATAAACCAGTATTTAATTTCATCAACTTATTCAGGTGTTTATACAGTAGGTACGAATTTTGGCGATAACTTCACAACATTAACCGGCGCAGGCGGTTTGTTTGCGGCTTTAAACGCCGGTGTTATGACAGGTAATATTACCGCAGTTATAACAACAAGCTTAACTGAAGACGGAACAAATGACCTGAACTCACTGAGTTATGATGTTTCAGGCGCAAATTATACATTAAGGATAGTTCCTCAGGATGCTACCGAAAAATTAATTTCAGGCTCAGTAGCTAACGCACTTATCAGGTTTGACGGCAATGATTATGTAACAATAGACGGAAACAACGGATTAGACGCAGCAGGTACGAAATATTTAAGATTCAGAAATACGAACGGTACTAACCCGACATTTTCTTTCTTTAATGATTCCCGAAGAAATACAATTACAAACTGTTATATAGAAAGCAATAACGCGAACGTTTCGACTGCACCGGGTACCATACTTTTCGGTACAACTACGCTTTCAGACGGAAATGACAGCAATACGATCAGCGACTGTGATATCAGGGATAACAGTGACGCATCCGGTACACCTGCAATAGCAATATTTTCATCAGGTTCAACCAGTACTGTGGCTCAAGGAAACAGTGATAATATAATTACAGGATGTAACATCTTCGATTTCTTTTTAAATGGCGGTACTGCAGTTGCAGCTGTTTATATGAACACTGGTACAACTGCATGGACTATTACCAATAATAATATATATCAAACTACAACCAGGACAACTACTGTTTCATCAGGTATGAATATTATTATTATGACAAATTCACTTGGAGACGGCTTCAATATCTCAGGTAATAATATCGGAGGCTCAGCTCCAAACTGCGGCGGCTCACCTTGGACAATGAATACGGTTACTGCAAGTGTGACTAACTTTATTTACGGTATAAGATTTACTGCAGGCGCAGTAACAAACGCCAATACAATTTCAAACAATACAATTGCAAATTACAGCTTAACACTTGATAATCCTGTAACAGCGGGTACTTTATACTTTGACGCTATGATACTTGCTGCAGGTTACCATAATATTACAGGCAATACAATTGGTTCACAGTCAGCAAACGGCAACATAACGATGACTGTAAACACAGGTACTGTAGGCACGGCATTTTTCGGAATTGATATGAGGGGCGCACTTGGATCGATAACTAACAATAATGTTGGCGGATTCACAATGGCAGGTACTAATACAGGTGCTTGTATAATGGTGGGCATTAATGAAGGCTCAACAGCAACTACTGCTATAAATGTAACTAACAATACTGTAGGCGGTTCAGTGGCAAACAGCATGTATGATTCCAGAGGCGGAACAGCATTTGCACAGATGACAGGCATCAGGTCATCACAGGCAGGCGTTGGTTTGCTTCCAAATTATTCAAATAATATTGTAAGGAACTTCACTGATATTGGACCTGGTACAGGTACGACTTCAACGACTACCGGATTTATGACAGGTATTTCACACTCCGGTACAGCAAGCGCACAGATAACAGGCAACCAGATATATAACATGAACAGTGCAACACAGCTTTCTGCAACTATTCCGGGAACAACACTTTCTATGTGCGGAATTTCACTAACATCAACAGGCTTAGGAGCTAATATCAATTATAATATTATTTACAATATAAACGGAACAACTACAGGAACCGGTAATACCGGTGTATACGGAACATTGGTGACAAGCAGCTCTTCTACTGTAAGTGTTTTAGGCAACTCAATTCGCGGCTTAACTAATCAAAGCACGGGTACAGCCCCGCATGTTATAGGTATTAACCAGTATTGGGGAGCTGCCGGCTGCACAATAGCCAATAACATGGTTACATTAACCAACGGTGAAACTACTGCTGATAACAATGTTGGCAAGAAATACATTAACACTTACGATATTAAACAACAGGAAATAAATAAAAACACCAACCCTGTTCAGCAAAATCCTGTTATAAAGCCTAATGTAATAGAAAAGAAAAAACAGACAGGTGAAGGCTCAGGCAACAGCGGAAATGATAAGGATGGAAATAATGACAACAAAACAGGTTTAGTTAGTGTGAACGAAGAAGTAATCAATGAAAATCCATATAAAGAATATATAGGCTCAAATTCCGATTTCACAAACGGGCTGGTTATTTACGGAATCTTGAACGATGCAACAGGAATACAAAACATGTATTATAATTCTGTTTACGTCGGCGGATCTGCATCAACAGGTACAAATAATTCCTATGCTTTACGTAAGGCATCACCTACTCATAATATGATAAACAACCTGTTTGTGAATGCAAGAACAAACAGCGGTTCAGCTACCGGGAAACATTACGTTGTTTATTCAACAAGCACAACAGCCGGCTCACTGAATGCCAACTACAATGTATATATAGGATCTAACGCTGCCACGATCGGCTTGTGGAACACAACAGACCAGACATTTGCTCAGTGGAAAACATCACTTGCAAGAGACCAGCAGTCATGGAGCACAGTCACATCAGATATTAATCCCGCAAACCTTTTACAGGATATAACTACAGGTAATTTGAATATTAATACGGCGAATACCGAAGCATGGATTGTATCAGGCAAAGGAATAGCAATAGCAGGGCAATCATCTGATTTTAGCGGGAACAGCAGGTTTGTTTCTGTTGGAAGCGGTACAACAGATATTGGAGCGGATGAATTCGGGGCTCTTGGAATGACACCGCCTTCTGCAACTGTTGATAATCCTCCCGGAGACGGAGTAATTTCAACATACACATTATGGGGCAGACCAGTTACAAGAATTGCCTGGGGTACCGGCGGCACTGAATACCCATCACTTGATGTTAAGTATTTTTCCGGCGTGAATCCTCCAAATGTACTGGGCGGAAATTATTCCAATTCATATACAACAGTAAATGCTACGGGTAATTTAACCGGCGCTACATATGATATTACATATTATTTTGGCGATAATGAAACTTATACAATAGGAACTCCGGGAGCAAGCACAATCCTTGCAAAATATGGCAGCGGAGGGACATGGGAAGTATTTCATTTAACACAGCCTTCTAATAATTCAACTTTAACATACAATACATCAACCCAGACTTTTAATGTAGTTGTAAACGGATTGTTTGATTTTTCATCTTTTGCTTTAACAGATGACGGTTCAGCATTACCTGTGACTATGGAATCATTTGATATCTCTGTTAACAGCAGGGATGCACACCTGAGCTGGGTAACATTAAGTGAGATCAACAATAAAGGCTTTGCTGTTGAGCGCAGGCTGAAAACAGAAGGCGGATACACTCACTGGAAAGAGCTTGGATTCGTCAACGGTAACGGAACAACTACAGAGCGTCATCAATATACATTTAAAGATTCAAAACTAGTTACGGGTGCATACCAATACAGGCTAAAACAGGTTGATTTCAGCAATAATGTTGAATATTACCAGCCGACAAATAACAGCGATGTTATAATCGGCAAACCCGGAGTATTCGATATCAGCCAGAACTACCCGAATCCTTCAAACCCGAAATCAAAAATAGATTTCGCAATGCCGTTTGACGGTAAGGTAAGCATAAAAGTATATGATATACTCGGTAAAGAAGTAGCAACACTGGTAAATGAATTTAAATCAGCTGATTTCTATACCGTTGAATTTGACGGCTCAAATATCGCCAGCGGAACATATTTCTACAGAATTGTTGCTGAAGGCGATAACCAGAAATTCACAAAGACACTGAAGATGATTTTAGTCAAGTAATTGTTTTTGTGATATAGAGAAATAGCGAAAGCCCGGGCTTAAAAACCCGGGCTTTTTTTATGATATACCAGTATTATTTTCATGCATGATTACTTAAGCAACAAGTGAATAAAAATACCCTCGTAAAAAAATACTACTGTTATTTCAAAATAATTATTGAAATTAAATACTAATTTGAAGATCATTCCAATTTTTTTGCGTGCCTATCACTAGAACAAGGTATTGCAACAACTTATGGCTTCTTGTATAATTGTAAAGCAGTTAATAAATACAAAATAAACACTTATAATAAGAATTCCCAATAAAAGCAGAATCAATATTTACTCTTAAAAGAAAGGTTTACAGGATGAGAACTCTTAACTTAATATTTAAAACAACCATGTTTTTTTTAGCATTTGTAACAACACAGTTACTTATTGCACAAAACACATTTAGATGTCTGGAATTCAGTACCCCAGAAATCGGAATAACAGTGGGTGATAACGGTATGATGATGAAGACCGAAGATGGTGGACAGACATGGTTTGAGATTCAATCAAACACAGTGCAAAATCTTTGGAAAACAAGCGCTGTTGATGGAGATACCATAGTTGTAGTCGGCAACGGCGGTACTATTTTAAAAAGTTCCGATGCGGGAACTACATGGCAACCCATGCAGAGTGGCACAACTACTGATCTTTTCGGTGTTTACGCAAGGGAAGACGGTACAGGTTTTGCCGTTGGCAGAAACGGCTCTATTTTCAAATCAACAGACCACGGTTCCAACTGGGAAGTTGTTATACAGAATCACGGTAATGACCTTAGGGCTATTTCAATGTATGCTGATAATGGGGTGATTGTTGGTGATAAAAATCACATATTTTTCACAACAGATGCGGGCGCAACATGGAATGCACCAAATACTGTTTTACCGTTTGAATTAAGTTTCAGGTTTGTAAGAGTTATTGACCACACCACTGTTTTTGCAACTTCTACAGTAGGAGATATTATTAAAAGTATAGACGGCGGTAACTCATGGAACATTGTATATTCCAATTCAGCACATGACGCTTTATATCGAGTTAATTTTGTACGCGGGAATATAGTTTGCGTTGGTGATAATGGCAAAATAATCATTTCACAAGATATGGGTGAGACTTGGCTAGAAATCAACTCTGGCATTAGCACAGATCTTTATTGTCTGAATTTTGCAGATGATTTAACAGGTTACGCTGCCGGAGAAAACGGTGTAATGCTTAAAACAGTTGATGGGGGTTTTAGCTGGGAAGTTATAAACTACACACTTCACAAATTAGATGAGCCTAAAACCAGCCACTATGAAAATATGGTAACGAATAATTTTAAACTTGAACAAAACTATCCTAATCCATTTAACCCTGAAACAAAGATTAACTTTTACTTACCTGTAAATGGGAATACAAGTTTAAAAGTCTATGATATTTCAGGAAGAGAAATTACAACAATAATAAATGGTTTCAGGTTAGCAGGTAATTATTCTGTTACTTTTAACGCAAATAAACTTGCCGCAGGAATCTACTTATACTCATTATACGTTAGGTCAGAATATGGAAACTACAGTAAAACAAATAAAATGATATTAGTAAAATGAGTTTATAACAAAATTTCATTCATAAACCTTCTAAGGCAGTTCAGTTGAACTGCCTTTTAATTAAATAACAGATTTCGTTATTGCGTAGACACCTCCTTTAAGTTAACTTTGTATATAAGGTTTACCCTATGTAAAAAATTCTAGAACAAGATAAGCAGCAGAACAAGGACTCTTTAAATTTTAAAAATCCCAATACGAAAGGATCAAAAAATGTTGACCACTTACTTCAAATTCACATTACTTTTAGTTTTAGTAACATTTACATTATTTGCTCAAAATCCGGTTTTAAATGAACATGCTGTAAAATTTGAAAATTCTACTACAATTTCTCTAGTAGGAGAAAACGGATTGATCATGAGGTCCACAGATAATGGAGTTTCATGGACAGAGCAATCAACAAATATTTCATCAGTACTGTTTGGTGCATCGATCAGTAATGGCGTTTCTTTGGCTTCCGGTGAAAACGGTATAATTATGAGATCAGTAGATAATGGAACCACATGGGAACCAATATTACCCGGAACTATTGAAAACCTGAATGATATTGAAATTCAAAATACAAACGCAGTAGTATGCGGCAATAACGGAGTTATTTATTATTCCGTAGATGCAGGCGAAACATGGACAGTAGCTGTATCCAATACAACCCAGGATCTTTATGATGTTACATTTATTAATTCTACTGTTGGGTTTGTAACAGGAGATTACGGAACATTATTAAAAACTGAAGATGGCGGACAGCATTGGACAACTTTAAATCTTGGTTTTACATTTAACAAGTTTAATTCTGTTGAAGCAATTGATGCAGATAATTTAATAGTTGTTGGCGACCAGGGTTCAATATTCTTAAGTAATGACGGCGGAATCAGCTGGTTTGGACCAAGTATGCTAATGTATGACGTTGATTTTAACGATGTAGTGTTTTTTAATTCAACTAACGGAATAATTGTTGGTGATAACAGCCTTATTTTACAGACTACTGACGGCGGTTATTCATGGAATGAAGCTTCCAAAGGTTTTTCTGGTGATAACTATGATCTGAACTCAGTCTCGTTTTATGATGCAAACAATGGTATCACAGTTGGCGGAGACGGGATTGAAGCATATACTACTAACGGCGGAGCCACATGGGATGACATTTCCCCTTCATTTAATATTGTATTCGGCAGCAAATCACAAAACCTCATTTTAAAACAGAATTATCCGAATCCGTTCAATCCATCAACTAATATCAGTTATGAGCTGCCTTATGACGCTAATGTAACCCTGAAAGTATATGATGCTGCAGGACGCGAAGTCGCAAATCTGGTTTCATCATATCAGACCACGGGGAATCATACAGTTAGATTTGACGCATCAGGACTTTCAAGCGGAGTGTATTTCTATAAATTATTTGTACTAAAAGGAACAAGCAGCATCACAAAAGTAAATAAAATGATCCTTACGAAATAGAGGAATTTTTACCCTTTCAACAAAATTATTCTTGTTCCTCCTTCGTATTGTTACTGCTAACGCCGCTTAAAAAAGCGGCGTTTTAATTTTACTGCCGTAATTCAGTAATCCACCCCTTAAAAACCTCAATTACGTTCATATTTCGCATAATAAAATACTAACTAATTACCCGAGAGAGTAGTAGTATTTTTAGGGATACACTAGGGCTATAAGTGACATAAAAATACACTTTTGGGCAATTGTTTCGTATGTACTTTGAATGCTATATTTGTACATAATTAGCAAGGGAATATGCAGAAAAGATTAAAAAACCATTAATAACTAATCTTTTCAAATGACAAAAACAACCAAACTCTTTTCTTTCACACTTCTTTTTTTAATTTTATCAAATTTTTCATTTTCACAGACCGTTTATACATGGAACGGTTCCGTTAATTCCAATTTTTCAACAGCAGGAAACTGGACTCCATTTCGCCAGATCGGGCTTGTAACCGATATTCTTGTATTTGAAAATTCAGGAACACTTAACGTAACCAACGTTTACCAGGTAACAATAGGCCAGCTGATTGTAAAGAACAACACCAATCTGGTTCTTTCTCCGGCAACTGGAAATGCAAAATTAGTTACAATTAAAGGAGCTGAAGGCGAAGATCTGGTTGTAGAATCAGGTTCCAGCTTAAAAATTTCAGGTAATGACCCTGCACTTAACGTTTATTTAGGTACCGGTGCAACAGGCTCAATAAGCGGAAATTTGAGCTTTGAAGGTTCAATAGCACATTACATAAATGCTGCTGATGCAATGGCATTAAAATTCAAACAGGGCTCAAATTTCACACAGCGCTGCCCCGGAAGTATTTTTAATACAATAGGCGTAAATAACGCTGTGGTTTTTGAAAGCGGCTCAACATTCAAGATAGATAATTCAAACGCAGTAAATCCTTTCGGCGTAAACGCTCCGAACTCAAAAGTAACATTTGAAGAATCAAGCAACCTGGTTATTAACAATATAGGTTCATTACCGCTTGCAGGCAGAAACATTGCTGATCTTACAATTGAAGCCGGTACAACTGTTAATTTAACTGAATCCTTTAGCTCAGATATTAACATCAACAATATCACTGTTAAAAACAACGCAAATTTAACGATTAAAAATACAAACCCGTCTTATACTCCTTCATTCAGGATACACGGAAATATTAATGCTGAAGGCACATTAAAGTTTTCAGAGTTTACAGACAGCAAGTTCAGAATAGTATTCTGCGGCACAGGCATACAGAACATTTCAGGAAACGGAGCAATTATAATTCCTTCAAATCTTGAAAAATTTGAATTAAACAACACAATTTCTTTACAGAGAAATCTTGCTGTAAACTGCCCGGTTAAAATGAACAGGTTTGAGATCATTAAAAACGGTTTTGAGTTCACTTATAATCCTGAATTCGGCAATCCTTTCAATGGCTCAAAATCTGATCCTGTAAATACAGGTATTAATGGCAGAAATACAGTTAACACAAATTCAAACATTCCTTCAGAATTTTCAATTTCCCAGAATTATCCTAATCCGTTCAATCCTTCAACAAAGATCGATTTCAGCCTGCCGGTTGATTCAAAAGTAAGCATAAAAGTATACGATATCACAGGCAGAGAAGCTGCTGTTATTGCAAATAGTGAATTCCAGGCTGGATTTCACACAGTAAACTTCAATGCTGAAGGACTTTCAAGCAGCGTATATTTTTATACAATAAATACCGGAAGCTTTACAAAAACAGTTAAAATGATACTTGCGAAATAACTTAATCTAGTTAACTATTGTTTAAAGCCGCTAAATGCGGCTTTTTTTATTTGCCGTAAATTCATAATTAACGGATTTCGTTATTGTGCTGTTAAGTTTATAATCTTAAGTTTGTTAAGTATTAAAAATGAACACTTACATTGATAATAACAACAAATATTTATAATTTTTAGAATATCTGAAAAAGCGGTAGTCTAATACATTAAAACATTTATACAAACCCATTATGAAAGAGGTAACATTATGAAACTCACTAAAACCTTTATTATTTTTTCAGCAGTATTTTTTATTTTAGCAGCAGTTAAGATCTATTCACAGACTGCGCTTAATGAAAACAGCATTAAGTTCGAAAATCCGACAACAGCAACGCTTGTTGGCCAGGATGGCTTGATATTAAGCACAACTGATGCAGGCTTAACCTGGAGTACACAGTCTTCAGGAATTACAAATGTGTTATACAGCAATGATATGTTCACATTTGTTGATCCGTTAGGCGGAGAGCAGATATACCAGTTCGCAGCAGGCGAAAACGGTATTATTCTTGCAACTTTCGATAAAGGCACAACATGGCAGACTGTTACAAGCGGCACAACTGAGCATCTTTACTGTATAGTTACACGTTCGCAATATGAAATGTACGCATGCGGCGCTAACGGTACAATGCTTGTATCCTATGATATGGGGACAATATGGTTACCGCTTTCTGTAAATACTACAGAGACATTAAAGAAAATGGCACTTGCAGGCAACGATGCGAATATTGAAGATGTAAAAGCATTAGCAGTAGGAACAGCAGGCACAGTACTTTATACCAAAGATTTTGGTGTAACCTGGCAAGCAGGTGTATCCGGAATTACAACTGACCTTAATGCAGTAACGTTTGCAGGCGGGCAGACAGTATTTGCAGCAGGCAACACAGGTGTGATATTAAAATCAATTGATGGCGGTATGACATGGACAGCTGTAACAACAGGAACAACTCTTAACCTGTTTGATATAAAATACCTGACAGATGAAACCAAACGTGATATTATAGCCACAGGCGAAGACGGAACAATTTTAATTTCAACAGATCTTGGAGATACATGGACCTCTGTAACATCACCAACAGCAAACGACCTGTTCTCAGTGAACTTCGGCAGCAGCACATTCGGAATTTCTACCGGGTCAGAAGGAACAGAGATATATACAACAGACGGCGGATTAACGTGGACCAATGGAGTTGAGCTGAATCCCGTAAATACCGGCAAAAAAGAGACCATAAAGCTCAGCCAGAACTACCCTAACCCGTTCAATCCTTCAACAGTAATAAGCTATTCTGTAAACGATAATTCAAACGTAAATATCAAGATATACGATATGACAGGCAGAGAAGTAAGAACACTTGTAAATTCATTCCATAATGCCGGAACTTATTCTGTGAACTTTAACGCATCAAACCTTTCAAGCGGAATATATTTTTATGTATTAAGAGTTAACACAGGTGCAAATGAGATCACCAAAACAATGAAGATGATCTTAACAAAATAAAATAAAATTAAATAACTTAAAAATGCCGCTTTTTAACAGCGGCATTTTTTTTATATGATACAATATAGCTGAATCAGCTATTGAGTTTATAATAACTTACAATTATGTTGCATCAGAATGCTGAACACTTACAAATTAAATCATCAATAAAGATATTTAAATATTACAAGGTATTAACCTGTAATTTCAGCAAAATTAAACAACTTTAAACCCTATATGAAAGAGAGATCCAATATGAGACTCAACAAAACAATCGCAGCTTTATTTATTATGTTATTTATTTTAACCGCTGTCAGGTTATTCTCTCAGACTCCGCTGAACCAGTTCAGCATTAAGTTTGAAACCTCTGTTGCAGCAACAATGGTGGGCCAGGATGGCCTTGTTATGCGCACTGAAGATGGCGGCTTGAACTGGTCTGTTCTGGATGCTGGTATAACAAATGTGCTTTTCAGCAATGAATCATTTGTTTACACTGATCCCACAGGCGGAATTCAAACCGTGCATTTTGCATGCGGAGAGAACGGTGTAATTATTAAATCACTAAACAGCGGAGCAAACTGGAGCTTACTGACAACAGGCACAACCGAAAATCTGAATTACATTTATGCACGTAAATCTGATGAGATATATGTTTGCGGAAACAATGGTACATTATTATTTTCACAGGACCTTGGTGAAACATGGACAAGTATTGAAGTTAATACTGATAAAAACCTGAAAATGATGGCAATGGCACCGGATGTACCGGAAATAAACAAAAGGATGCCTGTTATTGTTGGAGACAGCGGAACTGTCCTTGTAAACAGTGATCTAGCAGGAAACTGGACCCCGGTTGTTTGCGGGACAACTACCAACCTGAATGCTGTTGCTTTTGCAGATGAACAGGTTGTAATTGCAGCCGGCAATAACGGTGAAATAATAAAATCCATAGATGGCGGTTTAACATGGATAGCTGTAAATTCAGGCACAAATGTTAATATATTTTCTATAAAATATATAAGGAACGAGAATAAACAGGACCTGATCGCATCAGCAGAGAACGGTATAATGCTTATAAGCAATGATTTAGGTGATAACTGGACCGTTGTTCAAACCCCGACTACAAACGATCTGTATTCAGTAAGCTTTGGCAGCAGTGATTTTGGTATCACAACCGGTGAAGCCGGAACCGAGCTTTACACTACAGATGGCGGGTTAACATGGTCAGAAAATCCCGCAGGTGACAGATTCAAAGTTTCTAAAAATGAACAGGCAAAGCTTAATCAAAACTATCCGAACCCGTTCAATCCTTCAACACTTATAAGTTATTCAATTAACGATAATGCCGATGTGAATATCAGGATATTCGATATGACAGGAAGAGAAGTAAGCACGCTTGTTAATTCATTCCACAGTGCAGGTACTTATTCAGTAAGCTTTAATGCATCAAACCTTGCAAGCGGAATATACTTCTATGTTTTAAGAGTGAACACAGGCACAAATGAGATCACCAAAACAATGAAGATGATCTTAACGAAATAATATTTGAAAAACTAAATAATTTTCGCTTCATCATTCTAACCAATCCAGATAATACGCCGGTAATTTTACCGGCGTATTATTGCAATAAAAATAAAACCCTATTGCACATGAGCAGCATTAAAAAGAACAAATCATTGGACACATTTATTTACAGAACAGTACTCTTATCTTTAATATTGATACTTTTAGAAATATCAATATCTGCGCAAAACCCTGGTAATATTACTGATATAAGCTTCAAAAATGAGCAAACGGTTATGCTTTCAGGGGAAAATGGCCTGTTAATGAGATCAGATAACAGCGGAGTAACCTGGGCTGATATTTCAGCAAATATTACAAACGTAATTTATACCTGCACATTTGCAGAATACCTTGTAAACCATAACTCCTCTGCCTTAATGCTTGCAGCAGGTGAAAACGGGATAATTTTAAGATCAAGTGATGCGGGAAGCACATGGAATATTTCAACCGGTTTTACATATAACGATCTTCATGATATACTGATCTATGATCAAAATAATTATTATATATGCGGTAGCAGCGGCACAATGCTTCGCTCAACAGATCATGGTGGTACATGGAATGAGGTTTCTTTAAAGACATCTTTGAACTTAAACAAGATGGTATCATTTCCGCCGGGCTCATCAAGGGTCATAAATATTATTGCAGTTGGCGAAAGCGGTACCTGCCTGGCAACAATAAATAATTCAGACTGGTTTACTGTAACAATGCCGGTACAGGAAGATATACTTTCTATAACTTCGAGGGGTAACATTGTTGTTTGCGGGACTGAGAACGGGAAAATTTTACGTTCAGTTAACAGGGGTGTTACATGGGAGGCAGTATTAACAGGAATTTCAACGGAAATATATTGTCTTGAATTTGCCGGTGAGAATGATTTAACAGGGACAACAAGCTCAGGTATAATTTTGCGTTCAACAAACAGCGGTTTAAATTGGGCAATTATTAATTCTCCGTTTTCGCATAGTTTAACCGGATTAGGATTTGGCAGCAGTACTTACGGAATCGCAGGAGGTTTGACTGATTCATTATTATACACAACAAACGGCGGAATAAACTGGGTTACATTTACACAGCCCTATACATCATTAAATTCCAAAGAAGATCATAGCGTAAGCCTGAAAAACTATCCTAATCCGTTTAACCCTGTTACAATGATAAATTATTCTTTAAAAAGCAGCGGGAACGTAATTTTAACAGTTTATGATATGGCAGGCAAACAAATAGATTGTCTGGTAAATAAGCTACAAGTTAAAGGAGAACATTCCGTAAAATTTGATGCAAATAATCTCGCAAGCGGAATTTATTTTTATACTTTAAGATTTAATGACGGAATTAATAGTTATACCGAAACTAAGAAAATGATCCTAGCAAAATAAACCTGTTTAGATAAAATAAATATCGTTAAAGATCTAATTATTCTTGTAGAAAAAGCCGAGTCGATCGGCTTTTTTTTAACTCGATACCGTGTAGACGGTATGCGCAGTTTACAATTATACGCATTTTTTCATTACTATTCACATATTTAGCTGTTATAAATTTAATATCCCTAATATATGGTATTGAGATAACTAGCTGAAACCCTTAATTTTGACTAGTATAAAACAGTAGTACTTTAAGGGAAAGAATAATGAAAGCAGTAAATTTTGTAATTTCGATGTTCCAGGTAACAATAGTAGTATTATACATTTTATTTTATAATGTACAATATTTCTGGTCACTATACGGAACAGTTCAGAACCTTCTGAACGTAGTAGCAAAGTAAAACGGAGAATCTTTTAATCATAAAGACCCTCCGTTTTACCACGAAAAAACTCTTATACCAATATTAATTAAAATTATTACAGCTTTATCAGATATTGAAACTTGGCAAAGAACTGCCTTCTTGTTTCCAGGAATCTGCTGTGATTTGGCGAAGGACCTATATCAGCAAGATTATGTGTTGAGCCGATATAAAATATAGTGAATGGATTCCATTTGTAGCTTAAAAGCGGGTCTATATCGAAGCTTTTGGAAAATGAATCATACTGTACAACAAGTCTCAGGAAGAATTTTCTTGTAAACTGGAATGAAGTTTTATTTCTGAAGATATAACCGGTATAAAGCTTTTCACCGCCTTTTTCTTTTGCCAGCTCAAAGTAACTGTAGTTATTTTCCATTACCAAATTATTAAGCGGTTTAATAGTAAGCCATGCCTCGGCATTCCAACCCCAGCCTACATATGAAGGCTCTTCGAACCTGACAATATATTTACCAAGCTCAAAAAAAGCGCCTCCTGTTGCCTTGCTGTAAGTATTGATGTTAATGTTCAGCCAGCCCCTGTTTACATTTTTATGATATACATCGTAATAATTTTCATTATTAACAGCCAGGAATCCGCCGCTTAAGTTTATTTGATGCTTAAACTGAATATAAAATTGAGGAATGAACCATTGTTCTTTTATTCTTCCGTCATAATCATACTGCACTCCCCCGTTAAAATTCGGTTCAATTCTGAGGAAGACTGAATTTTTAGGATAAATGGTAAATCCCTGCCATATGCCAAGCTCCCTGAAATCATTTTTGCTCATGTAGCCCAGCTCCCGCCTTGCTTCAGGCGGTGCTATGTTAAGAAAGATCTCCCCGTTCCAGTGGCGTGAACTACGCACAAGCGAAAAAGTACCCCCAAACCCGCTTAATTTTTCACCGTTAAACCCGGCATCATTACCATTGTTATTTATACTGGTGGAATTGGAATATAATCCTGTATCATTGAGCTCTTTAGTAAAATAGCCAAGCGCTTCCCAATTGAAGTAATACTTATCAGCAAAATTAAATGAACCGTCAAAACCCGCTACCCTGTTATAGCTATCCCCTGTTTCATGGTCTGTTCCTATAAAACCTATAAATGAAGATCCGCTAAGGCTCTTTTTTAATCTGAGTGCGTTCCCGAAAGATTTAAGATCCGTTAAAATAAAATCACTGCCATATTTTGTAGGTATTATAAAAGGTGTATTCTGGTCATACCCCATCAAATAGCCAACATCAATATCATCTATCTTTCCAATAAGCTTGGCAGTATATAAAGGGTTATTTAACATTCTTGTATAAACTACATTAATATAAGAATTAAATATATTTGCTCCATCAAGAAAGAACGGCCGTTTTTCAGGGTAAAAAACGGCAGATGAGGAATTAACATTTATCTGTGCTGCATCACTTTCAACCTGTGAAAAATCAGGATTAAATGAAAGCTCTCCGGTAAGGTTGGATGAAAAACCGTATTTAATTCCGATCCCAAGATCACCTCTGAATTTTTCATTTACAAAAGGTGACTCCGGGTTATATGTATCTTCTCTTTGACCGGACTGCGAGCCTATCACATACGGCAGCAGCTCCAGCTGTTTACCTTTTTTTAGTTTTTTAAAACCTTTAAGTATTCCCGCCTGGCTCAAAAATTCGGAATTATCCCTTGATACTTTAGCCCAGGAAAACTGTGTGCGGCTTTCACGCGGACGCGTACGGATTATATGCACACCCCACTGCTGGTCATCTTTATCGGGAAACCTAAGGCTTTTAAAGGGTATTGCCAGCTCAACTATCCATTTATCTTTATAAATTTTTGCTTCCGCATCATAGAGCATATCGAAATTCATTTCTTCGCCCTGTTTCGTCCAAATTCCATCACCCTGAATTCCAAAAGGATTCAGGAATATTTCATACGCCTGCTTATGATCATTATATGTATCCAGTAAAATGCCGATATAATCATCCTGGTACATTTTATCCCTGTCAGATAAATTTGCACGCAGCTTTGATATTCTGTCATCATAACATGTAAATGCAACATACAGGTGATCATCATCGTAAGTCATTTTTACTTCTGTATTCACTGATGCCTGCAGATTATCACCGGGTTGAATTTCCACAAAGCCATCCGCAGTCTGGCAGGTCTCCCAAACAATTTCATTCAATACGCCGTCAATTTTAACTGATGAATTTTCACACTTTGAAATTGTTATTTCAGGCCTGGTGTTAGTATTTACAGTATCACCGGATAAGGATTCCTGAGAGTACAAATCAACTCTAAATAAGCACAAAATGGCCAATACGATTAAACTTTTCGTTTTCATACTTTGATCACAATATTAATTTTGACGGTAATTCAATGTTTTTGGATTCAGGAATATGATGCCTCACATAAACAAATGGTTTATTAATGACTTGAATATTCAATACATCAGGCAAATATTAGCTGAATAATGTTACAAATTTACAGAAATATTACGATAATTATCGGATTTTTAATTTTATTTTTATCCGATCCGGTTTTAAGCCAGCCACAGGCAAAGATAAATTTTTTAGAAATTACCGGGAATGATTTTTTTTCCGATAAAGAGCTTCAGAATTTTATTGCATCCAAACCAGGCGCTTTTTTTTCACCTGCTCAATTTGAGCTTGACCAGAGATATATAATTAAAGTTTACCAGGATAACGGCTTCACAGATTGTAAGATCACATCTTCAGGGTATAAATACAACTTCGATTCAACCGGGGTAGCGCTGGATATTTCAGTTGATGAAGGAGCAAGAATATTTATTGGAGATATTGTAATAGAAGGCAGCAGGATTTTTACGACTAACTTCCTTAAAGATAATATGGATACAAAAACAGGTGAAGTATTGAATGCTGTTACTTTGAATAAAGATATGAGCGACCTGTTAAATCTTTACGAGAACAAAGGGTTCACTTTTGCTTCAATAGAAGTTGCAGAAATTTCAGAATATAATGATGGCTCCGGGAAAAAACTGAGGATAAAAATAATAATTAATGAAAATGAAAAAATAAAAATTGATAATATAACTGTTGAAGGAAATACAAATACACGCAAAGAAGTAATTACACGTGAAATTACCCTGGGAGAAGGGAGCACTGTTTCAAGGGAAAATCTGATCGAAATAAGACGCAGACTTGAAAACCTGGGTTACTTTGAAAGTGTTGAACAACCAAAGATACTGAAATATAAGAATTCCACTGTACTTTTAATTAAAGTAAAGGAAGGTAATACCAATACATTTGACGGGATCTTAGGCTATGTTCCTCCTTCGCAGACTGAAGATAAGGGATATTTTACAGGACTTGTGAATTTATCGATAAGAAACTTATTTGGTACCGGAAGAAAAGTTGAAGCAAGATTTAAAAAAGAGATAAAAACCACACAGGAGCTTGAACTGAACTATCTTGAGCCATGGGTTTTAGGCTACCCGGTAAATATGAATTTTGCATTTCTTCAGAGGATCGAGGATTCATCTTATATTAAACGAGATCTTAGCTTTAAAACTGACGCTATGATCACTAAAAAGATAACTGTTTCGGCAATCTTTGATTATGAACGGGTAATACCGACATCACAAAGTAATTTTTTCACTATTTTTGACAGCCGCGTTTTAGGCGCAGGAATTGAAATAAAATATGACAGCAGGGATTATGTTTACAATCCGCTTTCAGGAATTTTATACCGTACGAGTTATTCAGTTGGTCAGAAAAAAATTTACAATTCATCCTCATTCCCTTTGCTGGATATACCCGGAGATTTTACAGTGCAGAACGGTGCAATGCACCTTGATTTTTACTACAGCTTCTTCAAACGCCAAAGCTCACTGCTTGGGCTTCACGGCGTTGAAATACGCTCACCCCGTTTTGAAGCTGCTGACCTTTTCAGGCTGGGTGGAAACAGTACAGTAAGAGGTTACCGTGAAGGGCAATTTTTAGCTTCACGGGCGGCATGGGGAAATTTTGAGCTGCGTTATTCACTCACCCGCCGCAGCTTTGCTGCAATATTTTATGATGCAGGCTATTACCTGAAGCCTGAAGATGATATCTATAATATTCCCTCGCAGGAAGGATTCATTTTTGGTTACGGTCTTGGAGTTAGGATTGAGACTTCCCTGGGAATGTTCGGTGTAAGCTACGCCCTTGGCAGGGGTGATTCTATTTTAGAGGGTAAGATACACTTCGGGCTGGTTAATGATTTTTGATGTTGTCATTCTGAGGAAGTGCGAGTGCAGGTAAACATCCAATACGTTAATATTTGTCATTCTGAGTGAGCGAAGCAAACGAAGTATCCAGACGATAGAATATAAGTTTTCAGAAATTTTGGAAGGTCATAGAATATAAAAAGCTTAAAATTAAACGCGCTCATCCCCTGGATCCTTCGCTGCGCTCAGGATGACAATACTTATCGTTAAACTCTGTCATTTTGAGTGAGCGAAGCGAACGAAGAATCTAGACGAATATTTTTATAGTAGTGTAAAATTTAACATTCCAGTTAACTTTAATATACAGTATCAAATGTCCAACTCATACTATGTTTACATCTTATCCAGCAGAAGAAATGGTACGATATACACTGGTGTAACCAACAACCTACTACAAAGGATGTATTCACATAAGAATAATTTATTGAAAGGGTTTACGTCAAGATATGGAGTAAACAGGTTGGTCTATTATGAAGAAACCGGTGATATTTATGCAGCAATTGAGAGAGAAAAAGAAATTAAAGGCTGGACTAGAATTAAAAAGATGAAGTTGATCGAATCAGTTAATCCCAACTGGAAAGATTTAAGCCAAGATTGGTTTAAATGAAATACTCTCCTGGATCCTTCGCTGCGCTCAGGATGACAATACTTATTGTTAAGTTCTGTCATTCTAAGGAAGCGAAGCGAACGAAGAATCCAGACCATTAGCTTTGAGTTTTCTTAAATTTCGGAAGGTCAACGTAAATTAATATAATTAAACATAAAGGCTAACCTCTCCTGGATCCTTCGCTGCGCTCAGGATG
This sequence comes from Ignavibacteria bacterium, assembly GCA_017303675.1. Lineage (NCBI taxonomy): Bacteria > Pseudomonadati > Ignavibacteriota > Ignavibacteria > Ignavibacteria bacterium. The sequence goes on from JAFLBX010000002.1 coordinate 1,092,771, forward strand.
ACAATACTTATCGTTAAACTCTGTCATTCTGAGTGAGCGAAGCGAACGAAGAATCTAGACCATTAGCTTTGAGTTTTCTTAAATTTGTGAGGTCATTATATCTTAATAAAATTAGACATTATAGCTTACCTCCCCTGGATCCTTCGCTGCGCTCAGGATGACAATACTTATCGTTAAACTCTGTCATTCTGAGTGAGCGAAGCGAACGAAGAATCTAGACCATTAGCTTTGAGTTTTCTTAAATTTGTGAGGTCATTGTATCTTAATAAAATTAAACATTATAGCTTACCTCCCCTGGATCCTTCGCTTCGCTCAGGATGACAGGAATTAATAATAAATTATCCTGTAATCATACCCTTTCTTTTCAAATACCTGCTTGCCTATTTCACACTTCCCGCAATTTTCACGGGTGCAGTAAAAATTGTAAAGCTGAATTGCGCCCTGCTCCATTGAAGGCGAATTAAGCCGAATGTCCTTATCACCAAGAAGCTGAGAAGATAAAATTCTGGTGATATTGTTATCAGTTTTAACCCTGTGCCGGGTATAGATATTCAAAGCATTTTCTTTTATTAAAGGTTTATTAAATTCATCAGCATACAGCAACGCTGTTGGCAAAATTACATTTATGATCATATCACCGATCCTCTGTTTTCCTGCCAGTACCTTTTCACCTGCTGATCTTTTTCCCAGGTCATAATGTGATTTCCAGTAATCATCAATTCCCGGATGCAGTAAATCCTGTAATTGTGGATAAGCGTTCTTTACGCTGAACCCGGGATTGTTGAAAATATTGATAATACTTCTGAACATATCTTTGTAAAGCAGCTTGTAAACAATTTGCGAGCCATAAGCGAGTCTTATTGTTGGAAAGTTCTGCGGGCGCTGGCCAAAAAAATTCCACATACTGCGCTCCATTAAAGGTACTTTAAGTTTTGGCTCTAATTCCCTCCAAACATTCTTGATCTCATCAATATAGCCCTCTTTCACACGCACATCAAACAATAAGCCGCCTGCGCCAAAAAGCATTGCCTGAATTGCTGTTACATTTTTATTTGAATGTTTATCAAATAATTTCAAAGGCAGATTTGAAGCCAGCTTCATCATCTGTTCTTTATTTTTAGTAAAGCCCAATGCTTCAAAAATGAACTCATACAAAGCCTGTTCCCAAACTGCTTTACTTTTTGGTATTACTGCAGATTTCCCGGAAAGCTCAATTATCCGGTTTTTTATTCTGCCTGCTCTAAGAGATAGCCTTTCATAAGCAAGCTTTTCGAGCCAACTAGTGATAACATCCGGATCTGCTTTATAACTTTGGTCATTACAAGGCAAACGGAATTTGGGAGAAGGATTTGATATGATATCCTGCCAGATATCATGTATCGAGGCTGTTAAATGATGAGAAAGTATTACTGTCGGAAGGCTGCGTTTTATCCGGAGCTTTGGAGGTGTGCGCTCTTCGGAATCCCACATTACTATATGCAGTATAACGGAGTTATACCTGCGGTCTTTGGGGTGGGAGTGCTCAGCCCAGTTTTTATAATCACGGTGAATTTCAATATCCCCTGCATACAGTTTGCCGCCGATTTTGACTTTTGCATCTTTGTAATCAGGACCTGCATCATAGTTGCGTTTGCCTAGGTCAATTACTTCAACATCGTCGCCGGAATCAGTTACAAGGGCTTTATAATAGGAATCGCCGCTTTCCCAGATGCGGCAGATAAAATCTTCATTGATGTTTAGTTTGGGTTTCAATGATTTTAAAAGGTAAAATTTCTTAATATTAATGCAAAAGCAGATGATATAAGTAAATGATTGATTTTTAAAGCCCAGACTGAAGTATCTTTGCCACGAACTACTTCTTCATCATTAAAAAGCCGTTAATTTCGTCGCGGGCTTTCATAGCGGCTTCGCCAACAATGGCTTTAAACTCCTCGGCGGTTTCCGCCTTTGGCGCAGCGTATATTATCGAACGGCTTTGGTTAATTACAAATAAAGAATGGTTCAGTGAATTAATGGTTTTTTCAAGTGAGCCTTTCTGCGCTCCAATACCGGGAATAAGCAGCGGAACTTCGGGGAAATTCTTCGTCATCTTGGCAATTTCCTTGGTATGGCTTGCGCCGAACACAAAACCTGTTTTGTGGTCATTCCAGGAAAGCGCTTTTTCAACCACAACTTCCCAAAGCGGCTTATTGTTTACCTTAAGGAACTGGAAATCATTAGCGCCGTAATTAGAAGTGAGCGCAAGTATCCATACGAACTTGTTCTTTCGGCGCAGAAATGGCCTGGCTGAATCCTGTCCCATATATGGCTGTACTGTAATGGAATCAAAGTTCAGCTCATCAAAAAAGGCTTGAGCGTAAAGCTCGGTAGTGTTTTCAATATCACCGCGCTTGGCATCTGCGATAGTTATGAGGTTTTCCGGAATTGCCGCAAGAGTTGAGCGGATTGCAGCAAATCCGCGGTCAGTATCCCGCTCATAGAAAGCAATGTTAAGCTTATATCCGCAGGCAAATTCTTTTGTAGCTTCAACAACCAGGTTGTTGAATGCGGCAATCGGATTCACTTCTGTTTTGAGGAATTCGGGGATCTTTGTGATATCAGAATCGAGTCCAACAACCAAATGTGAGTTTGATTCTCTTAAAGCCCCTTTAAATTTTTTGGAAAAGTGCAATATAGTTTAGTTGAAAGTTTATAGTTGATAGTTGATACCTTACATCTTACATTTCAAATTTGATGTTTCACATCTAAACATAATCTTTACGGTTACGGTACGCATTCAATATAATACCAAGCATTATCAGATTGCTAAGTAAAAATGAAACACCATAGCTCATAAATGGCAAGGGAATCCCGATAACGGGCATAATACCCATTATCATTCCCAGATTAATTAATATATGGAACGAGAAAATAGTTGCAAATCCGATACAGCAAATACTTAAGAACTGATTTTTGCAAATAAATGCAATATGTATTGTTTGCCAAATTAAGATCAGGAAGAGCAGGACAACAGCAATAGAGCCAACGAACCCGAACTCCTCTCCAACCATGCAGAAAATGAAATCTGTCCACTGTTCAGGAATATATTTAAGCTGGGTCTGCGTACCCTGCAGGAATCCCTTACCTGTCAATCCGCCTGAACCGATAGCAATTTTAGACTGGATAACGTTATAACCGGCGCCTAAAGGATCTGATTCAGGGTCAAACATGCTTTGAATGCGCTTTTGCTGGTAGGGCTGAAGCTTGCTGTATATCATATTAACAGAAAAGCCCGAAGCTATGGCTATACATACCACTACTGCAGAGATAAGGATATTTTTCTTGAAAACCATCATCATAGCTATAATAAATACAATTGCTGCGACAAAATACCACGTACCAAGGAATGCGCAAATAGCAGTAATAGCTGGCGCTACGATAAAGAACATTATATAATTCGGCATACCAGCCCAGTATAGAACCGGCAGAAGCAGGAAGAGAAATACCAGGGTTGTACCCATATCCGGCTGCAGCATGATAAGCGCTACAGGCACAAGGCATATTGCCACTGCATACATAAAATCACGAAGCTTGGTTACATCAGCTTCTTTGTTCTTGTTAGAGAGAAAGTAAGCAAGCGCCAAAACAACTGCAACTTTGGCAAATTCAGAAGGCTGCACACCAAATCCCGCTACGCTGAACCAGCTTGTCTGCCCTTTGATCTTTTTCCCAAGGAAAATAACGGCAATAAGCAGTATCAATACAAGGCCGTAAACAATATAGGAAGACATAGCAAGATATTTGGGCGGCGTGTACATTATTGCAAGCACAACAACAACGCCAATGCATGCTGAAACAAGCTGTTTGGTAAAGTTACCGGAAACAAGCTCATTGCCGAAAGTTGCGCTGTAAATAGCAACGAGGCCGATGCTTATGAGCGCAAATGCCGAAATGAAAACTACGAAATTGAACCTTTCAAAAATCTTTGCCTGCATTAAAATTTAATGTTATAAATTAAACTATCTTTCACCGAATGAATCTTTAACTTCACTCTCATCAGTTAAACCGAGTAGGTATTTCAAAATTATTCTCTGAGCAATAGGGGCGGCAACTGTTGCACCGAAGCCTGCATTTTCCACCAGCACGCATATAGCGATCTTAGGATCTTCATAAGGCGCGTAAGCTATGAACCAGGAATGATCCTGTCCATGCGGATTCTGCGCAGTGCCGGTTTTACCGGCTATATTTACGTCACTTGTTCTTATCGATCTGGCTGTGCCGTTTCCGTTAACAACAAGATACATACCTTTTTGAATAATCTTGAAATATTCTTTATCAATTGGCACATCGTGCTTTTTATATTGTACCGGAGTTAACTCGCCTGTAACAGGATTTTTAAGTGAACGCACAAGGTGCGGCTGCACAAATGTACCTGAATTGGATAGAATTGCCGTATGCAAAGCCATCTGCAGCGGTGATACACCAAGCTCTCCCTGGCCAATACCAAGACTTACAACATATCCCTGGGTCCACCCTGTTGAGCCGTAACGTTTATTGTAATACTCAGTTGAAGGAAGAAGGCCCTTGGTTTCTTCCGGGATATCAATTCCGGTTTTTTGACCAAAGCCGAGCATCTGGCCATACTTGCTCCAGTTATCAAGTCCAATACGCAGAACAAGCTTGTAGAAAAATACGTTTGATGAGTGTTCAATAGCTGTAGGTATAGTAATTGATCCGAACGCACCGTGATCTCCGAATACTTTATTTCCGAACCTGAAGCTGCCTTCACAAGGAATTGTTGAGTTCGGTTTGAGAAAACCTTCCTGAAGCGCTGAAAGCGCGGAAACCATTTTATAAGTTGAGCCCGGGGGATATTTAGTCTGCGTAGCGCGGTTGAAAAGCGGGTTCTTTTTATCAGTGTTGAGCGCAGTCCATATTTCAGGCTTAAGCTTACCGCTGAAATAGTTCAGGTCATAATCAGGCTTGCTGACCATACAGATTATTTCACCGTTATTGGGGTCCATAGCCACTATACCGCCGGTCCTACCTTCAAGCAGCTTTTCTGCAAAATTCTGTACATCTGCATCAACGCTTAATATCAGGTCATATCCGCTGATAGCTTTTACATCGTTCTTTCCGTCGTTAAGGGGACCCACTTCCCTGCCTTTATTATCCTGAAGGATAAATTCAAAACCTTTTTCACCGCGCAGGTAGTTTTCGTAGCCTGCTTCGAGTCCCGTGGTGCCGATAAGATCTCCCTGCTTGTAATAATCACCCTGCTGTTTTTTCAGCATGCTTTCTGAGATCTCTTTGGTATAACCAATCATGTGTGAACCGCGGAAATCCGTTGGATATAATCTGATGGGATCGATACTGTAATCTATACCTTTGAGCAGCTCGCGATTTTCTTCAATGAAAGATATTATCCTGAAATCAACATCACGCTGAATCCTGGTAGGGATGAACCGGTTTGTGCCTTCAATTTTTTTAAGCTCAGCTCTAAGGTAATCAGGTTCTATACCTAGCAGCCCGCATACAGTAGAAATATTATTAGTATCAAATTCTTTTTTAACAACGGTAACGCTGTATGAGGGCTTGTTATCAACAAGGAGCTTGCCGTTACGGTCAAAAATAAGCCCGCGCGCGGGCGTGGTAATTATAGTTTTAACTGAATTGCGTTCGGCATCTTTATCGAATTTATCAGGATTAATGATCTGAAGCTGCACAAGCCTTCCCCCGATAATTATACAAATTATCAGCGAAAATATATAATAGAAATTTTTTCTTTTGCTCAGATCCATTTATTAACGTGCAAATCTCCTTCTTCTTGCAAAAATTACAGGGAAAATGCTGAACAGCGCAGTATATACTGTTGTGGGAAGTACATATCTTATTAGAATATCAATAAAGGTTAAATTCGTTCCCTGGAAATAAAACGTAAAATAAACAATGTTATTTACGACAGAACATACTGAAACAATTATTATGAAAATATAGCTGTTAAGATATCTCTCAGTTTTCTGTTCATTGTTGAAAAAGCCTGAAACAAAACCTGCGGCAGTTTTAGAAAGCGCCATAAGCCCAATGAAAGAAAAGCTGAAAATATCGAGTATAAGCCCGGATACAAAGCCTGCAATACTGCCTGTTATCTTGCCGCGTTTTATGCCAACATATACCAGCCCTATCAGTACAAGATCCGGAGTTATTCGGAATTCAGTTACATCGATAAAGCTAATAACTGTTTTCTGCAGAAGTATCAGTACTAAAAGTATCCCGCCGTATTTCAGGTATTCATTCATTTACTTTTCTCACCGAACTTCTTTTCGAGCTCTTTTCTTTCGTCATCAGAAAGATATTTCAACACAAACACTTCTTCAACGGTTTCAAAATTCACGAAACACTCGACTTCTATGTTCTTAAACAGGTTATCTAGTGTGTTATCTGTAGTTACATAACCAATTGGTATACCGGCAGGAAATGAATTACTGTATTCAGAGGTGATGACCACATCACCTGCTTTTACATCAGCGCTCTTAGAAACATTCTTCATCCTGATCTTGCCTTCGCCATCCCATGCTATGATGCCATCAACCCTGCTTCGCTGAATCTTAGCGCTTACTTTAAGATCCTTATTAAAAAGTATCTGTGCTATACTGTAATTACCGCTTGTTGCAACGATCTTGCCTACAAGACCCTTATCGGTAATAACAGGCATTCCAATTTTTACAGAATCATTTTCGCCGACATTAATTGTAATATTGTTGCGGGTTTGAATTAAGGTTTTTCCAATTATCTTACCGGTAACAGTTTGATAGTTTGTCCGGTTTTTGAACTCCACCATATGTATCAGCCTGAGGTTTTCAAGCTTGGCTTCTTTCAGCATGCTGACTTCTTTTGAAAGATCGATATTGGTTTCACGCAGGGTTTTATTTTCACGCTCAAGCTCAAATATATTTGGTATGAATGAAAACCCATCCTGGATAGTACCGATAACGTTCACAGCAATTACGCGTATAAACCGAATTTGTACGTTATCGTTCTGGAAAATTAAAATTAAGCTGATAACAATAAGGGCTGAAAATATTATGTACTCTTTGAGATTTCCTAAATATGAAAGAAGGATCTTCATTAAATGGAGTGGAGTTGAGTTTTAAAAAATTTAATGAATTTGTGGTTATGTTTTATACATTTGCGAGGAGCGTGAGCGACGAAGCAATCTCTTTATACTTACTCTTATGCTCTCCTAATGGGATTGCTTTCATTCCTGCGGCAGACAAGCGCTTTCGCCCGCAAAATTATGATGACATTTGTTACTGTTAATACTTTTTGCTCTTAATAAGCACTTTTGAGTACTTTTGCAGGTCTTCGAGTACCTTACCGGCTCCGCGTACAACAGCCGTTAAGGGGTCTTCGGCTACATGAACTGGCAGATTGGTCTCGAGCCTGATACGCTCATCCAGCCCTTTTATAAGCGCGCCTCCGCCGGAGAGCATGATACCTCTATCGAGGATGTCAGATGCAAGCTCAGGCTGAGTATTTTCCAGGGCAACTTTTACCGCACGGATCATCTGGTTGACAGGGTCGCTGAGTGCCTCGCGGATCTCGATAGAGCTTACCTCAGTCATTTTAGGCAGACCCGAAACAAGGTCACGCCCTTTTACTTCAATGATAACTTCTTCCTTAAGCGGCATAACTGAACCAACCTGGCATTTGATCTCCTCAGCAGTTCTTTCACCAATTAAGATGTTATAATTTTTTCTGAAGTATTCAACGATAGAAACATTAAGCTCATCACCTGCTACTCTTATTGATGCGCCGTTTGCGATACCTGAAAGCGATATGATCGCAATTTCAGTTGTGCCGCCGCCGATATCAATTATCATGTTGCCAACTGGTGATGATACATCAAGTCCGACGCCAATTGCAGCAGCCATAGGCTCAGCCAATAGGTAAACTTCTTTCGCACCTGCATGTTCTGCTGAATCGCGCACGGCGCGTTTTTCAACTTCGGTGATACCGCTTGGCACGCAGATAACAACTCGCGAGCTTGGGAAAATACTTGAATGCACTTTTTTTATGAATGCGCGCAGCATGCCTTCTGCAATTTCAAAATCAGCAATAACGCCGTCACCCATGGGTCTGATAGTTTTAATACCCTTGTGTGTTTTCTCGTGCATCTGTTTCGCTTCGTGGCCGACAGCGATAATTTTTTTTGTTGTTTCATCAAAAGCAACAATGGAAGGTTCGTTCAGAATTATTCCTTTGCCTTTAATGTATATGAGTGTATTAGCTGTGCCTAAGTCAATTGCAATATCAGCTGATAAAAATCCGAATAAAGCCATTTATTTGAGGTACCCCGGTGAAGATTAAAATTATATAAAATGAAATTCAGAGTTCAATGCTAAAAAGACTGTAAAATGCGAAAATCTTAAAAAACCAATTTGCAAATATAAGGTTTAATTTTATTTATTTAAGTGAACTTATTTATACTTTTTTAAAGTTTTTTTGGGCTAATGCCTGAAATGCCTAACTCCAGTTAAAACCATAGCTAAACCGTGCTCATTAGCCGCCTGGATAACTTCTTCATCTTTAACAGAGCCGCCCGGGTGGATAACGGACTTAGCGCCGGCTTTAGCGGCTTCAATAACGCCATCCGGGAACGGGAAGAATGCATCGGAGGCGACCGAACAGCCGGTAAGATCAAACCCGAAGCGTTTTGCTTTGTTGACGGCAAGCATGCTGGAATCAACCCTTGAAGGCTGCCCTCCGCCTATCCCTAATGTTCTGCCGCCCTTTGCGTAAATTACAGCATTACTTTTTGTATGTTTGCATACCTTCATTGCGAAAAGCAAATCTTTCATTTCCTCATCAGTTGGTGTTCTTTCGGTGACGGTCTTCATTTCTTTTTCATTAACCAGCATATCATTCACATCCTGCACAAGCAGGCCGCCTGTTACTGATTTAAGCTCCATTGCATTAGCAAATTGCGGATGAGTATATTTGATAACACGCCTGTTCTTCTTTTTAAATAAAAAGGCAAGTGTATCTTCATCGTACTCAGGCGCTATAACTATTTCAGTAAATATCTTATCCATTTCCTCAGCGGCAGCAAGTGTAAGCTTGCGGTTAACAATAACTATTCCACCGAAAGGCGAAACTGTATCAGTCGCGAATGCTTTCAAGTAAGCATCTTTAACATCGGCGCCTTCGGCAACACCGCAAGGATTGGTATGTTTTAATATTGCGCAGGCTGGTTCGGTAAATTCATTAATTAAATTATATGCCGCATCAATATCAATTATATTTATGTATGAAAGCTCCTTGCCGTGCAGCTTTTCGAATATCTGAGAGAAACCTGTTTGACCAACATCGTATAATCCGGAGCGCTGGTGCGGATTTTCGCCGTACCTGAGCTGTTCATAGCCTGTGTAATAAATATCAAATATTCCGCTGGCCTGTTTATTGATCCTTCGGAAATAATTCGCAATGCTTATATCATAACTTGCTATGTATTCAAACGCATCTGCCGCAAGAAGCCTGTTAATATCTTTTCCTTCTTTTACAGCGCTTAAATAAATGCCGTACTGATTGGGGTCAACCAAAACGCTTACGCTTGAAAAGTTTTTAGCTGCAGCACGGATGAGTGAAACTCCCCCGATATCTATCTGCTCAATAGCCTCGGCTTTGGTACAATCAGGCTTGCTGATAGTTTGTTTGAAGGGGTACAGGCTTACGCAGACGAGGTCAAAAAGCTCAAAACCGTGAGTTTTCACCTCATTTTGGTGATCTGGATTGGTTTTATCAGCCAAAATTCCTGCAAAAATGAGGTGCTGCAGGGTTTTAACCCTGCCGCCAAGCACTTCGGGAGCCTTGGTGATCTCTTCTATGGTTTTAAGCGCAATACCGCTTTCTTTAAGCAGCTTTGCGGTACCGCTTGTTGATACTATTTCAAAACCAAGTGATAAGAGTTCTTTTGCAAACTCAACAACACCGGTTTTATCGTAAACGCTTATTAATGCTCTTTTCATTTGTTGTTTTGTTTTAAATAATTTGTTGATTACACACCCCGACTCGCCTTCGGCGAGCCACCCCTCTCGAGAGGGGAATTTATCTGCTTATATACAAGAACCTAATTGCAGCCTGAACTCTTGACTCCCTAAGCGATCCCTATCCTTTGGATAGGCAAATGCCCAAAAGTTTCAGGCTTGTCTCCCCTCTCCTTTTAGGAGAGGGGTTGGGGGTGAGGTTTAAAATCGTCACTTTATTTTTTCTCACCCTGACTCTTTTCTCTTCAAACAGCTTTATTGCTTCGGGGTACAATTTATGTTCAGCGCGCAGAACTCTTTTCTGCAATGATTCTGCATCATCTGCGGGTTTAACTCTCACCTGCTTTTGCAGAATAACAGCGCCGCTGTCGTAAACTTCGTTTACAAAATGCACTGTTGCGCCGGTTGTTTTTTCATTTGCTGCAATAACAGCTTCATGCACATGGATTCCGAACATTCCTTTGCCCCCAAACTTTGGCAATAACGCAGGGTGAATGTTGATTATCCTGTTCTTAAATTTTTTTATAATTACAGGGTCAAGCATTTTCATATAACCGGCAAGCAGAATAAAATTCACTTTATGTTTTTTAAGTGATCTTAATATTTCTGCTGTAAATTCTTTTTGTGTTGTGAATAATTTTTGCGACAGATGTTTGTGAGGGATATTATATTTAGCTGCAGTTTTTAAAGCTCCTGATCCTGAATTATTGCTTATAACCAGGGAGACCCCGGAACTGATCCATCCCGAAAGAGAGGCTTTAATAATTGCTTTTAAATTTGAGCCGCTGCCTGAGGCAAAAACACATAAATTCAAACCCAACGTACACGGAATTTTATTGATTTTATGCAAAAATACGCAAAAATGTCATTATAATCAATTAAATAATTGCAAAATTTCAATGAAATTTGTATATTTGTAGTCTTTAATATCATAATATACAAGGAACAGGACTAAACGAACCATGAAAAAGGGAACGCACCCAAAATATATGAAATGTGACGTAATCTGCAATTGCGGTGAAAACCGCGGCGTTTTATTCACAACCCGCTCCACAGTACCGCAGATAAAGGTGGAAATCTGCTCTAAGTGCCATCCTTTCTTTACAGGCAAACAGAAGCTTGTTGACAGCGCAGGACGTGTTGAGAAATTTAACCGTAAATACGCAAAGAAAAAACCGGTTACTGCTGAAGTTAAGACTGAAGAAACAGCATCATAGTTCATACATTATAAGGCTTAAAAAAGCATAAGCTTAAAAAGCTTTACAAAATCACAATTATTTTATGATCCTCAAATATCAATTCAAATTATGAATATCTGTATATTTGAGGATCTTTTTATTTCCCGGCTTGCCCCTTTAAACTATTTAAGACATACATCAAAGCTTATTTGCGGGGCTGATACATTACTGGAAAAAATTGTTAATTTTTTCCCGGCTAAAACTCCGCTCACGCTCCACTCAAGAAAATATATAGCACCCAGCCTGGCTGAAAAATTTCCGAAGGCAAAAATAAATGAGCTTTCTGATTGTGAATATATTTTTTTGAATTCACGTGTTATCTTCAAAGCCGAAGAACTGAAATCCATCATAAAATTATTCAAAAAAGATAATAATACCGCAATACTTCAGGATAAATCTGTTGTAGCTTTTCATTTATCAAAGGAAAAAGCCCGGCAGTATAAAGAGATAATAAATCCCGATGATGATAACCTGGTATCATCTGCTGACATAGAATGGCTGGGCCTGAATAAATCCGAATCAGGCAGTTACCGGTTTATAAATTATTCCTCTGACCTTATTTTATATAACGAAGACCAGCTTAATTACGACCTGAACCGTGAAATGAAGGGAAAGAAAAAACTTCATATCGGTAAAAAATGCAGTATTGGCAAGAATGTAGTTTTTGATACATCTGCAGGAAGGATATATATTAACGATAATACGACAATCGAACCCTTTACCTATATTAAGGGTCCGGTATATATTGGTGAAGGCAGCACTATCCGTTCAGGTTCACAGCTATACGGTCCGGTACGAATAGGCGGTTCATGCAAGGTATCAGGCGAAATAACCTGTTCGATACTTCATTGGTATGTGAATAAACAGCATTATGGCTTTCTGGGTCATTCTTATTTATGTGAATGGGTAAATCTTGGCGCAGGAACTACTACAAGTAATTTAAAGAACAATTATTCCAAAATTGTTCTGAATATTGACGGACAAAAGATAAATACCAATTCTATTTTTCTCGGCAGCATAATTGGAGATCACACCAAAACAGGGATACAGACTATGCTGAATACCGGGACAATGGTGGGGATATCTTCAAATCTATACGGCGCAGGCTATCATAATAAAAAAATAAACTCATACAGCTGGGAAGACGCATCAAACAACGAAGTAATTTCATACGAAATCGAAAAAGCTATCAGCACGGCAAGAACTTCTATGGGTAGAAGAAATGTGAATATGACAGAGGCTTACGAAAATATGATGAGGCATGTGTATGAGAACAAAGATGAGAACTTGATATAAAGTTAACTACTAAACCTCACAAACAGAGAACACCGCTTTCCTGCCTCGACTGCTGTTACGGCAGGCAAGCGCGGGGATTTTGGGAATACATGAAAATTTCAGATAAAACAAAAAAAACTATAGAAGAGCTTTATATTTATTCAGGCAATAAGCTTAAGAATGTTATTGAGCTGATGGTACTTATTGAACTGGCAGAGCAGTCAGGCAAGGATAAATTATTCTACGATATCCAGTTTGCAGCTAAATACTTAAACGGTTTAGGCAGGATCTTACAGAGCAATGTGGCAATTACCACACAGAAAAAGCCCGGCGAAAACGGCGAAGAGCCGCCTTCGGCAGAAGAAGCGCGTGCGAAAATTATGGGTGAATACAAAGCCAATATGATAAAATTCACCAATTATTTAAAAGACCTGTTGTTGGATGCAGATGAGGCTGACCGTAAGGAATTTGAAGATAAATTTTTATCACTTTCACGTACTTCTATGGTTAATTTAACTACCCTGATTTATGACCTGAGCTGGCTGAAAAGATATCTCAACAGCAAAAGGTAAGCTGCATAAAATTACACCAAAAACCCGTTACAATTTTTAACAAAAGGTAACATAACAGAAACGTCTCTCTTTTAGTCTGCATGGTTTATATAAACAAGCAGTGCAAAAGCATCTAAAATTTGCAAAAAGGAGTAAAAAATGACCATCTTCAAAAATTTTTTCTGGTTTATCATGTATACAATCATTACTATTAACTGTATTGCCATGTCAGCGCAGTATTTCCTGGGAATCAACAATATTATCAGCAAAGTATTCGGGCTTATAGATGATGTAGATATTGCAGCATTATTTTAGGTAGCTGTCTAAATCATCGTCTATATAGAGTTTCTTTCGAAGCAATGTTATGTGTGATAATGTGATATTTTATTACGCCAGAGTCAATTTAAATATACTCTGAAGGGCAAAACAGGTGTAAACCGAAACAAGGGGCTGACGCCCCTTGTTTACGGATAAACTGAATTGTTAACGGTAACTTAAAATGAAAGTGTTCCGTATTAATTACCTTTTGATTAAATCACGGAATTAATACAAATATTATTTATTTAATCAGTATCATTTTGTTTGTTTGTATAAAATCACCTGAGCTTAACCTGTAATATAATACGCCGCTGGCTGTACCTGAAGCATTCCAGTTAACAATATAAGTACCCGGTTTCAGATCATCATTTACAGGCACAGAAATAAGCTTACCTAACACATCGAAAATTTCGAGCTTCGTGTATCTATCATTGCCTGCAGGAATATCGATCCTTATATTAGTCGAAGGATTAAACGGATTCGGATAATTTTGATACAGCTTATAACTGAGAGGGATACTTCCTGAAACTGGCTCTACACCTATTGGTACAGGAGAATATCTCAACGTAAAAATATCATTTTCTCCGCCGGTAACACCTGCATAACCTGTTACATAAACATTTTCAAACTGGTCAACTGCAACTGAAGAAGCAAAATCATTTTCACCTGCCGGCGCGTTGAATCTCATAGTCCATTGCTCAGAACCGGAACTATTATATTTTACTGTTAAGTAATCTTTTGAAGATACTCCATCACTTGCCCCTGTCACATAAATATCTGAACCGGCAATTACCATATCAGACGGGGTATCAAAACCTGTTCCTTCAAATCTTGAAACCCATTGCAGATCGAGATCAGAGTTATATTTTACTGTCGCATAATCAAAGGTGTTGTTTACACCCATGCTTAAGCCTGTGACATAAACATTCCCTGCATTGTCCGCCTTTATCCTTACTGCATTATCTATCTGCCTTAGCGGAGGTCCCGAATAAAAAGCTGATTTAAGGCTATCACCGTTAGCATCATTATATTTAATCGTGAAATAATTATAATTCCCGTTCAGGCTGTCAGTTCTTCCTGTAACATAAACTGCACTGTTTACATAAATAATGCCGGTTGCCGCATCTTCATCATTCGCTGTCCCGTTATATCTTTTCGCCCATTGAAGGTTTCCGTTGCTGTTAAATTTTACGGTCAGATAGTCTGACGTATGCAGGTCCTGCATTACAGTTGAAAATCCTGCCAGGTATATATTTCCGTTGTTATCAATTGTTATATCATCAGGCTGGTCGAACGAGCGTGAGAGGGGTCCGTTATATACAGATGCCCAGAACTGGGTGCCTGCTGAGCTGTACTTTACAGCGGTAAAGTGCTGGTCTCCGGCATCATCGCTACGGCCCCCCACATATACATTTCCGGCAGCATCAATTTCGATCGCAAGACCGTAATCTCCCCCGTTGTTGGAACCGTTAAATGTTTTAGCCCAAACAAGGTTCCCCGCAGGGTCATATTTCAGAGTTATGATATCCCTGCTGGACTGGAAAGTATAACCGGTGAGATAAACAGAGCCAAGTGCGTCAACTTCCAGGGCTGTTGCTTTATCCTCATTTAAGCCCTGGCTGCTGTAATATCTTACCCAAACTGTATCACCTGTCACGGTATTATATTTCAGCAATATTATATCTGTGCCTGTATTATTACCATTCACACAGCCTGTGACATAAATGTTCCCTGCATTATCCTGCTTAATTGCTACAGAAGTATCCTGAGAACCTGAAGCCGGTGAGCTGAAACGGGCAGACCACCATTGGTAAGATTGTGACGATAAATCAGATACAGCAAAAATAAATACCAAACCCAGTATTATTTTTATTTTCATGGTGTTTTAAATAAAATTAATAATCATTTTATCTTTTTAAGTTACAAATACCGTGCCCGAAATTTTAATGAAAAGAATATATAAAGGTATGATTTTGATTAAAGGAAATTAAAATGTGACAGAAATGTCATAAAACAGCAGGTCAATTTTCTGTCAGATAAACAAAAAGGGCAATCTATTTTTATAGGTTGCCCTTTAGAAATTTGAATATTATGAATCAGAATTAACTCAATATCCGGTAAATTCTTCCGGTATTAAATTAAACATAGTTCCTTTACTTTATATTGATTATTTTTAAAGAAATAAACCATTACAAAAAATTATTAAAAATGAATAATACTATAATTACGGGTATTGAAGCTATACAATCTATGCTTGCACCTGCGCTTGGAATATCAGCAACAGCAATGCTGCTGCTGAGTATGCACAACCGGTTTTCAATAATTATAAACAGGCTAAGGCTGCTTAACGAAGAAAAAAGGCGCTACCATGCCAAAATAGCAGATAATGTTGAAACAGGAGCATATGAAAGCATCAGGTATTCAAGTATTTCAAGCCAGCTTAAAATACTTACTAAAAGATGCAGAGTTCTGAGAAATGCTATACTATCAATGATGGCAGCAATAATGCTTTTTGTACTGGCTTCATTGCTTATCGGTGTAAATATTTTTATATCAACAGAATTAATAAAGAATACACCGCTGGTATTTTTTTCACTCGGAATGCTGCTTGTCCTGACAGGAATAATTTATTCAGCAAATGATGTGATCAATTCATACAGGTTAACAGAAGTTGAAGTTAAAGGTGAAGTTTAAGTCTACAGTAAGGCAGTCAATTCAAACAGAATTAAGTAAAAATAAAAAGGCATTCTATTAAATAGAATGCCCTTTATAATTTTGAAACAATCCGTGAAACATAAAACACGGGAATTGTAACCCCGTTTTAATTATATTTATCCGCCTATAGCTTCGAGAACCTTGAAATCAGGCTCTTCCATTTTCGAAAAGCTATAGCGTTTTTCTATGGCTGCGCGGTTTATCTCATCAAGAACAGATATCATCATATCATATTTGGCTTTGCGGTGGAACTTAAGGATCATGATCATATCCTTATTCTGCGTTCCCCATCCTTCAAGGTACTGCTTAAGCTGCTGAAGGTTCACCTTAATAGGCTGCTCTTCAGTGCCATCTGATTTACCTTTAGAAAGCCCGATGTTGCCTTTTTCTGATATTCTGACAAATACAACATTACCCATATCAACCTTAACGGTAGTGTTCTCATCTCCCTTGGGAAGATTGATCTGCATAACCTGCGGCTGGTTCAATGTTGATGTCATGATAAAGAATGTAAGCAAAAGCATGATAACATCCACATAGGGAGTCATATCGATATGGAACCCTACGCGCTTCCTTTGCTGCCATTTATTTTTTTTGCGTCCGCGTTTCTCGCCGCCGCCTTCGGCCTGTTCAACACTTGCCATTATAAATTTCTCCTATAAACTGCTTTGCAGGACAAAACAGCTATATACTTTTAATTATAAACTTTAAAAAAGATAATTACTTTTTCTCTTTTTCGTCCGTTTCAAGATCTGTTACAAAAGAGAACCTGGTATTTTTGGTTTCCTTAAGTATTTCCATCAGGTCCTGTACGGCACCAATATCGGCTTCTTTATCGCCTTTCACTACAATTCTGAGATCTTTACCTACATTACTTTTAGATGACAGGCGGAAATCGATCAATAGTTTCTTGAACTTTTCCCTGTCATTAAAAGCTATGATAGGCCGTTTCATCTGGCCTTTATCATTCAGGTTGGCGGGATTATTCCAGCCGGGCTGAGTAGAGCTATCAGGGTGAAAAGCAGCCAGTCCGATAGGATCGCCGAGAACGTCTTCTCTTACATTGATGTTATCAACATCGGCAAAAATATCACCGAAGCGGTTGATAACCAGTGTCATAACGTTCCTTTCAGGCAGCTTTGTTGTATCATTGCCTGAATTCGGAAGCTTAACCTGTATATCTTCAGCAAGCTCAGCTTTGAACTGGGCTGTTAGAATGAAGAATGTCAATATAAGCATGATCACGTCAACATACGGCGTCATATCTATGGCCTGGGCCGGTCTTCTGCGTTTTTTGACTGCTGGCATATTTTTTACTTTCTTATAATCTTAAACTAATTTTTTTAAGTAAATGGTTTCTTTAATTAAAAAATGCCTTATTTGGATTTTACAGTCAAAATCTGCATAATATTGTAAGTAGCTTCATCAATCATATATGTGAAGTTGCTTACGCGTGTTGAAAAGTAATTATAACCAATAATAGCAACAATAGCTCCGAAGATACCGAAAGCGGTATTGATAAGCGCTTCAGAGATACCTGTTGAAAGCTCAGTAGCGTTAGGTGTACCTGCAGTAGCAAGCGCCTGGAATGAACGAATCATACCAAGTACTGTACCGAAAAGACCTACTAACACTGAAATTGAAGCGATGGTTGAGAGCGCAACTAAATTTCTTTCTAAAAGAGGAACTTCAAGCATCATAGCTTCTTCGATAGCGCGCTGAACTTCAGCCATTTTCTTTTCGCCGTCAATGGGGTCATTTTTAACCACATTGTAGCGCTCCAGTGCAAGCCGCAGCACATTGGCCAGCGAGCCCTTCTGCTTATTGCACTCGGCAATAGCTCCATCTATATCATTATCCATAACAAGTGTCTGGACTTTTTTAACGAACGGTTCAATGGGTCCTCTGCCTTTAGCTTTGCCTAAAGAGAGCTGTCTTTCAATAATAAAAGTTATAACCATGATACTGATGGTCATAAGCGCTATAACAACGGGTCCGCCTTTGTAGATCTGGCCGAAAACATTGATAGGTGTTCCTGCAACTGTATCTCCGCCTTTGAAATTATTCGGGCTTCCGAATACAAACTGAAATACTGCAAAAGATACAACCAGTGCAACTACAAGGACGATAGTGATAAAAACGGATTGTTTCATAGTTAAGTTATTCCTCCAATAGATTATTGAGTTTCTTTTTCTTAGTATTTATATTTAATCTGAAAATGACGCAACAGCTTCCATTTCTGACGGGTAGGTATCAAAAATCAAACTGAGCTTAGTTATAACAAATAAATTTTCTAAATTTTTATTAAGCTGGCAAAGCTTAACTTTTCCTTCTCTTTTTGTGTAATTTGCGTGCGCAGAAATAAGGACACCTAATGCAGAACTGTTTAAATACGAGACCTCACCCAGATCAATTACCAGTTTTGTATTGCCTTCATCTGAGAGCTTTTTAATAGTGTTTTGCAGTTCATCTGTTTCATCACCGCCAACAAAATTACCTTTTAGCTTCAAAACCTGAATTTTCCCATCCTGTAAAGATGACTCTTTAATGTGTGAACTCATATTGTATTATAGTAGATATTATAAATTTGGATTGTCTAATGGCAAAGATAAACTGATTTTTTATTATTTGCAATCAAATATTGATGTTTTTTAACTAATATTAAAGAGCAAATTAACTGCACCGTTAACTAAAAAAGCTAATTAAAAAATTTACCGAAAGGTTATTTCAGCACTTCCAGGATCTTATTATTTATTTCACTGATACTGCCTATTCCGTATATATCAAAAACAGCGGATTTTGAGCTATAATGCTCTCTAACCGGAGCGGTTTGCTCTTTATATACTTTAAGCCTGTTTTTAATGGTTTCTTCAGTATCATCTTTCCTTCCCCTGCCAAGCATTCTTCTCACAAGCTCTTCATCATCAAGGGTTATGTTGATAACCCTGGCTGCTGAATACCCAAGGGATTCCATTATCTTATCTAACTCCTTAGCCTGCTCAATTGTTCTTGGAAAGCCATCCAGGATAAATCCATTTTTCGCATCATCGGCTGAAATTGCATCTTTGATAATGCCGACCATTATTTCATCAGAGACTAAATTCCCGGAATCCATTACTTCCTTAGCTTTTAGACCCAGTGGTGTTCCATCTGTGACAGCTTTACGCAGAATTTCTCCTGTAGATAAATGCTTCAAACCCATCTTTTCGGCAATAAGGATCGATTGAGTCCCTTTCCCCGCGCCCGGGGGACCTAGTATTATCAAATACATATAATTAAACAGTAACTTACTTATTTATTGTTAGGAATTAAACCAAATTTAGTTAAAAAATTATTAAAAGAAACTGTTTAAAAATTAAGTTTTTAATTTTGGACTTTTAAATTCAGGAATTTTTAAATAAGGAAATTCATTTATCAAATTAAGATAAGTAACAGGTTTAATTTTCACGAGTTTTTAGGCGTGAGCAAAAAGAATATCTTTGCATTGAATATTACTAACTCATTAACTAAATTAAGCGATTATTTTATAACAATATATACAGGAATCACTCAATGAAAATGAAAACAAAATTTTTTACCTTCATCGTACTTGCTTCATTTGTAAGCGGAGCTTTCTTTTTCCAGTCATGCGGGAAAAAAGATGAGACTACTACTACGCAGGATACAAATAAAACCCAGCAGCAGACTATCACTCAGCAGCAAACCCAGCAGCAGACACAGCAGCAGGATGTGAAAAAGGATTCTGTAAAAACCGATGATAAGAAAAAAGAGGAAGATAAGAAAAAGGAAGAGGATAAGAAGAAAGAAGAAGAGAAAAAGAAGGAAGAAGATAAGAAGAAAGAAGAAGAAAAGAAAAAGGAACAGACATCTGTGAATACGATGGATTTTGCACCAATTTGGTCAAAAAAATGTGCCAAATGTCATGGGTTAAACGGAAAAGGAAAACTCGAAGGTGTTCCAGATCTGACATTACCACTCACAGTTGATAAAAGCAATAGCAAAATTGTAGAAATAATAACAAACGGCAAAAAAGGAAAAACCGATGATGATGAAGATATGCCTTCATTCAAAGGGAAACTTACACCTGAGGAAATTGAAGCTGCCGCAAAGTATGTAAAAAAACTTGGAGGATACTAAGATACACTTGAACATTTCTATTGCGGTTTATTAAGTATTGAATTAAATTAATGAAAATAATACAAGCAGAAATTACAAAGAAAAAATATCTGCGGGGAGAAAACAACAAATGATGACAAACGAGCAGCTCACAAAAGAATTAGACAGGATACTTGAAGAAAAAAGTATCTTAAAACATCCGTTCTACCAGAAATGGAATGAAGGCAAGCTTACAATCGGCGAACTTCAGGAATATGCTAAGCAATATTACCATTTCGTAAAGCATTTCCCGATGTTCGTAAGCTCAGTTCACTCAAACTGCATGGATACAGAAATCCGCAAAATGCTGGTTGAAAACATTGCAGATGAAGACGGCTATAAAACAGGCATAAGCGATCATCCCACTTTATGGATGAATTTCGCTAATTCACTTGGCGTAAGCGAAGAAGAAGCTGAAAATGTTGAAGTGGTTGATGAAGTAAATAGATCAATAAAAGGATTCTATGAGCTTTGCAGAAATGAAGATTACAGGGTCGGACTCGCAGCTTTATTCGGCTACGAAAAACAGATCCCTGAAGTATCACAGGTTAAAATTGACGGCTTAAAGAAATTCTATAACATAGATAGTGAAAAAGCTTTGGAGTTCTTCGCAGTTCACCACGAAGCTGATATATATCACAGCAAAGCAGAGCTTGATGCTATTATAGCAAGCTGCAAAACTGAGGAAGATCAGAACAAGGTATTAGACGCTGCTGAAAGATCAGCCGGCTTATACTGGCAGATGCTTGACGGGGTTTATGTAAATTAATGACCCCACCCAAACCATTCCCGAAAGGGAGGGAATTTGTTTTTGTAGAGACGACCAAATGGTCGTCTCTTTTTTTATGTTTTACATGTTATACATTCGACTCCCAAGCCATGGGCGAGCCAGCGCTCAATACAACATCATATTTCTGCCGACACTGTTTGAATAGCCTTTAAATTAATAAAAATCTGTATATATTTGCAGAATATTGATGAAAAAGTTTACTTATATATACGGTATAATTGCTGGAATTATAGCCTTTACGGTCTATATTATGACACTTGCACCGACAGTTTGGTTTATTGATAGCGGCGAGCTAGCTGCCGTTGCTACTACACTTGGTATAGCACACCCAACAGGTTACCCGTTATTTACTATCGTTGGTCACATATTCACACTGCTGCCAATAGGCTCGAGTGAAATATACAGGCTCAATTTAATGAGCGCGTTTTTCTGTTCACTTGGGGTATTTATGTTTTACATACTTGTTAAATTCCTGATGCAAAACGGCAGTATACCCGAAGATAAACCGGCTTCAAAGCAGCCTAAAAATAAAAGCGCTAAATCACCTGCAGCAGCAGTAAAAGAAAAAGTTTCTTCAATCCCTGAAATTATAGTATATACTGTAGCCGGATTTTCAGCGCTTGTGCTTGCTTTCAGCAAGACATACTGGAATTCAGCAAACTCTGTTGAAGTTTACCCGCTGCATGTTTTTTTCCTGGTAACATTAATGCTTGTATTCCTTAAAGCTGTACTGAACACAAAGCGAGGCTCAAATGAAGGAACATTCATTCAGCAGAATAAATACTATTTGATCTTTTCTTTTTTACTCGGACTTTCATTCACAAATCATTTAACAACAATTCTTTTAGCTCCTGCCTGCCTCACACTGTTTTTCTATACAAATGTATATGATAAACAAAGGCTCTATAAACTGCTCGCATTCATGGCAGTTTGTTTTATTGTTGGATTTTCGGTTTACCTTTACCTGCCTATACGAGCGAACATGAACCCGACATTCATATGGGGCAACCCGTATAACTTTGAGCGTTTTTACTGGCATGTAACAGGCAAACAGTTCTCGGTTTGGATCTTCAGCGCAAAAGGCTCAATACCCGCCTTTTTACTCCTCACAGGCACTACGGTGGGTCTGGCAGTATATGGACTTGTAAAACAGAAAACGCTTAATGCAAACCTGCATTTTGTTTTCTTTGTAATTGTATGTGTACTTGGTTACCTGCTGATATCAGGCTCCGCGGAAATTGTAAGTACACAATTTAAAAAGTTTTCGGCTTCACTTTGGGGTGAATTCGGTTCAGGGCTTGTACTTCTTTCGATCCTGGGAATTTACTTCCTATCAAGGTTCAACACACGTATATATTACTTTACATTCCTGACATTTTTCGGCTGCCTGTTTTATTCAATAAACTATGATATCAATGATATATATTCATACTTCCTGTTAGCATACATTACACTTGCTGTATGGATGGGTTTCGGAGCTGTTTTCATTTACACAAAGCTTGCTGTGATGCTTAAAACAAATGCACAGCGTCTGGCCTTCGGCCTGGTGATAATATTCGCTTCCTTTATAGCCATTAACACAAATTACGCAGGCAACGATGAAAGCAAAAATTACTATATCGAAGAGTTCACAATGAATGTTTTTAAAAATGCTGAACCAAACAGCATAGTAATTTCATCGCAATGGGATTTCTGGGTATCGGCAAGCTGGTATTACCAGTTCGTAAAAAAGATCAGACCTGACCTTGTAATTATAGATAAAGAGCTGCTTCGCAGAAGCTGGTACTTTAAGTACCTTGAAAACAATTACCCTGAAGTTTACAATAATTCACGCGCAGAAATCGAAAGATTTTTGCCTGAGCTGTATAAATTTGAGCATGATATTCCCTACGATACACGTAATATAATGCGGCTGTTCGAAGAAATGATGACCAGCTTTGTTAAAAATAATCCGAACAGAAGAAGCTACATTACATGGGAAATAGAACAGAATAAAAATGAGCCTTTCGCACAGGATTATTTACGCCTTCCTGACGGGCTGCTTTTCAGATTAGTTCCTAAAAATGAATTTGTAAACAATACTGTAAAGGATTACAGTATTTATGATTTCAAATTCTCCCCTGCCCCGCCTAAAGATTATTATTATGAAACACTGATGCGTTCTTATGCAATGATGCTTTCAGCATCTGCTTCATACCTGCTGAGTATCGGCAGAAATGAAGATGCTAAAAAATATATAGAAACTGCATTGAAGGCATTCCCTAATTTCCCCCATGCCCTTGAACTAAAAAAGAAATATAATTTATAATAGGATTAATTTGAAATATCTATTTTTATTAATACTCATTTCCCCTTTCATCTTATTTGCGCAAAATAACATTGACCCGTATAACCAAGAGCTTAATGATTCGCTGAAGCAGCAGTTTGAAAAAAGCGCGCTGACGGTTGATTCACTTAACCTGAAAGTGAACAGCATTATTATCACCGGCAACAAAACTACAAAGGATGATATCATTACCCGTGAGATGAGCCTTAAAAAGGGCAGCAAGTTCACGCTGGAAAAATATTCCGAAGACCTGCTGAACATATATAACCTGGCTTTATTCACAAAGGTAGATATTATACCTGTTCCAATGGGAGAAAAAGAAATTGCTCTGAATGTAGATGTAAAAGAAAGGTGGTATATTCTGCCCCTGCCTAATGCAGGAATCGAGGAAGGTGAATGGAAGAAAATATGGCTAAGCTTAAATTTAAGATGGGATAATTTCAGGGGAAGGAATGAAAGGGTTAATGCAGGGTTCAGGGTTTTTTATAATCCGTCCGTTAACCTTGGCTACTACGTACCATGGATAGGCGAAAAGCTGCACCTTTTTATGGGAATAAACGGCGCCTGGCAGCGCCAAAGAAACCGCAGCCTTTCAGCAGTGGGAAGAGAAAGCGGTTCAAATACTATAGCATATAATGACAGCAACTATGAAAATATTCAATATAAAGCTGAATTAGTCCTAGGCAGGTATTTTGGCAAGAATTTTTCAGTATTCACAGAATTCAAGTTCAATCATCTGCGCGTTACTAAATTCGCACCAGGAAGAACTGTATCAGATGACGGAGTTGACAGGTATATAACACTTGGTGCCGGAATTGGATGGGACAGCAGGGATATAAATGAATATGCAACAAAAGGTTTGCTGCTAAGCACAAAATTTGAAAGGTTCGGGTTTATTGATGAAGAAGTAAATTTTGGAAGGTATTCACTGGAAAGCCAGAGCTTCATTCCCGTTCACTTTTCAAAAAATTATTATATTACTATGGCTTCAAGACTATATACCAGTCTTGCTGTTGGCGCAGATATTCCGGTATACAACCATGAATATCTTGGATACAGCGAAGATTACGTTCGCGGATGGAAAGGTAAAGCCTATGAAGGTGATAATGTATTTACAATTTATAATGAAGTAAGGATACCGATAATTAAGCCAAGATATATCCGTGGTAAGGATATGATGATAGTTAAGGATATCCCGATTGTAAAAAATCTTGATATACGGCACGGGCTTTATTTTACTTTGATTTACGATATCGGCACGGTGTGGTATAAGGATGAAAAAATATCATCAAAACGGTTTTACAACGGGGCAGGAATAGGGTTAAATGTTATTGCTCCTTTTGGTTATGTATTAAGGGCTGACTGGGTTTTCAGACTTGGAAAGCCTACAGTAGGCCAGGTTGGGTTCAGCTTATCAGCTAAATTTTAAAATGGAATATTACTATACATCTAAGCAGTATATATCACAAAGCTCATTAACCATTGTTGATGATGAAGCAAAACATCTTGCTCGCGTTCTGCGTAAACAATCCGGTGAAGAAATTTTTGTGACTGATGGCTGCGGAATGGTATATAAATGTAATATTGGCGCAATAGCAAAGAACATTATTGAATGCAGCATAAAAGAAAGCTTCAGTTTTATTAATGAGCCAAAAACCAAGATTAATCTTTACCAGGGATTGATAAAAAATCCCGACAGGCTGGAGTTTTCAATTGAAAAATCAGTTGAGCTTGGAGTAAATTCATTTCATACAGTAATAACTGAAAACACTATAAACAAAACCACAGATAAAACCGAAAGATGGCAGGCTATTGCTCTTTCTGCAATGAAGCAGTCACAGCGCTGCATTTTGCCTATAGTGTATTCACCGGTTAATTTTTCCGAATCTGTAAATAATTCCAATGCCGGTTTAAGGCTGATTGCAGATGAAAAAGAAATACACAGCAGGATAAAGTTAGAGGATATACCCGATGGCTTGACTTCAATTGATCTGTTCATAGGTCCGGAAGGCGGTTTTACGAAAGAAGAAACAGAGCTTGCAGTTTCAAAAGGATTTAAAGTTCTGGATCTTGGGAAGCGAAAATACCGCAGTGAAACTGCTTCGGTTTATACAATTTCGAACCTTATTAAGTATTAACTTCTAAACTACACACAGTTTTTCGTTGAAAGTTGTTCCCTTTTTTAAATATATTCGTAATAAAATTTTTAAAAATTATGGCAGAATATTTCAGAAAGATCGTTGATTCAAAAAGCTTCCAGTATTTTATTATAGGGGTTATTGTTGCCGCAGGTGTTGTTGTGGGACTGGAAACTTACCATGGGCTGATGGAAACCCACGGTGCGCTACTGCACCTGCTTGACCAGATAATTTTATACATATTTGTTGCTGAGATCCTGTTAAAGATCGGTGCAAAAGGCTCTAAGCCATGGGAATTTTTTTACGACGGCTGGAATGTATTTGATTTCATAATTGTGGCAGTATGTTTTATGCCCGTAGGCGGAGCCTACATTGCAGTACTAAGGCTTGCGAGGATATTAAGGGTATTCAGGCTGGTAAGCGCGCTGCCAAAGCTGCAGATACTTGTCGGCGCATTGCTTAAAAGTATCCCTTCTATGAGTTATGTTGGAATACTGCTTTCACTTCTTTTTTACATTTACGCGGTAATTGGAACATTCATGTTCGGTCAGAATGACCCGATGCATTTCGGCACACTTCAGGTTTCCATGATGACCCTGTTCAAGACCATTACTCTTGAAGGATGGATAGATTTTATGAACACTCAGGTATTCGGTTCAGATGTTTACGGTTATGAGAATTTTCCTGATGTTGCCAGGGTTCCTTCGGCTCACCCGATAGCAGCCCCGGTTTATTTTGTAAGCTTTATACTGCTAGGTACAATGATCATGCTGAATTTATTCATCGGTGTTATCATAAACGGTATGGAAGAGACCAATAAAGAAGAAGAAATTAAGGAGCTTGCAAAAATCCGTGAACAGCTGAAGAACATTACAGTTGAAGAAGAAATAAACCTGATCTCCGAAGACCTGAATAAAATCAATGAAAACCTTAAGCTGCTGAAGAACAGACTTAATACGATTAAAGCCGTCTAGGCGTAAAAACTGAAAATAACATTGAAATTTTTAAGTATAAAACATATATTAAATGATATATTTTATAAAAATAGATAAAAAGTGATAAAATATGCCTGAAATCCTGCTGAATGTAGAAAACCTCAAGAAGTACTTCCCTATCAAAAAGGGTCTTCTTTCAAAAACCGTTGGTTATGTTAAAGCTGTGGATGACGTATCATTCAAGATCAACAAGGGTGAAACCCTTGGGCTGGTTGGTGAATCAGGATGCGGAAAAACAACTATCGGCAGAACACTTTTAAGGCTTATAGAGCCTACCGGCGGAAAAGTTGAGTTTGAGGGCAAAGATGTTACCGCAATGGATAACAATGATCTTAAAAAGCTCCGCAAAGATATGCAGATCATTTTCCAGGACCCGTATTCATCGCTTAATCCAAGAATGACTGTAGGCGGTATGATAACTGAAATTTTAAAATATCATGAAATTGCCGAAGGCGAAAAAGCTGAAAAAATGGTAATGGACCTGCTTGAAAGAGTTGGTTTATCCAGGCTTCATGCAAGAAGGTATCCCCATGAATTTTCAGGCGGACAAAGACAGCGTATCGGGATAGCAAGAGCGCTTTCTGTAGAGCCGAAATTCATAGTTTGCGATGAACCTGTATCAGCTTTGGATGTATCCATTCAGTCACAGATCATAAATCTATTGCAGGACCTGCAGAAAGAATTAGGCTTAACTTACCTGTTTATTTCACACGACCTATCTGTAGTTGAACATATAAGTGACAGGGTTGCAGTAATGTATCTCGGGCAGATAGTAGAAATTTCTGACTGTAAAGAGCTTTATGCAAATACCAAACATCCTTACTCAGAAGCTCTGCTTTCAGCTGTTCCAATACCTGACCCGAAACAAAAACGCAAACGTATCATTCTGACAGGTGATGTTCCTTCTCCTGCAAATGTTCCAACGGGATGTTATTTCCACCCGCGCTGCCCGAAAATCATTAAAGGCGAATGCGAACACATAAGGCCGCTGCTTGCATCATTGAACCAGTCAACTCATGAAGTTAAATGCTTATTGTATCCTGAAAGTTACCCTACAAAGGATATGAAGGCTGCATAAACAAATTATAAATTGAATTTCTAAAAAGGCGATCTTTTTAAAGACCGCCTTTTTTAATATGTGGTTTACTGTATTTATTGGACGTATATTGATGGAAATATAAAAGGTAAGAAATGAAAAAAATTAATAAAAATAACCCTGCAATCAAAAATACAACAGGAACCGATAATTCAGATGAAAATTCAGCTATGGAACAGTTGATAAAGGATAAGACCGGAGATGATCAAAAAATTAAGGAGTCCATAAATAAAATGGGGATTGCGGTCAACAAGAATACAAAAAAAACTGAAAAGCTAACTTCAAAACATACATTCTCGCACAACAAGGTAAACAGGTCATTTTATATAACAAAAAAGTAAACAGACAATAGTCTAAATATAAATAACTTTTTGTATTTATGAATTTTCTTTTGCCTTTTGATTACTGCACCGTGATCTGTTCCTTATTTATTTTACCGCCTTTGAATACTGTAAGTAATCCAATTGCAATTGCAAGTATTATTGGACCGAGGAATAATCCCAGTATTCCGAATAACTGTATACCTCCAATTACTGAGAAGAAAACAAAAAGCTCATTCATTTTAGCTTTTTGTTTTATCAGCCTTGGCAGCAGGAAGTTATCCACCATTCCGATAACCAGTGAGGCATAAATAAGCAGGACTCCGGCTTTCCAGTATTCGCCAGTCAGCGCAAGTATTATTATTACCGGACCGGTTACAAAAGCAGTACCTCCTGTCGGTATCAGTGCAAATATCATTGTTACCATACCCAACACCAGGTAACTTGGGATACCAAGAATCCAGAACATAAAGCCTGCAAGGACGCCCTGAATTAATGCTACCATAAGTGAACCCCGAATTGTTGCGCTAATAAGATCGCTTGTACTTTTTATCAGCTCTTTTGCCTGGTCATTTTCAAGCGGAAGGATATTTGGAAGATCGGCAACAATTTTTTCACCATCTCTGAATAGATAATACATAGTGAAAATAGCAAAAAAGATACTTACCAGCGTGCCTGCTACCCCGCCAAGCACATACCAGGAAGCCTGGAGCGCTGTTTCACTTAAACGGGCAGCAAGGCTTTTCAGTTCATCAGATTTTACAAATTCTTCGATATTAACGTAACGGCTGATATATTCATATATATATTTCAGCTGCCCGCTTTCAGGATGGTTGATCATTTCCTGTACGCTGCTCACAGT
The DNA here is from genome assembly GCA_017303675.1 of Ignavibacteria bacterium. Classification (NCBI taxonomy): domain Bacteria; kingdom Pseudomonadati; phylum Ignavibacteriota; class Ignavibacteria; species Ignavibacteria bacterium. Next base: position 1,121,575 of record JAFLBX010000002.1, read on the forward strand.
AGTGGATGCAATTCCGGCAAGCTCATTTACTACCGCAGCTGAAATGAGAGTAAGCGGGATAATAAATATAAGCAAAGAGGCAAGTATTGTTATAATTGCGCTTAAGGTATGATTTTTTATTTTTGAAACCAGCTTTTTATATAAAGGGAAAAAGATGATCACAAGTATTGATGACCATAACAGTACAGATACCAGAGGCTTGATCATAAGCCAGCAAAGATAGATCATCAGGAATGTGATCGCCATCAAAAGGATGAACTGAGCAAGCTTTTTCTTATCGTTCATATTAAATTATTCACTCTATTTATATAATAATAAACATTTTAAATTAATGAAAGGGTTCACAAATGAAGGTATATAATATATTTTCGGAATAATTCAGATAAGATTATCCAGGAAAAATAATAAATTATTGGCTTACAATAAGGTCTTCAACTTCCAGCTTTGCAAGCATAGTATCAATACCGGAATATTTATTCTTATATTCCAAATAAGCTGCCTTATCTATCCCGTTTTTTTCTGCTACTGCAATCAGCCAGTTTTCTTCTTCAGGATGAATATTGTTATCAGAAAAAACTACAGCAAGTCCATCTTTAATGAATTTCTCGGCAAGTTCTTTATTTGAAAACACCGGCGGAGAATCCTCAACATATTTGTTGTTCAGGATATCCTTTATAGTGTTTTCGCAGAATTCCCGGTCAAACCCAAGCGACTTGCCTATTCTCATTAATAATAAATTTTCAGTATCAGTAATTTTGCGGTCTTTTCTGATAAGCAGCATTAAGCCTTTCAGATAGCAGCTTGCATCAAGAATTGTAATTTTCAATGGTCATTATAATATTAATTACTAAATTCTGTTTAAATTTCAGTCGAGTTGTTTTAAATCATAACACTTAAAAATCCATTATAGTTCAATTATAAGGATTTTTTTAAAACAATTTTGTTCTATTTAGCCTTATAAATTTCAATAATAATATTTTTTATGAAATCAGCTCTTTCTTTTAGAGGCAGAAAAGGAACATCAATAATTTCATACCCTGAATCTTTATAGATTTTTTTTACATTTATCCCGAACTTTTCAGCTAAATTAAAGCTCATTTTCCGTTCTTCGTCATTAGTATAAATTTCTTTCCAGGCATTAAAAGCAAAAACTGTTCTGTTATAAATATATTTCTCTGATGCAATTTTAGATTTCAAGGCATCTGTTCCAAGCAGCTCTGCATAGGCAATTACATCGGGGATACCTCTATCAAACAAAACAGGTTCACCGGAATTCAGATTTTCGTTGAAATCACCGATCATTTTTTCAAGCATTAACTCATTAAATAATTCCGGATCGGTTTCCGGCACTCCCCTGCCGCCGGCTGAACGCTGTTCTTTTAGAATAATCCTTGCAGGTTCATTGATACACAAAAAGCCGCAGCTTTTAAGTTCATTCAAAACTGTGGTTTTGCCCGCTCCCATTGCACCGGTGAATATGAAATATTCAGTTTTATTCAAATTAAAATTTAAAGAAATCTTATAAATAAAGTGTTAAATTTACATTAATTTACTTAAAATTCAATGATTTTTTAGTAAATTTGGATAATTAATGATGAAAAAGGAACTAAATCCTATTTTCGGTCATTATTGATAGTAAATATCTGCTGAATGTATCCATATCATATTATCAAATTATTCTTCTTTACTCTTCTGCTATCTCAACTGGTTTTAGCTCAAAACCGGAATTCTGATAATCCGGAAACAGGCACCATAACCGGGACCATTACTAAACCTGATGGTTCCGCAATTGAAGGGGCAATCCTGATATTGACATCTGAGAATACACGAGAAGCAGGAACAGAAACAGATGTCTCGGGAAAGTTTATTTTAGATAACCTTCAGCCCGGTATTTATAATTTAAAAGCAGAATTAATTGGTTATAAATCTGCGGAACGGAAAAATCTCACAGTTTTTGCAGGTGATACATTAAAGACTGATATTATTCTTGATGATGAAAGCTATTCCACCGAAGAAATTGATGTAGTTTCAGACCGTTTCAGACAGGCACAAAACGATATGAGGATAAGTCTTCAGAATCTTTCACCCAAAACAACAAGGGTGATCCCCGGAGTTGGTGAAGATGTATTGCGATCTTTACAAACATTACCCGGCGTAAGTGCGCCGAATGATTTTTCTTCACAGCTGATAGTACGCGGTTCAGGTCCTGACCAGAACCTTATAATAATGGATAACATAGAGATCTTTAATCCATACAGGCTGTACGGAGTATTCAGTATGTTCAACCCTGAAACGCTTGAGGATATAAATTTAATTACCGGCGGTTTTCCTTCAAAGTATGGTGACAGGCTTTCTGCAGTTCTGGAAGTAGCAAACCGCGAAGGCAGCAAGACAAAATACTTCACCGGTCAGACAAATGTTAATATAGCGAACGCAAACCTGGTATTCAGCGGGAAAATACCATTTAAAAATATTCCGGGTTCATGGATAGTTTCAACAAGGAGGAGTTATTACGATCTTATCCTCGACCCATTCGCAAAGAAATCCGGTTTAATAGATGAAAGCGCATCCTTCCCTTCTTTTGAAGATGTACAGGGGAAAATAACTTTGGGTCCGTTTAAAGACCATAAATTAATTCTTAACGGAATTTATTCCCGTGACGGAGTAAATATTATTCCAGGTGATTCAAAAGAGCTTGAAGACTCAGTTTCGGTGCGTGACCAGTCATCAAATGATGTATTGGGATTAGCCTGGCATTATGCGCCAAATACAAAATTCCTTACTAAAACCACTTTTTCCTGGTACCGTAATAAAGGTGATGCCCAGTTTGGAGGCGAACTGCTTGACCCGGTGCTTGACAGGGAAACATACACACCTGAAGTTCGCGACAGCCTGCGGGCATTAGGGTTATTTTTAGGAATAGGGTTTAAATCCAAATACACTTTCCGAAAGTATGCGATACAGAACAGCACAATTTTTATATCAGGTGCGCACAAGACTGAAATTGGCGCAGGGATTGATATACTTCGGACTGATCTTGAATTCACACTTGATCTTGATGACAGGCTTAAAGCAATAGTTCAGAACAACCCGAATTTTAATGCAATTTCTAACGGTCAGCTTGATGGCAAAGATTATTACCGAGCAAATTTTTATATTCAGGATAGACTGAAGCTTTCAGACAAGCTTTATATACAGTTCGGAGCCCGTTTTGATTATTTTGCAATTAATAAAAAAGCATACCTCTCGCCACGGATAAATTTATCTTATGCTATAGATAAAGTTACAACGGTGCGTGCCGGAACCGGTATCTATTACCAGTCACCCGGTTACGAAAAATTAATTGATGCCCAGATATTTTTTGACCTAAGTGAAGAAAAAGCTAAAAGGCTAGAAGCTGAGCGCTCAGTACATTATATACTAGGAGCTGAAAGATGGCTTTCTAATGACCTGCTTGTTAAATTTGAAACATACTATAAGCAGTTTACAAATCTAATAGTCCAGGAACAATTAACAGGCTACAGGTATGAATTCTACAGGTACGACCCAAATAATAATGACCCAGAATATCTGCGTGACCCGGATAACTGGTACCGCAGCTCTGAGAAGCTGCCGTATGATTCTGTAACCGCTACTCCAGTAAACGGAGCAAACGGGTATTCATACGGTTTTGAATTCTATATAGAAAAAAAGGCTGTAAACCCAAGCTCTAAATTTTCAGGGTGGCTGAGCTACTCTCTTAGTTATGCAAACCGTTTGCGCAACGGACTTGAAACACCTTTCAGGTATGACCAGCGGCATTCAATAAATGTTGTTGCAAACTACAAGCTCTTAAGCTGGCTGGAGCTTGGGGCAAGGTTCAATTATTCTTCAAACTTCCCTGTCACACTTCCTAAAGGAATCCGTCCAAGAGTTGTTGGTGACTCACTTGCAGTATTGCCAATACTAAACCTTGTCCAGTTCGATTTTGAATTTGGAGGCAATGAAAATAAATTTGCCGATAAAAAACCGGTTTATCACAGGCTGGATCTAAGAGCGACAGCATATACAAAATTCTGGGGAATTGATTGGGGATTTTATATAGATGTGATAAACGTTTATAACAGGCAGAATGTTATAGGATATGATTTTTATATAGATGAAAATTTAGAGGTAAAGCTGAAACCCATTGGGCAATTCCCTGTATTACCAACTATAGGAGTAAACGCAAGGTTTTAGAACTAAATGATAATATACTTAAAATAATATTTTCTGATAATTATATGTTTTTTTAACAAAAATTTTCATAATATTAACCAAACTAAATGGTAATAATGAAGTTAAAAAATATTTTAAGCCCGGGATTCCTGCTAAGATCAATACTTACAGCATTTGTTTTGTTAATACTTACCGGAAATGTCTATTCCCAGTTTGGGCAAAACAAAGTGCAGTACAAGGTATTTGAATGGAAATACCTGCAATCACAGCATTTTGATATTTATTTTAACCAGGGTGGTGAGTTTATTGCACAATTCACGGCAGTTGCTGCTGAGAGTTCACTGGTAAGCCTGGAAAATAATATCGGGTACGGAATTAAGAACAGGATACCGATCATATTATTCAATTCTCATAATGAGTTCCAGCAGAATAATGCAGTTGATGAATATCTATCTGAAGGAATTGGCGGCGTAACTGAGCTTTTCAAGAACAGAATAGTAGTTCCCTTTGAAGGAGATTATGAAAAATTCCGCCATGTGATCCACCATGAGCTACTTCATGCATATATGAATGATATGTATTACGGCGGTTCACTGCAGAACATAATTTCGCAGAATATAGCTCTTCAGTTCCCCGGGTGGTTTTCTGAGGGTATGGCTGAATACCAGTCAATAGGTGGAATGGATAAAGCTAATGATATGTTCATTAGAGACGCTGTAATTTATGATTACCTGCCTCCGCTTGATTATATTGACGGGTATCTTTCATATCGCGGAGGCCAGAGCTTTTTTTCATGGCTGGCTGATGAATACGGAAAAGAAAAGATAGGCGACCTGATGATACAGATTAAAGCGCTGGGAGATGTAGATGAAGGATTTGTTGATGTTTACAATATGGGCATTGAAAAGCTATCTGAAAAATGGCATAAATCATTAAAGCAGACATATTGGCCGGATATCAATACAAGACAGGAGCTGAGTGATTTCGCGAACCGTTTGACAAATTCACGTGAAGGTGACGGATTTTACAATACCGCTCCATCGATCTCACCCAAAGGAGATAAGGTTGTATTTATTTCAAACCGTGACGATTATTTCAGTGTATATATAGCAGATATCAAGTCAGGTAAAATTTTAAAAAAGCTAATTGGCGGGAACCAGACCGCTGATTTTGAAGAGCTGCATTTACTCACACCGGGTTTATGCTGGTCACCTGACGGTAAAAAAGTAGCCATATCGGTAAAAAGCGGCGATAAAGATGCAATATATATAATTGATGCTGAAGATGGCGATGAAGATGTTTTGCCTATCGAACATGACGGAATATTTTCTGTTGACTGGAATCCGGTTAACAATTCATTAGTTTACCGCGGTGATAATGCAAAGCAGTCAGATATATGGATCTACAATCTTAAAACAAAAAAGAAACAAAGAGTAACCAATGATCTTTTCACCGATATAGATCCCAAGTGGTCAAGAGACGGTAAACTTATATATTTCTCTTCTGACAGAAGCACTTATACAAACCTTAATGATATACCGACAGATTTTGATATGAATTCATACGATTACAAGGATAAAGATCTGTATGTTTATGATGTTGAAGCCGGCAAGCTTTCACGGTTTACTGAAGATAAAAATGCGAATGAATCAAGTGTAGTTACTTCACCTGACGGCAAAAAGGTACTTTATATTTCTGACAGAAACGGGATTGATAATATTTGGATGCGTAATTTAGAAACAGGAGAAGAAAAGCCCATAACTAACACCCTGGACCCGATAAGCCTGCTGTCGCTTTCTGCAGACGGGAAACGGCTTGCATTTACAGCTTTAAACAGGGGCGGCTATGATATTTTTTATCTTGAAAATCCGTTTGAAATTGATATAGCAATGACTGAATTGCCGAATACACAATTTGTACAGAAACGAATTGACGAGATGAAAAAGCTTACTTCGTCAGATTCTCTTAAGCTTTTTACAGATTCAATGCGGGTTATTGCGGATTCACTTATGAATTTAACAGGTGATACCACCGGTGTGAATTCTGATTACACTGTATCTGACAGTACTGTTACTGACTCAACAAAATCACTTTACGGTGATGATGTTGCATTAAATTTAAATCCTGAAAAGGTTGATTCAACTAAACAATCACCTTCTCAGCGCCTGAAGCTGAAGGAAAAGAATAAAAGTAAATTCCAGCTGACCGATAACACCAATCCGGACGGCAGCTACAAAGTAAATAATTACAAGATCAAATTTTCACCTGATCTTATTTACAGTAATGCCAATTACAGCAGTTTTTACGGAGTCCAGGGAACTGCGCAAATGGCATTCAGCGATGTATTGGGAAATCACAGAATATATGTAGCAACAAGTCTTGTACTGGATCTTAAAAACAGTGATTACGCGTTTGCATATTACTATCTTCCCAAAAGGATCGATTGGGGTATAAGCGCATACCACTCTGCAAGGTTTTTACTTATCGGAAGAAACTTTTCGACTTCACAGTTATACCGTTACCGGACATTCGGAGGAGATATCAGTCTATCATACCCGATAAGTAAATTTAAGCGTATTGAAGGAGCGCTTTCTTACAATCATTTAACCAAAGAAAATCTGGATAACCCGGCAGAACCTTCGCAGAACCTGGATTTTATACTTCCCGCTATAAGTTATGTTCATGATAACACTTTATGGGGTTATACAGCACCAATTAAAGGTTCACGTTATAAACTGACATTACTTGGAACACCAAAAATAGGCTCTAACGGCGTTAGTTTCTTCAGTGCACTGGCAGATTACAGGACCTATTTTGAAATTGCTGATGATTATAACTTTGTGTTAAGGCTGAACGGCGGGGCAAGCTTCGGTAAGAATCCCCAGCGTTTTTATATAGGCGGTACAGAAAGCTGGATCAATTATGAAGTCCAAAATGATATTCTGCCTATTGAGGATATTCAGGACTTTGCATTTTCAACAGCGGTAATGCCGCTAAGAGGCTACAACTATAACTACCGTTCAGGGAGTAAGTTTGCGTTAATGAATGCTGAATTCAGATTCCCGCTTTTCAGATACCTGATATTAGGTTTATTACCGCTTGGATTTCAGAATATACAAGGGGTAATTTTCGCGGATGCAGGTTCAGTTTGGAGTGACACCAAAAAACTTCAGTTCTTTCATAAAAATAACGGAAGCCTGCAAACAAAAGATCTGCTGTTGAGTGCCGGTATTGGTACAAGATTGTTTTTCTTATATTTCCCGATGAAGCTGGATATAGCGTGGACCTATGATATGCAGAACTGGTCAAAGCCTAAATATATGATATCAATAGGAGCAGATTTTTAACATTCTAAATAATTCGATTACAAAAAAAGGACGCCAAAGCGTCCTTTTTTGTTAGGCTATAAAATCTGTCGGGATGGTCACCCAGCAGGTGTGACGACCTTCCCCGACACTTTGTGTCGGGACGCGATAGCCTTAAAAAACTTTGAATTGAATTAAAATGATTTAACGAGTTGTAAAATTAAGCTAGGGAGTATATTTAATCTGTCGGGATGGCAGGATTCGAACCTGCGACCTCCTGCTCCCAAAGCAGGCGCGATAACCGGACTACGCTACATCCCGAAATGTTAAAAAACTATTCCGAAAACAAATTAAACAAAATCAATTTTGCTTAATAAAATACCTGTTTCCTTGTGAATATCAGCTAATATTTCTGATTCCTTTTTTTGCAAAATACTACTAACATCAGAATTATCAGTTTTTACTAACAGTAAATTTCCTTTTAATGAATCCTGAGAAATTTTTATTACAGTATTTCCAAACCTGCCGTTTAACCCGTTCAAATACTTTTCAGTCAATATCTGCCAAACTTTATTGTTGTTTTTGATATTTTTGAAAAATTTAAACATTGGCATTTTTACAAAATACTAAACAAAAAAGGAGCAGTTGCTCCAAGTATGTGGACAGGGCCGGAATCGAACCGGCGACACACGGCTTTTCAGGCCGTTGCTCTACCTACTGAGCTACCTGTCCATTGGTTTGAAAACTACCATAAAACACAAATATCCCCAAAATTTTAAATAAAATCAATTTACAATTTCATCCCTTTTTCAACAATTATTTACACTTGAAAATTACATTTTATTGCTTACTTTTGTATTATATGAATGAAGTTTCTATCCCAAAATTGATAATTTCTTACCTTAGCAGATTTCTCGGTTTATTTCTGATAATTTTTGCGGTTATGGCTGCAATACAGGGATTTATTTCAGTTTTTAATATCAATAAGGATGGTTCGACCGGTGTTAGGTATGTAAATGAAACTGAAAAATTTGATTACCTCATCATCACAACTGTATCTGAAGATTACCCTGCATATACTTCCGGAATTCAGCCAGGTGACACACTTATAAAAATTAACGGAAAACCTGTCACAGATCTAAGCGCTATTCGAAGTGATCTGAACCGAAAAGAAATTGGTGAAAAAGTTATTTATACAGTAAGAAGGGGACCTGAAATTAAAGAATATGAATTAACGCTTGCCCCCCTTCTCCCCCTTGAAAAACTTATGGTATTGTTATTCAGAACGGTTCCAGTTTTTTTATTAATGAGTTATTTGCTTGTAGGGATTTGGGGAATACTTAAGAGTCCATATGCTACAGAAACTATTTTAATAGCCCTTTTTTGTTTCTGTTTCGGAAGCTTTATGTATGCTACTGTAAATGTTGGTGATACATCTGATACATTTATAAAAAATTACCTGTATTTTGATTCTCTGCGTGAGCTCATAACCTACATAATGTGGCTTGCGCCAAGTTTTTGGGTTCTGCTTTTCGCTACTTTTCCCCGCAGAAACAGGATCTATGAAAAAAATAAATTTATTTCACTCTTATTTATATTTCTGCTGCCGTTAATTATAATAATTTCTTCACTTATGAATTTTGACAGCCGGATCCTTACATTTTTAATTTTCCTGATGCTTTTTTTGCAAATGAGTGTTGGTGTGCTGCTGCTTTCAAATAACCTGAAAAAAGTTTCTACAGCCCTTGAAAAAAGACAGGTAAGGCTAATGCTGTTCGGGGTAAAATTCGGGGCGATTTCAATTGGCATAGGGTGGATTTTGGTTATAGTTACTCAGTTCATTTTACAGAACAAGCTGGGAGCCAATTTTTTGCTAATCAGTCTGTTAATATTTCTGATCTGTGAGATCGGGGGATTGATCATACCGTTTACATTCCTCAATTCATTTTTCCAGAATAAGCTTCTTGAAACTGAAAGCGCTTTAAAAAGAAGAGTCAGGGTTTTTGTTGTTACAGTGGGAGTTATTGGTGTTTACCTGTTTGTAATATTTGTAATTGTAAGACTTTCAGTAAGCCTCTTTGAGCTTAGAGATCCAACCGTAATAATTGTTTCAGTTCTGCTGCTCTCTTTAACATTCACGCCGATAAACAAAAGAATATTGACCTGGATAGACGAGACATTTTACCCGGAAAAGACGAAATATGCTGAAGCTTTGAAAAAATATAACAACAGCATTTCCGGACAAATCGAATCTACTGAGCTCCTGCGGGAATTAGGGAAATGGGTAAGCAATACAATAGGTATAAACCCGGTAATTCCTTTTGCGCTTAACCCTCAGTTCAGCGGCAGCATTCCATTCAGATATAATGACAGTGAAAGCGTAATACACAGAATACGAAGCGGCAACAAGTTTTACTGGGATGAAATTTCAGAACGCTCCAGGATTACTGTGGACGAAAATGAAATTGAATGGGTAAGAGATAATGATATATCCGTTACAATTCCTATGATATCCCAGGGTGAATTGATAGGAGTTTTGAATCTAGGCAAGAAACAAAACCAGGAAGATTTTTCGGCTGAAGATATGGAAATTCTTACACAGGCATCTGCACAAACTGCATTGGCACTGCAGAATCTAAACCTCCAGTCAGTTTATATTGATAAAAAGCGCATGGATAAAGAGCTTGAAATGGCCCGTAATATTCAGCGAAGGCTGATGCCGCAGGAAATACCTGATGTTAACGGCCTGGAAGTTTACGGTGAATCAAGACCATGTTTTGAAGTAGCTGGTGACTATTATGATATAATCAGCAATGATGAAGGCAACACCTTTATGGTAATTGCTGATGTAAGCGGTAAAGGCGCAGGGGCTGCAATGATAATGGCAAATTTGCAGGCATCGATAAGAGTTGGGCTGGAAATTACTGAGGATTTCTCGGAATTTATTGCAAGAATTAATAACCACGTTTACAAGAACACATCATCTTCAGAATTTATTACCCTTTTCATCGGCGCATGGGAACCTTCTACCAAATCATTTCACTATATCAATGCCGGACACAATCCACCGGTTATGATTGATAGTATGGGGAATATTTCTACACTTGATGCAACGGGACTTATTTTGGGAGTACTGCCAGGGCAGCAATATGAAAGGAAAATCATTCATATAGAACCGGGTTCGGTAATAGCTATATTTACTGATGGTTTAGAAGAGGCTATGAACCCAGCAGGTGATATTCTCGGCCAGGAACGAATTATTGAAATTCTCAAGCAGTGTAAACATCTTTCATCAAAAGAAATTGTAAAAACTATTCAGGATAAGGCAATTGAGCATTGTGCCGGCAGGCCGCTTCATGATGACTTAACAATGATCGTTATAAAAAGCTGATGTTTACAATTATTTTTTCCTTACAGATTTTATTATAAAATATATTATTGGAAATAACCCCAAAGTTGCCACAGAAGCAAAAAAGAATGCAATTTTAAAACCTAACTCGTCTGATGAGTTTTCTGATAATTCTGCAGAGCTGACATTCAACCCCTTGCCTAATTTAACAGTAAAAAAAACCGTAACAAATAATGAGTATAGTATACTGAGAGCCAGCAAAAGAGCTGCAATATCTTCCGAGCTTCCGGAAGCAAGAAAGGCTGTGGTAATAGCGAATACTGCTGACCCAAATAAAACCAGGAAAAACGGGATTGTTATATTTTTATGATAAAAAACACCAATTGAAGCTTTACCAGCAGCAGTCGCGGTAAAATATTCATTGCTATAATTGATGCGGCTTTCATAATAGACTGAGTAGAAATTCCAGTAAGAAGTAAACAGAAATGGAACAGCAGCGGCAGAAAGTGTTATAAACAAGCTGTCACTTTCTCCGCTTCCGGTAATTATCAATGCGGCTGCTATAAGAATAAAAAGTATGCCGCTTGAAATGAAAATAACTTTTCTCAATAAACAGTTATTCTACTTTGATGATTTGAGACTGTTCAGTTATTATAATTTCAGGCTTACCTTTATATTCTTCAATTTTACCTGAAATAGTCAATACAGAGCCCTTCTTAACATCAGCGTAACTTACACCTGAACTTCCTGTTTTAATAACTGCAACAAATGTTGCGTTTGGATATGGTTCATCAAAGTTAATCAGCACAGTTCCTTTGTTAGATACAAATACTGAAGCAACAATACCTTTTACGATCCTGGTTTCACCGATGAAATTCTTAGCATCTTTTGATGATACTGTATCCTGAGATAAAGATGCGGCAGTTATACCGATAAATAAAAGGAGACTGAATAATATTTTGGTTTTCATATTATAATTAGTTAATATTTATTTTCTTTAAGCTTTTCAAATGTATAAATCCCGGAATCATGCCCATCCTGCCAAACCAGCTGCACTGCATATGTTCCAACTATTCTGATATCTTTCAGCGTAAGCTGAGGTGATGCCAGCAAAGGGATATAAGTTGCAGGTTTATTCAATTTTTCAGAAATACAGTTTGCGCACGGGCAGCTTTTTCTGAGGTTAGCAAGCTGCAGCAATGAATCACTGCCATCATCCCATTCAATATGCAAATACCGTGAATCTTTAATATTTATTTTAACAGGGCTGATAACAGATCATTTTAAATTTAAAAATTTTTCAGCTTCGAGTACATCTTCTTCGCTTCCTATGAAAAGCGGTGTCTTCTGGTGCAGGTTCAACGGCACTATTTCTAAAATACGCTGAGAGCCGTTACTTGCTCTGCCCCCTGCCTGTTCTACTATCATTGCCAGCGGATTTGCTTCATAAAGCAGCCTTAACTTGCCATTAGGATTTTTGTTATCTCCGGGATACATAAATAACCCGCCATAAAGCAAATTCCTGTGAAAATCAGCAACTAACGAACCAACATACCGCGCTGAATAAGGCCTTCCTGCAGCTTTATTATCCGTCTTGAGATCATTGATATAATTCTGCAACCCCGGAGACCACCTGGAATAATTTCCTTCATTAATACTGTAGGTTTTGGAACGTTTCGGTATCTGGATATTTTCATAGAACAGCAGGAATTCTCCAACAGTGGGGTCAAGTGTAAAACCATGTACTCCCCTGCCTGTAGTATAAACCATAATTGTGCTTGAGCCGTATATAACATAACCTGCAGCAACCTGGTTTGTGCCCTGCTGCAAACAATCTTCCAGGGTACCGGGTCCGCTTTTGGATCTTCTCTTATAAATTGAAAATATTGTACCGATACTGATATTAGCATCAATATTGGATGAACCATCAAGGGGGTCAAAGTGAATTATATATTTGCTCATAGCGCGCTCACCCATGAATTTTTCGTTAACGGGTATAAAATCTTCGCTTTCTTCGGAAGCTATTGCGCATAAATGTCCGCTGACTTCCATTGCCTTTACAAGAGTATCATGGGCATATTCATCAAGCTTTTTAACCTGCTCTCCGTGGACATTTTCAGAACCGGTAATTCCCATAAGATCTATTAATCCTGCGCGGTTTACTTCGAGTGATATTACCTTACATGCCAATGCAATATCTGCAAGAAGGTCGCTTAGCTCTCCTGTAGCATCAGGGTACTTTCTTTCTTCATCAATAATATGCCTGTATAATGTTGTAAATTTTCTTAGCATTATATAAATTAATTAATTTTTACAAAATTACTGATTATAATGAGTAAATTAAATATAATTAAAATAGCTTTCAATTTGCCTGCTCAATGAATTCCCTTAGCCTTTTAAGCTCCCGCTCGCTGTTATTCCACCAATTTACAGACCATATCCTGATAAACTTCATACCGAACTTTTGCAAATATTTCCCTCTGAATATATCCCATGCGTAAGCCTCATCAGAAAAATGTTCAGAGCTGCCGTCACATTCGATAGCTATTATACTGCCTGATCTTTCAGCAGGTAAAACAGCAATATCAACTATAAAGCCGCCTGTTGAATAATTTTTAATTAATCTTTCCGGAGGCACTAATAAGCTAAGGTTCCTGTAAACTTCATCTTCAAAACCGGTTCCCCTGTTAATATTGCTTTTGCCCGCACTTTTTTCGGCTTCAGCGCTTATAAGATCTAATACAGAATTTTTACTTTTCAGGTCATACTCCTCTATAGCTTTAGCGTAAGCTAGATAAGCATAGAATATACCTTTTCCTTTATTACCTGAATGAGCAATAAGCGAAGGAAACTCCCTGATATATTCATTAGGTATTGAAGTACAGACTATCATCATATGTTTAGCTCTGGTAATAATTACGTTCAGCAGCCTGAAGCCTTTTTCCTGGTTAACCGGACCGAAGTTTTGAAGAAAACTTCCATCTGCCCTTTTACCGAAAGTTGTTGATATTATGATTATATCACGCTCATCACCCTGAATATTTTCAAGGTTTTTTACAAAGAACGGCTCAGAAGGATTATTCATAATTATTCCAAGCTTCTGGGCAAAATCACTGTTATTATTGGCAGCATAATTTATCATATCGAGGATATAATTCCTTTGAAAGATATTAAATGTTGCTACTCCAATGCTTGGGTTATTTTCGCCTTTTTCAGGAATAATCAGCTCATTGATAAGGCTGATAACTTTCTCGGCTTCCTGTTTATTTATTCCATCAGCCTGATTATAGATACCGCAAACATTAAAATACCGCATAGCTTTATAGTTATTTGCCGGCGGCATTGGACTAAGGCGTGAGCCGTAAAATGCCGCATTGGAAAATTCTATCAGATCTGGGTGCTTAGAACGGTAATGAATATCCAGGAATGACTGGCTGTAGCCTCTGCGGATCGCAAATTCAAGCAGTGACTCAGAATCAGCCAGATTGCGCGGATCAGTGGTTAATATTACTTCATCTTCCTCTTCATTCATATTATCACTATCGATCACAATTTGTGAAGATGCAAAATAATTAGATGGGGGCATCTGGTTCTCGTCACCTGATACAACCCGGTGCTTTCCGCGCAGTTTTGCAGCGTAAACATCTTCAACTCTAAGCTGGCTTGCTTCATCAAAAATAACTATATCGAACAAACCTTCACTCATTTCAAATAGACTGCTGCATACTACAGGGTTAACAAGCATTACGGGGAAGTGGTCTGTAAATACCTCGTGATCTGCGGCAATTATCTTACGCAGGGAATTCCGTTTTTGATATTTACTGTTACGTGATTTGTTATATAAGGCATTTATGCTGATCCCGGTTCGTTTTTCAAACTCAGCTGCAGATCTTTCCTGCCGTTTTTGCCAGTACTCCAGGATCAATGCAGACTGGTATTCCTTTATTTTATCAAGGTTTCCTGATATTTCATCCAATAAGCTGTCATCCCTCAATTTTATACTGTTTTCATTTGCCACAAGTATATTAAAAATAAAAAACTGTTCGGTATCAGCTTCCCATTTTTCATGATTAATTTTCAGATCAATAAATTCATCAATTAATTTTTTTGAAATTTCACTGCAGCCAAGGTAGTCACAACGCCAGTAAAAGTAATCATATAATGAATTTATATCTTTACTTATTAATTCAAGTTTTCCGGATATCGTACTTAATTTATCAATTTTCTGCTTAATTGAATGATCTCCAAAATAATAAGCTTCAGAAAATAAACGGGAATTATTAATAATACTCAGAATATTCTCTGCTGATTTTTCAGCTTCATGTAAAATTTCAGGCTTATTGTATGCAAATTGGTCAAAATCAGATGATGAATAATTCCCTAACTTTGAAACCCTGTATTCTTCAATATTATCATACCAGCTTTTCAATTTTGCAGATAAGGTGTCAATTTGCGGTTCAATTTCGGTTAAACTTTGCTGTATTTCGGTAATTTTAAATTCAAAATAATTTTGTTTACAGAATTCCCTCACTCCATAAAATAAGGGTAAGATATCTTTTTTATCAGTTTTAAGTTTTTTATATTTTTTTGAAAATAAAGAAAGAACCGATAGCTTAAAATTCACCCATCCATTTAATTCAGTAAACAGATTTTTGTTTAACGAACAATTTTCATGGTACAATACTGAAATATTATCAATAATGCGTTGAAGATCATTATAATAGGTATTATAATATTTATCCAGGCAAGCTGCGTAATCTGAATGGACAGTATTCAATTTAACCAGGGTACTGTTTATATCTGCGTGGAGTTTTTTAATTTCCCCGGCAAGCTCCAGAACAATATCCCTGGCTGAACGGGTTTTAAATAAATCGTCATTCAGTATTTTGAATATATCCAGTTCAGCTTCAGCAGCTTTAAACAGCTTACTGTTTTTTGAAACATTGTTCAGAGCAGTATTATATTTTTCTGAAATATTTTCAGCAGTAAAATCAATTTGCAGGTTTTTTAATTTACGGTAGAGCTTTAAATAATTTTTATCATCATCACTATTCTTTAATAATAACCCAACAAGATCGCCCCATGACATATCATTCAAAAGATTTTTGCCGTAAAAAACATGATTATTGTTTACAACACTGATAGCTTCATTTGTTTCAGTAAAAATATTATTTAAAATACTTCTGTTTACGGGATTAACCTGCGGTTTAGGGTCACGGACAGCATCTACTATTTTTCTGCGGTCACGGTTAACATCTTCAATAAGCCCGCATAAGCTTCCTAAACCCAGGGCTGTAAGGTTTTTAAGTATTACCTCCAGTGCTGTTCTTTTTTCACACACAACCAGGCACTTAGCATTGTTAAATAAAGCATTAGCTATAATTGCAGTCAGGGTCTGGCTTTTTCCAGTACCGGGCGGACCGTGAATAATAAGCCTGCTGCTTATTCCAAGGTTTTTTAAAGCTCTTTGCTGCGCCGGATCTGTATCTATCCCTGAAAATTTTACTTCCTGGTAGGGGTCAATTTGCAGCTTATCATACTTTAGCTCACCTGATTTATCTATGAGTGTTTTGATATCTTTAATAAGCGGCTCTTTTGGTGTTTTAAATAGACCAAATACACCAGAATTATACACAACCGGACTGCCGATTTTTTTTACATATTCAGACCGCTTTTGCTTATCAAGCATCTGCTCGATCTGTAAAGGAACATCGTACTTAATTGCATTTGAACTGATCTGTTGTAAAAGCCTGTTAATTATTTCAAGAAATTCAATTTTATCCAAAAGGGAATCAGAAAGATATTCTTCATTTAATTTTGAAAATCCCGATGAACCCATGTCACCTTCAAGGTAGTTCAGCAGTACATCATTAATGCTGATACTATGTTCTTCATCCCTTGAAATTATCCATTCATTTTTATCTCTTTTAAGATCAAGCATCCAAATAAATACTGGCGCATTTATTATTCTTGATGGATCATTTTTTGTGCGGTATAACAGTGTCGGGTATCCAAAACCAAATGTTTTTACTCCATGTTCAAGATATGTATCTTCATTTTCATAATATACAGATGATAATCTTTTGGAAATAAGGTTCTGCCGCATTATTGTATCTTTATCTGTATGATGAGGTGAATGTACTTCTAAACCGGCATGTTCAGGCGCAGGCATCCCCTGCCCGGGATTTTCTTCATTTTTAACGGAAGCAAACTCAGGATCAACAGCTTCAATTTTAAATTTAAAATTAAAAGAGGGGCTGCCAAGAAGTTTATTAATGAAATCTGCAGGCAGATTTTTGCTGATATAGCTCAGCTCATAAATATCCAGCCTTGATGCGAGCCTGCCGGGATAGGAATTCAGGTGAATAGAACGGGTATTGCCTACCTGTAGTTTTTGTTTAAGCTTTTTAAGGAATTCAATATTCACTGGATCTTGAGCATTTGATAAGTTACAAAATTAACCGGATAGCATCCTGGATGCTTTCAACGGGGATATATTCAATTTCTTTGGAGGGTTTAAAATTTTTCATATTGCTGTTAGGAAGCACTACTTTTTTAAAACCAAGCTTAAGCGCTTCCTGTATGCGCCTTTCAGCGAAGCTTATTCCGCGAATTTCTCCGCTCAAGCCTATTTCTCCAAGTATAAGCATATCTGCGTCAATTGAAGTATCTTTAAAGCTTGAGCATATACTGATCGCAGCAGCAAGATCGATGGATGGTTCATCAATTTTAATACCGCCTGCAATATTCAGGAAAACATCAAATTTAGAAAGATGGATCCCGATCTTTTTTTCAAGCACGGCAATTAAAATTGCCAGCCTTTTATAATCAAACCCGGTTGCAGTACGCTGCGGAACTGAATACCCGGATGAAGAAACCAGTGCCTGAACTTCTATCAAAATCGGGCGTGTTCCTTCCATACTTGCAGAAACCGTGCTGCCTGAAATTCCTCTTGAACGCTGAGAAAGGAATACTTCACTGGGGTTTCGGACTTCCATAAGCCCGGTACCTGTCATTTCAAATATCCCGATCTCATTTGTAGAGCCAAACCTGTTCTTTATAGCCCGTAAAACTCGGTAAGAGTGTGTTCTTTCACCTTCGAACTGAAGAACAGTATCAACCATATGTTCAAGCACTTTGGGACCGGCTATAAAGCCTTCTTTGGTAATATGCCCGATAAGAAAGAATGAAATATTCTTAGCTTTGGCAATCTGAATAATTGCAGCGGTTGATTCGCGAAGCTGTGAAACACTTCCAGGGCTGGATTCAAGCTCACTTCTGTAGATAGTCTGTATAGAATCAATGATAACTATATCAGGTTTTAGCTTATCAACAACTGCAGCTATAATTTCAAGGCTGGTTTCTGATAGTATGTAAAATTCATCATGAGCAAAGCCGAGTCGTTCACATCTAAGCTTTATCTGTTTGGGAGATTCCTCTCCGCTTACATAAAGAATTGTATTGTTTTTTATTTTATCGCTAAGCTGCATCATAAGTGTAGATTTACCGATTCCGGGATCACCGCCAACAAGAACAACTGAACCCGGTACAACTCCACCTCCCAAAACACGGTCTAGCTCTTCAATTGTGCTTACAATTCTTTTATCTTCAGTAATATTTATATCAGCAACTTTTGAAAGATTTGTTAATTTTGCACTAACGATATCACTGCTTCTGGATTTAAGCTTGTGTTTATCGGTTTGCACAATTTCTTCTACAAATGTATTCCATGAATCGCATTCAGGGCATTTACCCAGCCAGCGAAGTGAAACATAACCGCAATTTTGACAAATATACTTTGTAACCGGTTTAGCCATATAAGTAATTAATTTGCAAAATTACTTAAATACTCAATTATTTACTAACCATTAATTAACTGCATAGCCGTATGAAAATCATCACATTAATGAATGAATTTAACGTCCAATTATTATGGCTTAAAACAATCTTTCATTATTTATATATTTACATTATATGAGGATAGGCTTTGGTTACGACGTTCACAGGCTTGTAAAAGGCAGGAAACTGATCCTTGGAGGGGTTACGATTCCGCATAAAAAAGGACTGCTGGGACACTCAGATGCGGATGTGATGCTGCATGCATTATGTGACGCAATTTTAGGCGCAGCAGGTCTGAGAGATATCGGGCATTATTTCAGCAATAAGGATGTTAAATGGAAAAATATATCAAGCCTGGTTTTACTAGCAGAATGCCTAAAGCTGATTAAAAAACAAAAGCTGAAAATTGGCAATATTGATATTACGGTGATACTGGAGGAGCCAAAGATAAGTCCATATATTGACCAGATGAAAAAGAATATAGCCGGGACACTTGGTATTAGGTCAACTCAAATTTCCATTAAATCTACAACTGCCGAAGGCCTGGGTTTTATCGGTAAAAAACAGGGGTGTTCAGCGTATGCTGTTTGCCTTTTGAAATAAATCTGCCAATACACCTGCATAAATAAATCTAAAATAACATCCACGCAAAATATTGAATATACTGCCCAACAACCCGAAATTAAGAGCTTTATTATTATGTATTTTAAGCGGAGCATTTCTCGGGCTTTCATTCCCTCCGTTTAAAACATGGTTCTTTGTTTACTTCGGGTTAATGATATTGTTATATCTGGTATTGAGCGCATCAAGATTCCGTCACGCTTTGGGCAGAGCATATGTAGTTATGCTGGTTTTCAATGAAATAACCCTTTACTGGATATCAGGCTGGCACAGTGATGACACATTCCTTAAGATAGGCGGAGTTGCTACTGTTATTGTACATTCATTTTTCATGCTTATACCGGTATTAATAACATACGGGGTATCAAGAATAAAAAAAGAGCTGGCACTGGTTTTATTCCCGTTTATATGGGTAGGTTATGAATACTTCGATAATGTCTGGCAATTTGCCTTCCCCTGGCTTGAGCTGGGGAACACTGAAACGTATAATTTAAGCAGGATCCAGATAGCGGAAATTGCGGGAGTACACGGTCTAACTTTTATGATATGTTTGATTTCCGCTTTGCTTTATTATATAATTTCCAAAATTTACCGGATGCAATGGAAAGTTCTTTCGGTTAAAACCGTTCCGCTTTACATGCTGATATTGATACTGTTATTAATCCCGAACTTTTACTCTATTTACAGGCTGGATGGAACTGATAATACCGGTTATTTTAATTTAAGTGACAGTACAAAGGTAGTAAATACAGCTATTGTTCAGACAAATACAGACCCTTTTAAGAAATGGGGCGGGAAACATGAAGAGATAATAGATACTTATATAAACGGTTTACATGAAGGTTTGAAATTCAACCCTGATATGCTTGTGCTTCACGAAACAGCAACACCGTATTATTTCCTTGAGGATATAAACCTCCTGAAATCAAAACGATTTTTTGACCTTGCAGATTCAACCGGTAAATATATATTAATGGGTATTCCGCATAAGTATTATTACCCTGACTCTGTCATTCCTCCTCCGGATCACAGAGTAACCGACGGTTCAAAAAGGAAATTTGATGTTTTCAATTCCGCAATTTTAATAGAGCCTAATAAACATTTCAGAAATTTTACTATTCATAAAAAGGTTAAGCTGGTTCCCTTCAGCGAAAGAATGCCTTACCAGGAAAAAGTACCGTTCGCAAAAAAATGGTTTACATGGGGTGTTGGTATCAGCGGCTGGCAGCTGGGAAATGATATGAACCTGTTTGAGCTTAAGGATAAGGAAAAGAATATTGATACGAGATTTGCAGCTTTGATATGTTATGAATCTGTATTCAGTGAATTTTTCTCGGAGTTCTCCAAAGCAGGCGCTGAATATTTTGTGATTGTCACCAATGATGGCTGGTGGGGTGATAATGCGGGACCTGAACAGCATAATCAATATGCTGTATTAAGAGCTGTTGAAAACAGAAAATGGATCGTTCGCTGCGCGCAAACGGGGGTTTCATGCTTTATTGATCCACTTGGTAATATTTACGACCCAATTTCCTACTGGAAAGAAGGTGTTATTGACAGAAATATAATCGCCAATACAGAAAAAACTTTCTATGTACAACACGGAGATATAATAGGCGTAACGGGATTTTATGCCGGCATATTAAGCTTAGCCGGCTCTATAATTTTTTATGCGTATAAAAGGAAACTTAGGAGCAAAGCCTGAAGCCTTCCTTTTTCCTTAGTTCTTAATTCCTCAGCTTTTTTTCTTGCCTCTTCAATTGAAGCAAACTCACCAAACCTGGCCCTGAACCATGTTCCTTTTGAACCAAGATCAACTTTAACAACATTACCCTTTAACCCGGGGATTAAGCCGCCAACAGCGCTGATACGTTTATTGGCTTTTGCATCAGAATCCCATGCAGATTCCTGTATGGTGAACTTGCCATTATCAAGCTGAATATATATAACTTTATTATAATCATCAAGCCAGCCCATTGAGCTTTTTGTAACTCCGGGGACGTTTGGATTTGAATTTGGCTGACCGGTTGTTTCCTGTTTAGGCTGTTCCTGTTTTGGAGCTTCCTGTTGTGTATTTTGCTGAACAGGCTGCTGGGTAACAGGCTGCTGCTGAGTTGGCTGTTCCTGTTTAGGCTGTTCCTGGGTAGTGTTCTGCGGAGCAGTGTTTTGCTGTTCAACCGGCTGCTGCTGTGTTGGCTGCTGGTTATCAAGCGAATTAACAGAAGCCTGATTATTATTATGAGCAGTATTCTGAGGTTCTTCAGTTTGACTGGTTTCCTGCTGTACTTCTTCAGTATTTTCTTCTGAAGGTGTAAAGAAATATTTATAGATTACCGGTGAAAATATGAGCAATATGAGTACAATTGAGAAGAACATAATAAAGGTTGTTACATATATTCTCAGCTTTGACTTATATTCAGCTTCTTTGGTAGCCTGGTATAACAGCTCATACTCATATGACATTGTCTGAGTATCTGTCGTATTAGGTTCGCTATCTTTATACCATATGTAATATGAATTATCCTGAAGCTTATGTTCATAGCCATCACCATTACCGTTGCCGTTACCATTGCCGTTTCCGTTAGCAAATGGCATCGGGGTAATTGTGGTCTGATACTCGTTGGTTTTACCCTGGTCGCCTGTTATCAGGTTATGCAGCTCTACAGCACTTGGCGGAATAACTGTCTCAACCGGGGGGATCACGTTACTTTCAATAACCGGTGGAACCGGCGGAATATTGGTTTTATTGATCTCACCCGAGAATTTTTTCTCTTCATTGGATACTTCCGTGAAATAATCAGAAAATGACTTTTCAGTCACTTCTTCAACTTCTTTTTCAGTATCTTTTAAGTTTGATTTCAATTCTTCAGTCTTATTATTCAATTCTTCTGCTTTAGTGCTTAAAATATCCGTCTTTGAAGATATCTCTTCAGCGGTTTTTTTGATTTCTTCGGTTTTTTCTGATATGATCTCAGAAGTTTCGTTAACTTTAAATGTTTCTGCCTCATTTACCGGAGGAATAACGACCGGGGGAACTACAGGAGCAGAAAAAGTTTCTTTTTCTGTTGATTTTTGTTCTACTTTGGGTGTTGTTATTTTATTAAGGATCTCTTCCCTTTTGCGTCTGATCTCATCTTCTACTGATAAATTCTCTTTATCTTCAGGTTTCATATCGTTTGAAGAGCTGAACTGTTCATTTTCAGCAGGTTTAAAAATTACAGGATTTTCAGTAATTGGCTTAACAACCGGCGTTTCAGATATCTTTTCCTGTGCTTCAGTTGAAGTAATCTTTTCAGGTTCAAATTGTCTGTTCTCTTCAAATGCACGCTGATTTATTTCTTCTTCAAGTGAAAGTGTCGGAAGGAATTCGACAGTCTTTTTATCATTCTCATCACCGCTGTTATACTTAATGATAAACTCACCCAGGTTTGTTACATCAGCAATATTTTCTTCTTTTACTCCTTTTATAATTCCGGCAAAGATATCGTCATATATCTTTTCAGCCTCAAAGTTTGTGAGCTTAAAATACTTGCTGATCTTTTCTATTATTTCCTGTTTTATCATAACCCTTGAATTTAATTGGGTAATTTAACGAGAATTTATTGTGTCAAGAAATATTCTGTCAGGAAAGAAAGTAACATGGTTTTTAGCCATTGGGATCGGTTCGTTCAGCTTCATAAAAGATGATGAATCTGCTTCTTTTCTTTTTATTGTGAAAGTACCGAAATTGGTTATGCTTACTTCACCGTCTTTTTTAAGCTTTTCAACCAGCCTTTCAACCAGAATGCTGAGTATCATTTCCGCGCGCCCGGTTGTTATGTTATGATCTACTGCCAGTTTGTTTATCAGATCAATTGTTGTCATATAAAAATATTTAATTGGATATAGAAAACCAATTAAAGATACCCCTTTTGGTATTATTTTGCAATAGTACAACAAGTGACTTTTGACTACACAAACAACGGTATTTCATTATTGACGGTTTTATAAGTTTCTTTCCCTCTATTATATACTTCTTATATAAACCTTTACTTTAAAGCGTTATACTAACTGCACTAATATAATAATTTATTTTTTATTGTCAAATAGGCAAAAAAACAAAAAAAATAGAAACCTCAAAAATAAGCGAAAATTCACATTTTCCGGGATTCTATTTAGTTGATAATTTTAACTGATTTAGATTATTGCGAGGGTCTTTGCGGTTTATTCGTCCTTATTCTGAATCCGAGCAATCTTAGTTCATCTGTGTTCACCAGATTTTCAGGAAAGTATGTACCGGTTGGTTTACCGTAAATATTTACTTTATCAACTTTCTTTTCTTTAAAATGAAGCTTGATCACATCTCCGTTTGAACGGTTAGCGCCGTTGGGAGAATTGCTGTCATAAACAAAATAAATACTTGCAGCGTTCGTATCCACCTGAATAAAATCAACCTGGTTTTGAATAAACTTAATATGCATAAATATTCCCGATATCTGGTCATACCTTGATGAGTTCAAATCATTAAGCTGCAGCGCGAATGCGCTTTTGATAATATATATATCATCAATATCATCCCTGAAGTAAGCGTAAATTGAATCACCTGTGACCTGCATCTCTTCTTTCCATACAACAGGCTCTCCAGCCAGGGATATCACACCGCCTTTACCGCTTATATCCCTGAAATAATAACCTGAATTGGATACAGAGGAAAAATCATTCCTGATAGTTTTGACGCTGTCTCTAGCGATATAATGTTCAGGTATATTCCTGAATGATTCCATTTTTTCACTGAAAATAAATGTTGTATCTGTGTTTCCATCTTTGGTTTCTATCTGTACAAGCCGGGCCCTGCCCCGTACAAATGAATAATTCCTGGTTTCGTAATTTTCAGCGTAGCTGCCGTAAACAACGGCGTTTTCTGTGAGGAAGTCGATCTTTACATCTTCTTCAGCTATTGATTTTTTTTCAAACTCATAATAAGTGGCTTTCTTCGAAGTAATAACCGTAGAGTCGCTTTCAATTTTTACATTTCCTGTTGCTGTAGATATACCAATCAGCTTTTCATAAACCAGGTTATCCGAATATATAACAGATGAATCGCTTACCACCTTAACATTCCCGCGTGCATATGATTTCTGAACGCTTCTGTAATAATCAAGTTCATCAGAAGTAATGGTATATGAAGTGTTATCAGTAATCCTGACATTTCCGCGGAAATTTGCCAGATCCTGTGTAAATAAATATACACCGTAATTAGCTTTTAAGGTAGTTTTAGGGTCAGTTAAAGTAGCTCCGGCGGGACATACAACCTTTGACTCATTGCCGTAATACGTTCCCTGCGGAGCGAAAATTGAAAGTGTATCCTGCACAACCTTTACGTTCCCGTAAAGGTCAGCTTTATTTTGGTTAAAATACTGTATCACCCTGTTACAGGTGATATGAACGTTATTGTGTGAAAGCGATACATTCCCTACAGCTTCCCTGACCTGTTCACCATCAATGGTTTTTCCAACAAGGCTATCAGCATGATTTATGGTAATTTTATCCTGAGCATTAATATGCATAGCAAAAATCAGGATAATAAAAACTGATATTTTAATAATTGACTTCTGTTTCATCTATTATTTCTGGACCTGCCCGCTCACTTTATAAATAACATAATTTTTCAGGTTTTGATCCGCTTCAAAACCGTATCCCTGGATATCTTCGGTTTTAGTTGTAATATGAACGAACTCATCGGATTTTATCCGCTGGGTTTTATTCACCCAATATAGCTTATTTGTTGTAAGCACAGAGCCATCAGTAGAAACGAGCTTAACATCTTCATATACTTCAACATCTTTAGTCGCATCATAAATTTTACCGCGCCTGCCTGTTAAAGTTGAGCTGTAAACACCATCTTTGTAAAAATCCACTTTTGCATTACTGTCAATCAGCGTATAGTTGAATTTAGAAAAGATCCTTATCCTGCCGGCAGTTAAAACAGCTTTAACTTTGCCTGAATCAGAAAAAGTAACTGTGGTATTAAAGCTTTCCTGTGAAGGGATACTATCGGTTGATGTTAAATTTATCCGGGGAGGCTCAATTTTATTATCACCTGAGCAGCCTCCGGCTGCGAGTAAAGCTCCGGATAAGACAATAAAATAAATAATTTGTTTAAACAATGCTGTATTTAAATTCAAATTATATCAGCTATCCCAAACCCGCCTTAACAAGGTCATGCATATGCACAACTCCTGTAGGCATTTTTTTCTTATCGGTAATTATAAGCTGTGTAATTGTATATTTTTCCATAAGCTCAAGGGCAGTTTCACCCAGCATATTTTCATTAATCAGCTTGGGTGAAGTATTCATAATATCCTTCGCTTTAATATCGGCAACATTCTCATATTTCTGCAGAGTTCTTCTGATATCACCATCCGTTATTATGCCTTTTAGCCTGCCGGTTTTATCAATTACACAGGTACATCCCAGCCTTTTTGATGAAATTTCAAAAACTACATCCTTGAACAGTGCATTTTCTTTAACCCTGGGAATTTGCTGGTCACTTACCATAAGATCACTTACCCTGAGCAGAAGCTTTCTTCCGAGAATTCCCCCGGGGTGAAGCATAGCGAACTCTTCCTTGGTAAATTCCTTTTTCTTAAGCAGCGCAATAGCCAATGCATCGCCTATGACTAACGCTGCAGTTGTTGATGTAGTAGGCGCGAGATTATACGGACATGCTTCCTGTTCCACGGAAGCATCTATAACAACATCGGAAAGATCTTTTAGTTTTGAATCAACATCACCGACTATTGAAATAACCTTAACACCGAACTGGTTAATAGCCAGCAGAAGCTGAATAAGCTCATAAGTATCACCTGATTTTGAGATACAAATTACAACATCACCGCGGCGTATTATACCAAGATCACCATGAACAGAATCAGCTGAATGCAGAAAAATTGAAGGGGTACCTGTAGAGTTTAAGGTTGCAACAATTTTCTGCGCAATTATACCTGATTTGCCCAACCCGGTAACGATTACCCTGCCTTTGCATTTATAAATTATTTCAACCGCTTCAGAAAATGTTCCGTTGAGTCTTTTTTCGAGAAGGCTTAATGCTTTACGTTCAATCTGTATCACACGCTTCGCATCGGATATAGCTTTATTTTTCACTAATTATCAAATTAATTATCCTGAATATTATAATTATATTTGTACATTATAATAAAATTAGAATTTTATTTAAAGCTAATATTACTTCATATAAATTACATTTAAGAAAAGGAAAGTTTTGGAAAATCTGAAAAAAGACGATATTATAGAGGTAACAATTGATGATATTGGGGCAGAATCAAGCGGAATAGGCAGATATAACGGCGAATATGTGGTTTTTGTACCTAAAACTGTACCGGGTGATAAAGTAAAGGCAAGGATAAAAAAGAAAAAAAAGAAATATGCAGAAACTGAGTTAATTGAAGTAATAGAGCCTTCACCGTTCAGGATCACGCCTGAATGTGAATACTTCGGGACCTGCAACGGCTGCAAAATGCAGCATATTGAATATGCGAAACAGCTTGAAGTTAAACAGAACATCGTAAAAAATGCTTTTGAAAGAATCGGCGGATTTGAAAATGTTGTAATTCCTTCTGTAATGGGTTCTGATAATATTTATTTTTACCGCAATAAGCTGGAGTTTTCATTTTCTAACGACAGGTGGCTAACAAAGGAAGATATGCAGGCTGAGAATATCGATAAAAGCTTTGCAGTGGGCTATCATATACCCGGAT
The DNA here is from genome assembly GCA_017303675.1 of Ignavibacteria bacterium. NCBI lineage: Bacteria > Pseudomonadati > Ignavibacteriota > Ignavibacteria > Ignavibacteria bacterium. Next base: position 1,148,643 of record JAFLBX010000002.1, read on the forward strand.
TCATAGAAAAAATACTTGATATCAAAGCATGTTACCTGCAGTCTGTTGTAACAAACAAAATCCTTAACCTGACGAGAGATTTTTTTAAGTCAAAAGGCACTACAATATATACCACTAAATCACACAGCGGGTATTTAAGATTTTTAACCGTAAGAAGATCCGTTTATAACAACGGGTTAATGGTAAATCTAATAACGTATGATGATAACCCGGAACTGATCAATGAATATAGTGCCGTAATACAAAAGGAAATACCGGAAGTAACGACCCTGGTCAATTCACTAACACAATCCAAAGCGCAGGTAGCGCTGGCTGATAACTTTAATATTATTTACGGTTCCGGTTATATTGAAGAAAAAATTGGCGGCTGCAGATTTAAAATTACACCCAATACATTTTTCCAGACAAATTCAAAACAGTGTGAAAAGCTTTTTGCAGCAGCCGCTGTTATTGCAGATTTTACAAAAGAGGAAAATGTCCTGGACCTGTACTGCGGCTGCGGAGCTATATCCCTGTATATTTCAGATAAGGTTAATTCAGTTCACGGAGTTGAATTAAGCAATGAATCAATTGATATGGCAGGTGAAAATGCTGAATTGAACGGTGTTAATAACTGCACATTTGAAGCAATGGATGTTAAGGATTACCTTGAGAAGCTGATTGGCGATACAAAAGAAATCAGATTTGATACTGTAATTCTTGACCCGCCAAGAAGCGGTATTCACCCTAAAGCAGCGGAATACCTGCTGAATTACGAAGCGAGGAAGATAATCTATGTTTCCTGCAACCCGGCAACTCAAGCCAGGGATACAGCACTGCTAAAGGGAAAGTACAATATCGGCGAAATTCAGCCTGTTGATATGTTTCCGCATACATTTCACATTGAAAATATTGTAAGGCTGGATTTGAAGTAGACACTTTTGTGGTGTCAGGTATATACCTGACACCACTTGTTATTACAATTATAGCAATATCCAAGAAGTATGATTAATTTTTGAAATGTATAATTGCGTAACATTAATTATAACAATATGACAAACGAAAAAACACAAACACTGATAAAAGCTTACCAAATGGCACGTAATCTTTCGAACTATTATATTTCTAAAATGGAATCAATAGATATCCATAAAGTTTACGAAGTAAACGGTGTGAAAATGAACAGCGCTTACTGGATACTCGCTCACCTGGTATGGACAGAACACTTCCTGGTAATTGAAGGTATTGGAGGCGAAAGCCTTGGTATTGAATGGCTGAATGATTACGGGTTTGGTTCAGTACCGGATGAAATTAAAAATCAGCCTTCTATTGAAGAAGTAAGGAAAAGGTTTGAAGAAGTACACACAAAAGCAATGGATATACTTAACAGTATGACAGATGAGCTGATGGAGGCTGAAAATAATATAGAAGCAAATTTTGGAGGCAGCAAGGATAAATTCCACGTGCTTATGCATGCCATAAGGCATGAACCGATGCATATCGGGCAGCTTAGCTGGATTTTAAAGATAAACGGTATTAAGCTAACATAGTTCGCAAGAAATTTAGCGTACCGGATGTATTAGATTTATTTCAACTGTATTTGGAAATGAAGTATCGAAATTGCGCTTCGACTCCGCTCAGCGCGACAAAATTCAGAATTCATTTTAAAACTACAATAGTTAAAAGGTTAATAATACGTTTATAACTTATAAAACTCCTCTTTAAAAATTTTATCATAGGTACCGAATCGTTTTTCAAGAAGGAGTTTGAAAGCATTATGGTCTAAAATATCATAATGCATCAATATATAATCAACGGCACCTATGGCCGCTTTATCGCCGCCGCAAAGCCTGCGAAGCGGAAGAGTAATGATATTCAGACCTTTTTTTTCAATATTTAAAGATTCATCAATAATAAAAATTGTTTTTTCATTAATCCTGTTAAAAATATCCTGGGCTTTAATTTCTTTTAAGCCGTTTTCAGATACCGCTACAACGAAATCCGCAGAAGATACTCCCGTGAAATTAATTTCACCGGGTGAAATAATTACTTCACTTAATGAAAATCCTGAGCCTTGAGTAACAGGGTTATCATTCTTTTGCGTCACTTCAAGTCCGCACATCAGTGCGGCTTCGGCAAACATAGCTGCTGTTGACTGCACCCTTTCACCGGCGCTTCCTGATATTATGATCTCCTTTGGAAATTTCAATGTATGCTCATAAGCAGGATTAATATATTTTAAAGCCTTAATTTCTCCTTTATGCGCATGCACATCTGTATGATATTTTTTACTGAACTCAGCCCTGGAATCTGAATTCTTGATCTGCCCGACTGTATGTCCTTCTTCTTCAGCCATTTTAACAAGCATATTGCCTTTTATATCATTGCGTTTAGTGCCGTGTTCTGTGCACAGTTCAAGAACTTCAACAATTGAAAATCCGTTAAAAGCAATTGCATTGCTGATTGTTTCTGTGAGGTCCTTATCAGTAGCGGTTTTACGCGCAATGAAGCCTGCTTTTGATGCATCTGCAATGCTGCAAATATCAAGCGAAGGATTCATACTGCCGAACGGAGATGTTATTGTATTGAAGTGTTCAGGTGTGAGCGATGAGGTTTGCCCTCCTGTCATACCGAACAGGAAATTATTGGCAACAATTACAGTTACATCCACATTCATAAGCGCAGCATTTACGATATGGAGCAATCCTATCATTGAGCCGCCATCACCGATAAGGACTATAGTTTTAAGCTTACCTGATGCCAATACTTTATCAGCAACGGCAATGCCTGTAGCAAAACCTGTTGACCTTCCGTGTGTAGTGTGTACTGTATGCACTTTATCAAACAGCGCATCTGCAAGTCCGATACAGCCTATATCGGTTACAAGACAAACATCATGCGGATCAATCTGTAATAGTCCCAGCGCGTCATTTAATTTTTTCAGGATATTTGAGTGCCCGCAGCCTTTGCAAAAAGGCATTACTGCACCGTGAGTCATATAAGAACACTGCTCTATTGTATTCATAAATTCATGATCCTTTCTGTAATTTCATCAGGAGTTATCATAGCACCAAGCTTATTAATACCCAATACATTATAATTTTTCAGCAAGGGCTCAATTATCATTCTGTACTGACCTGAAAAATTCTCTTCAGCTATAAAAATATTTTTGCAGCCTTCGGCTGCTTTGAGTATTGCTTTATCGGGTACAGGGAACATGCTGAATATAGTAAGCGAAGATATTTTTTTGCCCTGTTTCCTTATTTTTTTCACAGAATCTTTCATTGTCCTGGCTGTTATTCCAAAGCTTATTAAAAGGTTATCTGAGCCTTCTTCGTGATCCTCTTTTACCAGAACCATTTCATCACGGTAAGCCTGTATCTTTTCTTCAAGATGTTTAAGAACAGCAAGAGTTTCGGGGTCATTTTTTTTCAGGCTGCCTTTGGTGTTATGGGCTGAGCCCGTTGCTGTTACTTTTACTTTTGACCCAACCGGTGCAAATTTGGCTATCATCTCAGGAGAGTCAAATCCATACATTTTCCAGTTATTAAAATCCGCATCGTTTTCAGAGATCAAATGCCTGTGAACAGTCGCAGAAATTTTAAGCTTACTGTAATCTACGCTTTCGGTTGTCATACCTATCTCTTTATCGCTAAGCAGCACAACCGGTGTACGGTATTTTTCAGCCCAGTTGAACGCTTCTATGGTCATCTCATAACATTCTTTGGCAGTAGAAGGATAAATTACCGGGATAGTATAGCCGCCGCTTGTCGCAAATTCTGTGATCAGTATATCACCCTGCGCTCCCTGGGTAGCTCCGCCGGTGCATGGTCCGAGCCTCTGCACTACGCTGATAACAACGGGTGTTTCAGTTATCAAAGCATACTGTACAGTTTCTATCATTAAAGCCCAGCCCGGGCCGGATGTTGCTGTCATTGCTTTAACTCCCCGCATTGAAGCGCCTACACAGTAGGCAAGCGCAGAGATCTCATCAGGTGAGCTGATTGCTATTCCATTATTAAGAGGCAGAAGATCAATTAATCCTTTATAAATTCCGGAAGCAGGCGTAATTGGATAACCGGCAAAGAACTTACAACCTGCTTTTATTGCTCCTTCCGCTGTCATTTGATTTCCGCTGCGAAGGGCAAGCTTTTTAGTTTCTGTGTTCATAACATTTCCATTAATAAGTATAATTCACCTATACAAAATTACACCGGAAAGTTAAAATAAAGAATGATTTGCGTTTGGTTTTAAGGCAAGGGATAAAAATCATATTAAAGTATGATGTATGGAGAGACTCGCACTGCTACTTTTCGAGAAGTGCTTTTACTTTTTCAAGGGCTTCGTTGACCTTGTTTTCGGGGGCATTTGATTCCCATGTAATTTCATAACTTCCATCTTTTGCTATAATATTTGCATCAACGTGGAAAGTTAAGAACAATACTTGTTTTTCTGCCCTGATATTGAAGCCATCTGTTATATTGGCAATCTTTACATCATTATCTGCAATATCTTTACAGTATTCGGTTTTTATGCTTTCAAGCTTTTGCAGAAGTTCCTGTTTTGTTTTGCCGGGTTTTGGGATATTTATCATTTCTATATTAATAATTAAAAAGCCCCGAAAGTTCCGGGGCTAAAAAATCTAAGCCATTTCAGCGGGAATCCTGTCACCTTCTTTTAATCGGCGGGTTTCAATATCCTTCCAGTAATGGCATGCAACAGTATGCATCTGGCTTGTGCCGCTAACCTGTTCAAGAACAGGCTCTACATTCCAGCATTTGCTGTCTGTTGTGTAAAGCTTACTATCAACATATTTGCATCTTGTGCAGAAGTGGCAGCCTGCAGGATAGTTTGTGGCAGCAGGTACATTACCTTCGATAGTTGCCAGTCTTCCGTGGCCTTTATTAAGCTTTGGAATTGAATTCAATAAACCAAGTGTATATGGATGTTTGGGATTGTAAAAAATCTCTGATGAATCAGAATACTCAGCTACCTTTGATGCATACATAACAGCAACACGTTTGGTTACTTCGGCAATAACACCAAGGTCATGGGTTATCATAATTACACCCATACCCAGCTCATCCTGCAGTTTTTTTATCAGCTCAAGTATCTGCGCCTGAACTGTTACATCAAGGGCAGTGGTTGGCTCATCCGCAATTAAAATTTCGGGATTGCATGAGAGCGCCATAGCTATCATTACTCTTTGCCTTAAACCGCCGGAAAGCTGGTGAGGATATTCTGAATATCTCTGTTCAGGAGCGGGAATACCAACCAGGCGCAGCATTTCAATAGAACGCTTTTTAGCTTCTTCTTTGGAAACCTGCTGATGCAGCATAACGGCTTCATCGATCTGGTCACCGCATGTAAATACAGGGTTTAAAGAAGTCATCGGTTCCTGGAAAATCATAGCAATATCGTTTCCGCGGATCTCCTGCATTTTTTTATCATCAAACTTGGTCAGATCCTGACCCTTGAAAAGTATTTCACCTCCAACTATCTTACCGGGCGGGTTTGGTATCAGGCGCATTATTGAAAGTGCGGAAACGCTTTTTCCGCAGCCTGATTCTCCCACCAGCCCCAATGTTTCACCGCGATCAAGATCATATGATACATCATCTACTGCCTTGGCAATTCCGTCATCAGTATAAAAATATGTTTTGAGGTTCTTTACTTCAAGTAACTTGGTCATATATAATATTCATTTTAAGTTCTTGGCAAATTAGCTAAAAATAATTGATAAAATAAAGGGATTTATACGTTAATTTAAAAAATCAGCTATTTCTTTATTAAATTTAACCTGTAAATATTCTGCTTCCTTAACTGTTGATGCTTCGGTAATTATTCTGATAATTGGCTCAGTATTTGATTTCCTGAAGTTTGCCCACCGGTTATCAAAATCAAGCCTTAAGCCATCTTCAAAATTTTGTTTTTTGTCACTGTACTTCCTGCGCATAAATTCAAAAATTGAATCAGCATTAATATTTTCGAGCTGAATTTTTGATTTCCGGATAAAATATTGCGGAAGTGAGTTTTTATATTCTGATACCTTTAAACCCGATTCAGCTATTTCGCTGAGAATTAGAGCTGTGCCAACAAGTGAATCCCTGCCGTAATGAACTTCCGGCAGTATAACTCCCCCGCTGCCTTCGCCGCCAATTACAGCTTTTACATCTTTCATTTTTTTGATAACATTGATCTCACCAACCGGCGCTTTGTAAAGCTTGCCTCCAAGTGAATTTACCACATCATCAACTGAACGCGATGTTGAAAGATTGATGGCAGCTATTCTGTTTTTTTGTTTGGTTTTAGATAGCACATGTTTAACAGCAGCAGTGATAGTATTTTCTTCGCCAAAGGGTTCGCCTTTTTCGGTAATAATCACAAGCCTGTCGGCATCAGGGTCAATGACAATGCCGATATCAGCCTTATGCTTTCTTACTTCGCGGCAAGTTCTTTTCAGGTTTTCAGGCAAAGGTTCAGGTTTGCGGGTAAAAACTCCGCTGGGATCACAATCTATCTTTATCACCTTACAGCCCAGCTTTTCAAGCAAGGCGGGAATAATTTTTGATCCTGAAGCATTCACACAATCAACTACAACTTTGAATTTCCTCTTTTTAATTTTGCTGATATTAAGCGAGCTGATGCTCAATACCCTGGAAATATGATAATCACCAAAACCCGGGTAGTATTCAACATGCTTTACCTTATCGGCGGGGACATAAACGTTTTCTTTCAGATCAATCAGCTTCCATAACTCAGCGTTTTCATCTGCATCAAGAAAAATACCTTTACTGTTTATGAATTTCATACCGTTCCATTCCTGCGGATTGTGGGAAGCGGTTACAGCAATTCCCCCTGCTGCTTTTAGTGTTTCAACCGCTAAGGAAACGGTTGGCGTAGGAGCAACACCTATATTCACGACTTCGCATCCGCAGAAAAGAAGAGTGGATTCAATAAGCTTTTCAACAAGTTCTCCCCCCATTCTGCCATCTCTGCCTAAAACGATTTTTTTTCTTTTGTTGTAAACTGCAAAAGCCGAAGCGTATTTCACAATATTTTCGGGAGTTAAAGATTCACCATAAATTCCCCTGATACCCGAAATTGATATTATTGGTTCTTTCATTTTATTACTAAATTTAAACTTTAGATTCTTTACCTTCAATCAGTAAAACAGGTACTAAAATTATTTTCGGTATTACTTTTTTAAGATTCCTGCTTTCGCAGGAATGACAAATTAATTTTAAAATATAAATCAGCCCCTTGTTCTTTAATAATACTAAAAAAAAGCGGAAAGTTATTTATCTTTCCGCTTTATATTCATTCGTTATTTCAATATTTCTTTTTCACTTTTAGTAAGCAAGCATTTCTTCGGCAGCTTTTAAGATCCAGCTATCCTGCGGAAGCGCATGGCTTTCAAGGCTGAACGGAATATGAATATGAAGTCCGGCAACACGTTTAACCGGGGCATCAAGATATTCAAATGCTGCTTCAGCAATCTGCGAAGCTATTTCAGCGCCAAAGCCCATGAATTTTGTATCTTCATGGAATACTATTACTTTTCCGGTTTTCTTAACTGAGTTTAATATTGTTTCAGTATCAAGCGGAACTATGGTTCTAATATCAATAACTTCTACACTGTATCCTTTTTTCTCCATCTCCCTGGAGGTCTTAAGCGCTTTTTCTACCATTGCGCCGTAAGCTACTATTGTAAGATCATTACCTTCCTTCTTAACAGCGGCTTTGCCAAATGGGAGGTAGTAATCTGCATCCGGCTCCGGTGATTTAGCATAACCCTGCCTGTATAAGAATTTATGCTCTAAAAACATTACAGGGTCTTTAAGCTGGCAAGCAGTTTTAAGCAATCCTTTTGCATCAGCTGCATTGGAAGGATATGCGATATATAAGCCGGGGCATTTTGCAAAAATTGCTTCGATATTCTGTGAATGATAATGTCCGCCGCCAATGTATCCGCCTGTTGCAACCCTGATAGTAACAGGGCATTCAAAAGCGCCGTTTGAACGGTAACGGTACATAACAAGCTCATCTCTTATCTGCATCATTGCAGGGAAAATATAATCAGCGAACTGAATTTCAACAACGGGTTTTAATCCGCTTAATGCCGCGCCTACTGCAGTTCCTAATATTGAAGCTTCAGCAAGCGGAGAATTAAAGCAACGTTTAACGCCGAATTTTGTTGAAAGTCCTTTTGTTGCTGTGAAAACACCGCCTTTGCCATCCTGAACGTCCTCACCATAAACAAGCATATTCGGATTTTTTTCCATCTCTTCCATAAGCGCATGGTTAATTGCATCAACCATAACAATAGGTTCACCGGAAGGCTGTGTAGCTTCGTAAGCTATTTTTGTCTGCTGGTCATCAGGGCAGAAGAGATTATCTTCTACAGTTGATGGATCGGGAAGCGGTTCAGCATAAGCCTCTTCGGCTGACTTGATAACGAGGTCATTTAACTCTTTTCTTGTTGCCGCTATATCTTCTGCGGTCATGATGTTTCTTTCAACAAGAACTTTTTCAAACTGTGCTATCGGGTCTCTTAAAGTATCTTTTTCAATTGCTTCTTTAGAACGGTATTTATCCTGTGAGTCTGATGCGGAGTGTGAACGAAGCCTTACAACATCAGCATAAATAAAGCTTGGTCCTTCGCCGTTTCTTGCAAGACGGACAGCTTCTTTAGCTGTGGCGTAGCTTTCGAGGAAGTCAGTTCCATCAATATGGAATTTGTGAATTCCTTCGAATCCCTGAACTACTTTATATACTGATCCGCCTGCAGTCTGCTGTTCAATTGGCACAGAAATAGCGAAGCGGTTATTCTGAATGCAGAAAATTGTGGGGAGCTTTTCTCTGGCAGCCCAGTTAATAGCTTCAAAGAACTCGCCTTCGCTGGTTGAGCCTTCGCCGCCGCCAACATAAGAAACTTCATCGGTTCCGCGGTAAACACAGCTAAGCGCTGCGCCTACTGCCTGCAGGTATTGAGAGCCTGTTGGTGAAGATGCTGTGGGCATTCGCAGCTCTTTTGAACCAAGATGCATAGGCATCTGCCTGCCGCCTGTGAAAGTATCTGTAGCCTTACCCATAATATGCCTGAATATCTCTATTGGTGTAATTCCAAGTGCGGTACCAATAGCATTATCTCTGTAGTATGTAAAGAACCAGTCTTTACCGCCTTCCATAGCCATAGCACATGCAACCTGGATAGCTTCATGTCCTGAACCGGAAATTAAAAATGTAGCTTTGCCCTGTTTAATCAGCATATCAATCCTGTCATCTGTGAACCTGGAAAGGAGCATAGCTTTATAAGCGTGGATCATCTCTTCATTTGATAATCCGTGATTCTTAACAGTTTCCTTATGAAAATCATACTGCAAGCTTTCTTTGGTACCATTGGATACTTTTGACCCGTTGGTATCTTTTGCAGCCCCATTAGTGCCTTTTGATTTCTTTTCTGCAGCAATTTTCTCTGCCATAGGAATAATCCCCTCTATATATTATATATTTATTTTAGTTTTTTAAACAGGAAGTGATAAAATCACAGGAATTTCAAATATAGGGATTTTTAAAATATCAAAAAAGGGATTTAAAGTTCTATTGTTTGAAGTTTAGTATTAATTAAATTTGAGAAATCTACAAAATAATAATATTTTATAATTTTTTTTAAAAAAATCATTTTAGACTTGATTAACCACAGAAAATAATACATATTTCGCAGGGTAATTAACTAAATTAAACGAAAGGTAACAAAACCATGAAGAAAAATCTTTCAATTTTCGCAGTACTTATTACAGCAATTGTAATGAGCTTTGGGTTTTCAAACGATGGTAACGATAAAGAAACCGTTAACAGCGTTAACCAGGGCAGCAGCAATGTTTTATACAATCATGATATAGAGCGTTTTGCTGGCTATAACTGGGATAACCCGCTTGCAGTTTTATTTACTTACAATGAATTAGTGAACGCAGCAGGCCAGGGCCAGGGCGGCGCAGATGTAAGCTTTATCACAGCTCCGGGAACTTTATTCGGTTTCGGAAGCCAGGGTAACTTATTTAACTGGATGGGTGATGATTTCACAGTTCCTGCAGGACAGCAGTGGCAGATCGATTCAATTAAATTCTACAGCTACCAGACAGGTTCAACACTAACATCAACATACACAGCTTCACGTGTTGCAATATGGAACGGCAGAGTTGACAGCGCAGGTGTTACATTAAGAGCCGGCGATACAACAACAAACAGAATGAGAGCTACATACTGGTCAAACATATACAGAACAACAGCAACACCTCCATACAACACACAGACAACCAGACCTATAATGGCAATTGTTGATACCATCAATGTTACATTGAACCCGGGATACTACTGGTTACAGACAACATTTTTAGGTTCACTTGCTTCAGGTCCATGGGCTCCGCCAAGAACTATCTTAAACACACCAATTACCGGAAATGCAAAACAGAAATTAGCAGGCGTTTGGGGTAATGCATTAGACGGAACAAATGGACAGGGCTTACCATTTGTAATTTACGGAACACAGCTTGTTGCAATCAATAATAACAACACTGGTATTCCTTCATCATACAGCTTAAAACAGAACTATCCAAATCCGTTTAACCCGGCTACAAACGTTTCATTTGACGTTCCAAAAGCAAGCCAGGTTAAAATATCAGTTTATGATGTAATGGGTAAAGAAGTTGATGTAGTAGTAAACAAACAGATGGAAGCAGGAAGCTATTCATTTACATATGATGCTTCAAAACTTTCAACCGGTTTATACTTCTATACATTAACAAGCGGTGACTACAAAGAAACCAAAAAGATGATGTTGATAAAATAATGAAGTTATAGAATTTTCTGCGAAAGCAGATTAAGTAACAAATTATTTATAATTATTAAGCGCTTTCTCAAAAAGAAAGCGCTTTTTTTATTTTCAATTCTTTATGCAATTTGCTAGTTTAAACACATAAATAGCGGTTTTTTACACAGTTTGTATAAAGTAATTAATATATTGACATTTTTTAAAAAAAATTACATATTAACATAATCAATTAACATATTTTTTCTTTAAACCAATTTAAGGGAAACACAATGATGAAAAAATTATTTCCATTTCTGGGAGTATTAGCCATTGGTGTATTTTTCTTTGGACTGGTATGGTCAGATCCATTCAGTTCAAAGACATCTGGCACCACTGAATCTGATGCAATTAATCCTGTTGTTCCGGTTACAAACGCTGTAGTAAAATACGTCGATAGTTTAAACGGAGCAAATGATACAGTTGCTTTACGTACAAGAGGCTACATTCCAAAAAGAGGTCCTAACGGCGGTCCTGCAGGTACATCACCCAACTGGTTCCAGGGTAACAGTACTGTTTTCGCAGCATTCAACGGTCCTGCAACAGGTTATGTTGCCGCTAACTTCAACAACGTTACCGGTACAAATCCTATCGATCTTTGGCTTATTTCACCGGTTGTAAACGGTGCATCAGGCGATACACTCTCATTCTACGAAAGAGGGCCTACGGGTTCAACATTCCCCGATTCAATCAGAGTTTACTGGGCATCAAACGGCGATACAGTTCCGGGCTCAGGTTCATGGGTTGAGTTAGGCAGATTCAAAACAACACTCACAGGTTCATGGGCAGAAAGAAGATTCACTCTTCCTTCAGCAGGCGCTAACGGCAGATTCGCTATCAACTACAGAGTAGTTAACGGCGGTCCTTCAGGCGTAAACAGTGATTTTATCGGAATTGACTTCATAAGATTACTCGGGCCTGCTCCGGTTGTAACATGTAATGTAACAGCCAATCAGTGGACAACTCGTCCCGTAGTACCCAATGCTGCGTATTTTGGGGCATCAGCATGGATAGGCGATACTTTATATTTCCAGGCACCAACAAGCGCCGGTGCGGCAACAACTACAATCTACAGATATACATATAATGGAAGCTGGTCAACAGGCGTACCAATGCCGGGCGCACTTGTAGGCGGTTCTATGGTTTCAGCAGGCGGTAAATTATATTATATTGGCGGCAGCGCAACCGGCGTAACAACCGGAGGAACTACAGTTTATTCATACACACCCGGAGCAGGCTGGACAACTATGGCTCCTTTACCAACTGCACTATCTGGTCACCAGGCTGTAAACTGGGGTGATAGCGTTATTGTGGTTGTTGGCGGTCCGTGGACTGGTTCAGGAACCAATCTTGCTCATCATTATTACCGCATAGGCAGTAATACATGGGGAACTACGGCAACTTCACTTCCTTCAGGCCAGGGTAGAAGAACTTTTGCAATGGGAATTAACGGCAACAAAATTATAGTAAGCAGCGGTTTCAATACTGCGTTTATAAAATCAACTTATGTTGGCACAATAGGTTCAAACGCATCAACAATAACCTGGGTAGCTGCACCGGATGTTCCTACTTCAGAATCCGGGCTAAGCAGACCGGGATCAACATCGTTCGGCAATTGGTTCTTCTTAGTTGGCGGTGAAAGAGGTACAACAACAGGTTATTCTGATATAACATACGTATTCAACGCTACTTCTAATACATGGAGCGGTCAGATAAGCGGATTACCTTTCCCAAGATCAAACATTATGGGTCATATAACAGCAAAATGTATCAATGATACATTGAGCTTATTCTGCCCTGCAGGTTATGGTATAGTTGGCGGTATAGGTACAGGAGCTGCAACAGATCTGTTCCATATTACCAGGGCCGGTACATTTACAAGCACAGGTAATAACTCAACAATAGCACCGGATAAATTTGAGCTTTCTCAGAATTATCCAAATCCGTTTAATCCGTCTACAGTAATTAACTTCAGCGTTCCTACAGCATCACTTGTAACATTAAAAGTGTATGATATCACAGGTAAAGAAGTTAAAACACTTGTAAATGAATTAAGAGGCGCAGGCAGATATGATGTAACATTTGACGCGTCAAACTTCGCAACAGGCGTATATTTCTATACACTTGAAGCAGAAAATTTTACACAGACAAAAAAGATGTTACTTGTAAAATAATCTGACTATAAAAGATTATTGTTTTTTAAAAAAGCATCCGCAATAAAGCGGATGCTTTTTTATTATGTTTACAAACTGCTTTTATATAAAATTTTAATAATTTCCATTATTGTGAAACATATATTTTTTATCAGAAATTTAGATTTACACTAAATGTATTAAATTTAAGCATTTATATCATTGAATTTGACTAAATTATATTACATATTATCATGATCAATTAACATATTTTTTCTATAAACCAATTAAAGGGAAACACAATGATGAAAAAATTATTTCCATTTCTTGGGATATTAGCAATTGGTGTATTTTTCTTTGGGTTGATATGGTCAGATCCATTCAGTTCAAAGACATCAGGCACCACTGAATCTGATGCTATTAATCCTGTTGTTCCGGTTACCAATGCTGTAGTAAAATACGTTGATAGTTTAAACGGAGCAAATGATACAGTTGCTTTACGTACAAGAGGCTACATTCCAAAAAGAGGTCCTAACGGCGGTCCTGCAGGTACATCACCCAACTGGTTCCAGGGTAACAGTACTGTTTTCGCAGCATTCAACGGTCCTGCAACAGGTTATGTTGCCGCTAACTTCAACAACGTTACCGGTACAAATCCTATCGATCTTTGGCTTATTTCACCGGTTGTAAACGGTGCATCAGGCGATACACTCTCATTCTACGAAAGAGGGCCTACGGGTTCAACATTCCCCGATTCAATCAGAGTTTACTGGGCATCAAACGGCGATACAGTTCCGGGCTCAGGTTCATGGGTTGAGTTAGGCAGATTCAAAACAACACTCACAGGTTCATGGGCAGAAAGAAGATTCACTCTTCCTTCAGCAGGCGCTAACGGCAGATTCGCTATCAACTACAGAGTAGTTAACGGCGGTCCTTCAGGCGTAAACAGTGATTTTATCGGAATTGATTTCATAAGATTACTCGGACCTGCTGCTCCTCCTCCCGGAAGCGGACCTGATCTATTATATTACAAATTTGAAAATAACCCCAATTCAACTACAGTGCTGAATTGTGCAATACCCGGAGTAGGAAATCCGACACCTACAATAGCAGCAACGACTTTAACATCCGGTGGTCAATTCGATAGCTGCCTGGCAGGAACAAATTTAACCAATGCAGGTGTTACTCCCGGTTGGAACTGGGATCTTGGTACTTCGAGCTGGACTATTAGTTTTTGGCTCACTATGCCATCCAGTACCAGTATATCTTATATATTCGGAGATGCTGGCTCAAATTCTTTCAGATGTTTCAGCGGTGGTGTAGCAGGAGCGGATAACCTTTTAGTAAGATTCACTTCATCAGGAGGCAGTACAGATGAGATATTAATTAATGGTACCGGACCCAATTCAACTGTTGTTACTATTGTACATGATTCAGCGGCAGGACAGATAAGAGCTTATAAAAATGGTGTCTTTTCAAATTCTGTCACAAGGGTCACAAACATGCCATTGGGATCAGGCTTCAGAGTTGGAGGCTATTCAACATCTGCCGGTTTAAGAGGAACAATGGATGAATTCAGGCTTTACAGGCGTGCATTAACTCCTGCTGAAATTACAGCAACATGGAATTCTGATTTAAGCGGTTGCGGTATAGTTGGAATTTCCCATAATGGAAACGAAGTTCCAAATCAATTCAAATTAAGTCAGAATTACCCGAATCCATTCAACCCGGTAACAAATATAAAATTTGCACTTCCTAACACAGGACTTGTAAAGATTTCAGTATTTGATATACTTGGAAGAGAAGTAGAAACACTTGTTAATGAAGTAATGGTAGCAGGAAACTACACTGTAGATTTCGATGCTTCAAAACTTTCAAGCGGTGTTTACTTCTACCGTCTGGAATCAGGTAACTTTACAGATACAAAGAAAATGTTACTTGTAAAATAATCAATATTTCCAGGTTTTTTTTGAGGCATCCTTTGAATAAAAGGATGCCTTTATTTTTACCTAAACCAATAATATTACCCTATTTAGATAATTAAATAAAATTTAATATTGCATTTTTATATGATTATTATCATATTAAGCGATGATATTTATCTTTAATTAACTATTTTATTACAATTAATCAAAATTTATGAAAAAAGCATTCCCGATTCTCGCAGTTTTTGCCATCGGTGTATTTTTTCTTGGACTGATCTGGTCAGATCCGTTCAATTCAAAGACATCAGGCACCACAGAAACAGACGCTATTCAGCCGACTGTTCCCTACACAAACGCTATTGTAAAGTATGTAGACAGTTTAAACGGAGCAAATGATACAGTTGCTTTACGTACAAGAGGCTACAAACCAAAAAGAGGACCCGCTGGCGGTCCTGCAGGTACATCACCCAACTGGTTCCAGGGTAACAGTACTGTTTTCGCAGCATTCAACGGTCCCGCAACAGGTTATGTTGCCGCTAACTTCAACAACGTTACCGGTACAAACCCGATCGATCTTTGGCTTATTTCACCGGTTGTAAACGGTGCATCAGGCGATACACTTTCATTCTACGAAAGAGGACCTACGGGTTCAACATTCCCCGATTCAATCAGAGTTTACTGGGCATCAAACGGCGATACAGTTCCGGGCTCAGGTTCATGGGTTGAGTTAGGCAGATTCAAAACAACACTCACAGGTTCATGGGCAGAAAGAAGATTCACTCTTCCTTCAGCAGGCGCTAACGGCAGATTCGCTATCAACTACAGAGTAGTTAACGGCGGTCCTTCAGGCGTGAACAGTGATTTCATCGGTATTGATTTCATAAGATTACTTGGTCCTTCAGGACCGCCCCCGGCACCTAACTACTATAGCTCAAACTGGTGTCCGGCAAACACTTATCCGTCACTTCCGGCAGCAACATTTTATCAGGAATCTGCATGGCTTGGTGATACATTATTTGTTCATACACCCGATGCAACAGGATTGGCTACTACTACAATAAGAAGATATACATTAGGAGGTACCTGGACAGTTGGAGTACCACTTCCGGTAGCAAAAGCTGGCGGTACATTAACCGCAGCAGGCGGTAAGCTATATTACATTGGCGGAGGTGCTTCTGTAACAACAGGTTCAACTGATATTTACGAATACAGCGCCGGTGTTTGGACATTAAAAGCACCGGGTCCATTAGCAGTATCAGGTCATGCAACAGTAAACTGGGGTGATAGCGTTCTGTTTGTAACAGGTGGTCCGTGGGCATCCGGTACAACCACCGTTAATTTTTACAGAATTGGTTCAAATACCTGGGGCTCATCAACCCCATTTGCAACCGGCAGAAGGTCTCATGCTGCAGGTCTTTCAGGCAATAAAATATTCATAGCCGGAGGATTCCCATTCACAAATTCATTCCAGATCGGGACTATAGGTTCAAATGCTTCTACTATTACATGGGCAGCAGGACCTAATATTCCGGTTCCGGCAGCAATTACTGGTTTAAGCCGTATCGGAGGATTTGCAATAGGAAACGCTTTCTATACTGTAGGTGGAGAAAGAGGCGGTGCAACCGGTTATCACGATTCTGTTCATGTATGGAGTATTACTGCTAATGCATGGGTAAGAGTTATATCCGGAAAACCGGGCGGCGGTATGTCAAATATATTCGCAGCAGTAACAGGACGTGTTGTAAATGATACAGCAAAAATATTTTTACCCGGCGGTTATAATGGTACAGGGCAAGCACAGTTTGATGTTATTGGCTGCGGACCGAACATTTTTACAGGATTAACTCCAATTAACAGTGAAATTCCGAATAAGTTCAATTTATTACAGAATTATCCGAATCCGTTTAACCCGATAACAAATATTAAGTTTGCAATTCCTACCACCGGATTAGTAAAACTAACAGTATTTGATATATTAGGAAGGGAAGTTGCAACACTTCTTAATGAAGTTAAACCTGCTGGTAATTACCTTGTTGATTATGATGCATCAGCTCTTTCAAGCGGTGTTTATTTTTACCGTTTAGAAGCAGGAGATTTCACCGATACAAAGAAGATGTTACTTGTAAAATAACAGCATTTTTAGTTAATTATTTAAGGCATCCTTTGAAAAAAGGGTGCCTTTTTTTATGTTAACACTTACAATTACAATTATTTACAATTTATAAAAAATTTTAATATTGTATTTTTATATGATTATTATCATATTAAAGGCTGATATTTATCTTTAATTAACTATTTTATTACATTAATTCAAATTTATGAAAAAAGCATTCCCGATTCTCGCAGTTTTTGCCATCGGTGTATTTTTTCTTGGGCTGATCTGGTCAGATCCGTTCAATTCAAAGACATCAGGCACAACAGAAACAGACGCTATTCAGCCGACTGTTCCCTACACTAACGCTATTGTAAAGTATGTAGACAGTTTAAACGGAGCAAATGATACAGTTGCTTTACGTACAAGAGGCTACATTCCAAAAAGAGGCCCCGCTGGCGGTCCTGCAGGTACATCACCCAACTGGTTCCAGGGTAACAGTACTGTTTTCGCAGCATTCAACGGTCCCGCAACAGGTTATGTTGCCGCTAACTTCAACAACGTTACCGGTGCAAACCCGATCGATCTTTGGCTTATTTCACCGGTTGTAAACGGTGCATCAGGCGATACACTTTCATTCTACGAAAGAGGACCTACGGGTTCAACATTCCCCGATTCAATCAGAGTTTACTGGGCATCAAACGGCGATACAGTTCCGGGCTCAGGTTCATGGGTTGAGTTAGGCAGATTCAAAACAACACTCACAGGTTCATGGGCAGAAAGAAGATTCACTCTTCCTTCAGCAGGCGCTAACGGCAGATTCGCTATCAACTACAGAGTAGTTAACGGCGGTCCTTCAGGCGTAAACAGTGATTTTATCGGTATTGATTTCATAAGATTACTCGGACCTGCTCCGGCAGCAAACACCACGCTTCTTTTAGTACATGATTCAACAATTGCAACAACACAGGCTGAAAGAAAAAAAGACAGAGATTCAATGCGCACCCATTTGGGCGGTATTGTTGGCGGATATGATCTCGTAACATTTGATACAAACTCAACACTTCCTACTTTATCAGGATATAACAGAATTATCATACAGGAAACAGCATTTGACGCTATTACAACCAGGTTCCTTGGAGCTACAGCAAGAAACAATCTTATCGCATGGCTTAACAGCGGTACAGCAGGTAACAGGAAAACATTAGTACTTATCGGCGGTGATCTTGCTTATAACTATGCAAGAACAGGTTCCGTCGGATTAGACGCTAACTTCTCAGGTACAATTGCAGGCTTCACATATAAACTCGATAACGCTTTCCCTTCACCGGGTAATATTGTTGGTTTGGCTGTAGATAACGGCAATACAAGAAATATCACAACACCGGGCGCTAACTACTATCCTGATGGCGCCGGATTCAGCAACGGTTCATTCGGTCTTTACAGATACGGCAACCACACAGCAGCAGATACACTTGCCGGTATAATGAGGCTTACATCAACATATGAAGTTAGGTCATTATTCTGTGACCCCAGATATTTCTCTGGAGCAGGCGGATTCCAGCCGGTTCTTGCAGCTTTACTCGGCAACTTAGTTGGTGTTAACCCTGTTAACAACCAGGTTCCTCAGGTTTATTCATTAAGCCAGAACTATCCTAATCCGTTCAACCCTGTAACAAATATCAAGTTCTCAATTCCTGTAGCAGGAAATGTTAAGCTTGTATTATTTGATATACTCGGAAGAGAAGTTAAAACATTGTTAAACGATGTTAAACCCGCCGGAAACTACGTAGTAGATTTCAATGCTTCAGAGCTTTCAAGCGGAGCTTACTTCTACAGATTAGAATCAGGTAACTTTGTAGAAACAAAGAAGATGTTACTTGTAAAATAATATTACCTTTGCAGCATTTTTGCTGCAAACAAAAAGCCATCCTGTTAAACAGGATGGCTTTTTTATTTACATGATTTAAGAAACTAAATGATAATCAATCTTTCATTTCATTCTGCAGGTTGGTTACCAGGTTTTGTCCGCATGTACTGCCAATTTTAAGCTCTTCGTAACTTCCTATGCTGATTATCACTTCATAACCGTTATTTCTGAATTCACTTGCCAGGCTTTCAATTCCTTCAGTATTAAGCGGACTAATTAGCGACGTTAAATTGTTTTTCACAGTTGATGAAGTAGTGTTAAGCGGAGTAAGCTTGATAATGAATTTTTGCGGGTCAAATATCGCGGCAATCTTATTGGGATCAATGATATATTCATTTGAAGGAGCAAAGCTAAGAGTAATTTTCCTTTCCCCTTCCCTGAAAAATTTATCACCATAAGCAGCAATTTCATTAAAGCTCCATTTCTTAACGGGGATGAGTTCATCTCTTTTTTTGATATCTGTTGTATGAATGGAAAACTGGAGCTGGAACTTTCCTCCCGAAAATTTTTCATTCTTAATTCTGAGTAATTCTTTAAAGAATTTTTCACTTCCTTTCGGAGCAATGGAAGATATTGAAGGCATAAATCCGGGTGCATTAAAATAAAGATCAAATTCTTCAATTACTTCAAGAACGCTCATATTAAATGCAGGCTCGCCCATACGGGTGAAGTGAACTTTTAACTTTTTAACGGGAATACAACCATCAGGGTATCTTTTTGACAGCATGTAATCAAGCTGCCAGAACATACCTTCTTTGCTTATTCTGCCCAAATAAAATGGTCCTGCATCGCAGATAGTACAGCTTACAGGACATCCGTATAACGTAGAAAGAGTCAGGATCCATTTTTCTTCCCGGGATTTAGGGGGATAAAGTGATTCAACGAACTCAACATAATTTCCGCCGGCTGCCTGTGCGATATGCACAATTGCAAGGTCTTCTCTGCCGGTTGAATTGATAATTTTCATTTAAACTGTTTTGTTTTAAATTCTGCAAAAAGATGTTTCACCTTATTACGCTGGTATTTACCGGTTGATGTTACCGGTATTGTATCGCTGAAAACAACAGTTTTGGGTGATTTATACGCGGGGAGCTTTTTTCTGCAATGATCGAGTATTTCATTTTTAAGCTCTTCAGTCGGTTTAATATTCTCTTTGAGCAAAACAAGTGCCCCAACTTCTTCACCGTACCAGTCATTATCAAATCCAACGGCTATAGCAGATCTTACTTCAGGAATTGACATCAGGACTTCATCAATTTCCAGCGGGGCTATATTTACACCTCCCCTGATGATAAGCTCTTTTAACCTTCCGGTAATAAAATAATATTTCCTCCCCGAGTTATCATTTAAATAAAAGCCTTCATCTCCGCTTCGGAACCAGCCGAACTCAAAAGTTTTATCATTAGCTTCGGCATTTTCGTCATAATACTTCATAACATTATGTCCCCTAATTACTATCTCGCCCCGCGAATTTTCAGGCATAGATTCACCTTTTTCATTATGGATATCCATTTCATTGGGCTCAATAGCAATACCAATGCTTGGAAAGCCATATCCCAGAAGCCATTTGTTATGTTCGGTTTTATTAAGATCAACGGGAATAAAACATGAATAACATGTCGTTTCAGAAAGTCCGTACCCGTGTACGATTTTTAAACCGAACATAGTCTCAAACTTTTGAACCAGCTCGCAAGTTAATGGTCCCGCGCCGCATATAATGTGGCGAAAAACCGGAAGGTCAGAAATCTGCAGGTTGTTACTTTTTTCCTGTTCAAAATCATGACATAAGAATTGCAGCAATGTTGGCACAACGCTGACAATATTAACTTTTTCATCCGCAAGTCTTTGAAAAAATACATCGGTGTGGAATTTCTGATTAAGTATCAGAGTACCGCCGGCATACATCGGGGTCATTATAGTAACAACGGTACCGTTCACATGATGAATGGGTAGTACGCACATCATAATTGTACCCTGTTCAATCCCGTGCCATTTACTGATTCCATCAGCATCTGCCATCAGGTTATATTGAGTTAATACTACTCCTTTAGGCAATCCGGTTGTACCAGAGGTATATACTATGAGTGACTCAGTTTCCTGATTGACAGATTTATCCGGTACAAAATCAGAACTCTGACCTTCAATTTCATTTTCATAAATAATAATATCACCATTATCAACACCTGCTTCAGCTGAATGTACAACAGTTATAACGGAGAGCTTTTTCAGTACTTCAGTAAATTTAGGCAGGTATTCATGCTTTATAAATGCAAGTTTAGTAAGTGAACTTTTCAGAATATACTCAATTCTATCCGGCTCTTCGCTTATATTTAATGGTACGACTGTTACACCCATACACCAGGCTGCAAAATACTGTATAACTGTGTTTATATGATTATGTGAAATAGTTGAGATCCTGTCGCCGGGTTTAATCCCTTTTGAAATCAGAAAATTCGCAGTTTTAAATACTTTAGTTATAAACTGACTGTACGTAAGCGATTGTTTAATTCCGCTATCCGGATAATATGTAATATAAATATCATCCGGCTGTAAATGCACGCGGTGTTGCAGCAATTCATAAATATTGCGGTATTTTACCTGATAATTATCCGGCGCAATTCCGTTCACAAAATGCGCTTTTTGAATATTTAGCTGAGTTTGATCTGAAAGTTTCATAGACTGCAAAAATAAATCATTGGTAAACAACAAAAAAGGCTGTTTTGCAAACAGCCTTTTAGAAAAATTATAAAAAATAACTACAAATTTTTCGAATTACGCTAATTGTTCAACCCATTGGGCAGATCATTTTACAAGAACCATTTTTCGGGTTTCAGTGAAATCACCGGAAGTAATTTTATAATAATAAACACCGCTTGTGTAGTTTGCTGCATTCCAATCAACCTCGTATTTGCCTGGTTTAAGCATTTCATTCACGAGAATTTCGACTTCCCGCCCCATAATATCGTAGACAGAAAGGAATGTCTGTGCCACTGAAGTTCCGCTGATATCAAATTTTATTTTTGTAACCGGGTTAAAAGGATTCGGGTAGTTTTGGGAAAGAGAAAAGTGATCAGGAATATTTGTTGAAATTGGCTGCACCGAAATTATTTCACTTAAAGGTCTCCTGTAAACACCATTATACATTGAGTTTGATACTCCAATATAGATATAATCTCCCGCGATATGTATAGTTCTGACTGAAGAATGTGCAGGATCCAATATTCCACTGTTCAAATGGCTCCAGCTTTGTCCATTATTTGAACTGTAATAAAAATTTTTAAATTCATAAACTCCCGCAAAAATATAATTACCGTGAGCAGCTACAGTAAAAATAAGGTCAGTGATGTTTAATGATCGGCTCCAGGTTTGCCCGTAATCAGTAGATTTTAAAACACCATTATTCATAGTACCGGCAAAAACTGTACTGCCATAAGCAGTAATAGAATTAACATTCTCATCATATAGCGGTGTCTGGCTCCAGTTCAGCCCGTTATTTGTCGACTTGTATACCCCTGCCCCATTTGTACCGGCATAAATAACATTTTCTGTTTTAAAAAGAGTAACGATTTCATAACCAAGTGAAAGTGTCTGGGTCCATGTAACACCAAAATCATTTGAAAGAAATATCTTTCCGTTGCCATTATCGTAACAACAAGTTAAAATAGTCGATGCGGAATTAACTGTAATTATCGAAGAGAATACATGGTTATTGTTAAGACAATGCTCCCAATTTTGCCCAAGATTTTTTGTTCTGAAAATACCTTTATCTGTTGCTAAGTAAACAAAACTATCATCAGAAACTGCAGCTAAAACATCAGCATTATTTGTAAACATGTTATGCCATTGGCTGCCAAAATTAGTAGAGTAATACATTGAACCGTTGCTGAAAAGATTGGTCCCAGCATAAATATAATTTCCAAAGGATGTAATTGCCTGGACCGGGTAGTTACCGCCAAGACCGCTTGAAACCCATTGCCAGTTACTGAAAGTAAATGTATTGAATAATACTATAAAGGTAATTGTTTTTAAGATAATGAGATTCATATTTACTCCTATTTAGGTTTTTGAGTAAAATAAATATAGATAGTTTTTACATATTAAAAAAGGCTGTTTTACAACAGCCTTTTAATCCAAAAATTACATAGTTTTAACTCATATCCCGGTTATTCTATTTCAGCTTCATGACCTTCTTCATTCCAGGTGTATGGATAGTTAGGAAGGTCAAATTGTTTAGCATGCTCAGTCAGCTTAAGCGGGTGGAAGGTATCAATCATTACGGCAAGCTCAAGAGTTTCTTTTTTGCCAATTGAAGCTTCCATTGTTCCCGGATGCGGACCGTGAGGGATTCCACCGGGATGCAATGTAAATGAAGCGACATCAACGCCCTTGCGTGACATAAAATTGCCTTCAACGTAATAAAGTACTTCATCGCTATCAATGTTGCTGTGGTTATAAGGAGCAGGTATAGCATCGGGGTGATAGTCAAACAGCCTTGGGCAGAATGAGCATATCACGTAATTCCTTCCTTCAAAAGTCTGGTGTACCGGGGGCGGCTGATGTATCTTACCTGTAATAGGCATAAAATCATTGATATTAAATATCCAGGGATAGAAATATCCATCCCACCCGATAACATCCAATGGATGAAAATCAAAAATATAGTGATGCAGCTTATTGAACTTCTTTATTTTTACAAGAAAATCACCTTTTTCATCAACAGTTATTAATTCCTGCGGAACCCTGAAATCTCTTTCGCAAAAAGGCGAGTGCTCGAGATACTGTCCGTAGGAATTTTTATACCTAGACGGTGTATATACCGGGCTGGGTGATTCAATTACCATGAACTTGGTTTTTTCGCTTTTGGTAATTATCCGGTAAATTATACCGCGGGGAATTACAATATAATCTCCATCTTTATAATCAAGTGTACCGTATTGTGATTCCATTGTTCCGCTGCCGTAATGAACAAAGATCACCTCATCGCCTTCACCGTTTTTATAAAAATAATCCATTTGTCTGGAAGGATTACAGATAGCCATTGATACATCATTATTGAATATCATGACTTTTCTACCGGAAATTGGATCACCTTCAGCTTTGGAATCGATTGTATGAAGATGCACATGCCTTAATATACCATCATTCCATTCTTTAAATGAAATATCCTCAGTTTTATCTATTTTCTTTACTTTTGTAGGCGGATTTATATGATACAGAATTGAAGAAATTCCGGAAAACCCTTCAGTTCCAATAACTTCCTCCTGGTAAAGCTCACCATTAGCCTGTCTGAACTGCACGTGTCTTTTTTGCGGGAATTTTCCCAGTTTATGATAATATGCCATTAATTTTTAAATAGTGAATTTGCGGAATAGTGAATAGTAAATGAACGAAAAATACATTAGAAAAATGTTCATTGATAATTGTTCACTGCTAATTGTCAATTGTTAAAGTGTTCCTCTAACAGCCTGTTCTCTTTCAATAGCTTCGAAAAGGGCTTTGAAGTTCCCCTTACCAAACGATTTTGCACCTTTGCGCTGAATTATCTCAAAAAACACTGTCGGCCTGTCTTCAATTGGTTTGCTGAAAAGCTGAAGCAGGTAACCGTCATCATCACGGTCAACAAGTATACCGTGTTTTGCAAGCTCATCAATATCTTCGTCGATCTTTCCGACACGCGCTTCAAGCTCCTGGTAATAAGTTGTTGGTACTCTTAAGAATTCCACTCCCCTTTTTTTAAGGTCGCTTACTGTTTCAACAATATTTGTCGTGTTCATAGCAATATGCTGGCAGCCTGCGCCGTGATAAAACTCAAGGTATTCATCTATCTGAGATTTCTTTTTACCTGCAGCAGGTTCATTTATCGGGAATTTTATCTTACCCGTACCGTTCTGCATAACCTTGCTCATAAGAGCGGTATATTCGGTTGATATATCCTTATCATCAAATGATAACAGTTGATTGAATCCCATTGTTTCAGCGTAGAACTTTACCCAGTAATTCATTTTTCCAAGCTCAACATTTCCTACCATATGATCAACTGATCTTAAACCGGCATCTTTTATTCCCTGTACAGCTTTTGCAGAAGCGTCAATAAATCCGGGCAGAAATAATCCCTTATAATTATTCCTCTGAATAAACGAATGGATCGTATCACCGTATGTTTTAATAGCCGAACGTATTATAAATCCGTTTTCGTCTTCGATTTTTGTCGGTTCTAATGCCGGTACAGCTCCTCTTTTAACTGTTTCATTGAAAGCGCTTTCCGCATCATCAACTTCCAGTGCTATATCACGAACGCCGTCTCCGTGCTGTTTAATATGTTCCGAAATAAAGCTCTCGGGATGGTAAGGGGTAGTCAATACAAATCTTATCTTTCCCTGTTCCAGCAGGTATGATGCCTTTTCTCTGTTACCTGTTTCCAGACCGCTATAGCCTGTTAATTTAAATCCCATAGCATACTGGTAATATATTGCGGATTGTTTGGCATTACCGCAATAAAACTCAATGTGATCCCAGTTCTTTAAGGGAAGAAAATCAACTGGTTTTCCGTTTGTTGCTGTTGCTGCTTCAGGTGATAATGTATCCATATTATATAGTGTAAAATTTATAATTTGCGTATTATTTATCGGGAAGTGCAAATATAAAAATTTTTAAAGTCATAAAATATGACTAATAGTTTCTTTTCTACTGTATTCAGTTAATAAAAAATACTACTAATAATGCAAATTTAAGCCTTTTTTTAGCTTGTTTTTACACTTAAATTAGCTACTCAATTTTAAAAAAGAAAGAGGATCAATGAAAAAATTAACTATTTTTTTGTTTTTGGTTTTAAGCACAATTTCGATCAATTCACAGGTTACAAAACTTTTTGAAAGTTTTGAAACGTCAGTTCCGCCTGCAGGTTGGAGAAGCATTAATGTTGTTGGAGCTAATGTATGGAACAGGGTTACTGCTCCGCTTACAGCTTCTTTTGGTTCACTTCCTGCAAAACACGGTTCAGCTGTTGCATTTATACAGTACCAGGCACCTAATGGTGAAGACTGGCTCGTTTCACCAAGAATTAACGGTATCGTTGCAGGTGATTCAGTCGTATTCTGGCTTGTAAAGCAGTTTAGTGATGGCCCGTATCCATATGATTCACTGCTAGTA
The DNA here is from genome assembly GCA_017303675.1 of Ignavibacteria bacterium. Lineage (NCBI taxonomy): Bacteria > Pseudomonadati > Ignavibacteriota > Ignavibacteria > Ignavibacteria bacterium. The sequence goes on from JAFLBX010000002.1 coordinate 1,174,720, forward strand.
AGGGTATCAACAACCGATTCATTGCAGTCAAGCTTTACACAGTATGCAGGCAGCGTTTGCGTACACTGCATTCCCGTTGGTGCAACTGAAATAATCTGGAGAAGATACAGCTTCCCGCTTACAACATGGGCTGGACAGAACATTTTCTTATCATTCGTTCATAAAGATTCAGACGGACATGGTATGGTATTAGACAGTATCGCTGTATTCGGCAATGCTGCAACCGGAATAGTTCAGGATCCGAACGCTGTACCAACAAGATTTGAATTACATCAGAACTATCCAAATCCGTTCAACCCGGTTACCAAGATCCAGTTTGATATACCGAAAAACGGATTTACAACTTTAAAAGTTTATGATGCTACCGGTTCAGAAGTATCAACACTGGTATCAGATAACCTGACAACAGGTAAATATACCGTAGATTTTGATGCTTCAAATCTTTCAAGCGGTATTTATTATTACAGGCTTGAATCCAATGGTAATATCAAAACCAACAAAATGAGTTTAGTAAAATAATTCATTTTTCGCAGATTATTTAAAGCCTCTGAATTTTCAGAGGCTTTTTTATTTGTATATTACTTTGAATATTAAAACAATAATCGATAATTTTGTAAATCAGGTAATTAATTTATCTTATTGGCTAAAAATCGTTTATTTTTATCATTAAATCCGGCAGAAGAGGATCTTAAAGAACTGAAAAAAATCCTTCCGGATTTAAAAAACAGATTTAAAGATCATTATATCAAATGGGAGAAACCTGATAAATTCCATTTAACATTAAGGTTTTTAGGTGATATTGATGAAGAAAGAACCACTGTTTTAGCATCTACCCTGGACAGGTTAAAATTTGATTTTGAAAATATTGGATTTTCTTCAGATAAGATCGGGTATTTTCCAAACAGCCGGTATCCGAACGTGATATTTGCAGGGTTAATAGAACAAGGGAACAATTCCGATAAGCTTGTGAGTTTTATTGACAGGATCATTCTGAATTTTGGTGTAAAACCTGAGAAAAGATTTATTCCACACATAACACTGGGTAGATTCAGCAGAAATAAAAGAAAAAAGATAGATGAAGAGTTAACTGTTTCTTTCCCTTCAGAAAACATTGTCTTTGATTCCTTTTACCTGATGAAAAGCACTCTTACTCAGGATGGTTCAGTTTATGAAATTTTAAATAAATTTAACTTTATAAAATAATTATATGCCATTTTACGAATACCAATGTTCCAATTGCGGACACGAACTTGAAGAGCTTCAAAAGATGAGCGATCCTCCGCTTAAAAAATGCCCTGCATGCGGAAAGAACACTCTGAAAAAACTTATCGGCACCGGAGCGGGACTGATCTTCAAAGGCAGCGGTTTTTATCTTACTGATTATAAAAACAAACAGCAAAGCGGAAGCCGTTCCGGCAAAGCCAAAGAAACCCAAACAACAGATACATCTAAAGCAGAAAATAAAACTGAAGATAGCGCGTCTAAGGTATCAAAATCCGCAGAAAAAAAGTCACCTTCAAAGAAAGAAAACAATAAATAATGTACTCAGTAGAATTCAATAAACTTCCCAATTTCAACAATCTGTACCTTGATTATATTTCACAGTCTGAAGAAGATTCAGCAAAGCTTAAGCCGTTTTTCAATGCGATGTTCAGGGAAAATGAAGATTTCTTCAAGGTAATTGATGAAAAGGTCCATAACTATAACACAAGCAGATATTTCGATAAAAATGTACTTATCGATATTCTGAAAAGGCAGAATGTTACATTTGGAGGGGATGAATTTACAGCAGCGAATATTGAACAGCTGACCGGGGAAAATACTTTTACAATCGTTACTGGCCAGCAGGTCTCTTTATATACAGGTCCGCTTTATACGATATTAAAAACAATTTCCGCAATAAAACTTGCCAGGGAGCTTAAAGAAAGGTTTCCACAGTTCAATTTTGTTCCTGTTTTCTGGCTCGAAAGTGAAGATCACGACTATGAAGAAGCGAATCATACTTACCTTATTGATAAACAGAACGAGCTTGTGAGAGTTGGATTTGAAGATGAATCTGCGGGCGAGGATGACAACAGTAAAAAGAACACACCTCCTGTCGGAAGCCTTGTATTCAGCGAAATGATAAACAGTATAAATGAACAGTTACGAAGCTCATTGATAGATACAGATTTTAAGGATAAGGTAATGAATATGGTCACAAAACATTACCATGAAGGCAATGATTATAAAACAGCATTTGCGGGGCTGATGAATGATATATTCAAAGGTTACGGTATCGTATTCATAGACCCTTCAGATCATGAAATAAAACGCCTGTTAATACCGGTGTTTGAAAAAGAGCTTACAAGCAGCCCTAAGCTGTGTGAATCAATTATTACACAAAGCGCAGAGATCGAAAAACATTACGACCTTCAGGTTAAACCCAAAGTAATAAATATGTTTTTCCTGCATAATAACAACAGGCTTTTAATAGAACCGCGAGATGGCGGTAAGTTCGCTTTAAAAAATTCTAAACGCAGGTTTGAAAATGAAGAAATGCTGAACTTACTCCAGGAATCACCGGAATTATTCAGCCCGAATGTTGTATTAAGACCAATATGCCAGGACTACCTGCTGCCAACGGCAGCATATATTGGCGGTCCGGGAGAAATATCTTATTTTGCCCAGTTCAAACCGGCTTACAAACATTACGATATTACAATGCCGGTTATATATCCCCGGGCATCAGTAAGCATAATTGAGGGTAAAATTGCCAAGTTTATGAATAATTTCAATGTTAAGCTTGAAGATATTTTCCATCACAGCTTCCTGGTTTCAAAAGTGGTTGATAAGCTTTCAGAAGTAAAAGTTGAAGATGAAATATCAAAATATATCGATGAGCTTAACAAAATATTTTATGATATGAGGAATATGACAGTCAAAGTTGACCAGACATTATTGAATGCGGTTGATAATATGAAGGAAAAAACCAAGCAAAGCCTCGAAATTTTCAAAACCAAGCTGATTAATTCACAAGCTAAAAAAAGTGAAACAACTACAACCCAGATAGATAAAGTTACAAATAATATCTACCCAAATCATAACCTTCAGGAACGTGTAATAAGCATAATTTATTTTATGAATAAATATGATGAGTCTTTCATAAAAAAGCTGTTCCATGAAATTGATATAAATAATTTCAACCACCAGGTTATTGAAATGTAAATAAAAATCCTTAATGTGAAAAACGAACAGGTCCGAAGAATACTGATAATCAGATTTTCATCAATGGGAGATATAATTCTTACAACTCCGCTTATAGAGCTTGCAGCAAAGACATTTCCCTTAGCGCGTATCGATTTCTGTACAAAAGAAAGATTCACCTATCTCGTCAGGTCAAATCCAAAAATACATAAGGTAATTAAGGCAAAAAATGAACTTACCTTCAGCGCATTAAAGGACTTAAGGCTGTTGATAAAAATGAGCAATTATAATATGATAATTGATCTTCAGAATAATTTACGCTCGTTTTACCTTCGAACAGTACAAGATGCAAAAACAGAGGTTTTTAATAAACATTCATTTAAAAAGTTCCTTTTGGTTAATTTTAAAATTAACATGCTTAAGCAGGAGCCTTCTGTACTCCAGAGATATCAAAAGACTATACAAAAATATTCCGGTAAAAATGATAATGATTCAGTTACCACTCCCCTGTTATACACTGACCCGGTTTCAGAGCGGTCAATTGATAACATGCTGAATAGCCTTGAACTGGATAAACAGACAAAGCTGATATGCATTCCTGCTGTATCAGCTCATTTCACTAAAACTTACCCTGCTGAATACTACGCTGAAATCATAAATAACTTTCCTGAAGCCAATTCTGCTTTCTTTTTAACAGGCAGAGGGAAGGACAGTAATAATATTCAGCAAATCAAAGGACTAACTAAAAATAAAAAAGTATATGACCTTTGTGACAGGCTGGAAATTGAAGACCTGATCTCATTGATAAAACGCAGCTCGCTTGTAATTTGCGGTGATACAGGACCGATGCATATAGCAGAAGCATTCAACATTCCAACAATAATGTTAGCCGGGTCCAGCGTTAAGGAATTTGGCTTTTACCCGCAAAATGAAAAAGCCGTTGTTTTGGAAAATAACAGCTTAAGCTGCAGACCATGCTCACATTACGGCAGACCCAAATGCCCGAAAGGTCATTTTAAGTGTATGAGGGAGTTAACACCTGAAATGGTAACAAAAACTGTAACTCAATTATTTAACTAAAGCAATTTTAATCGACATGACATACGGTCCCTGGCGCAACTGAACAAAATAAATACCACTTGCCAAACCACTAAGTGAACTTTCCACTTCATGTATACCTCGAGTACCAATACCGTTAACAATACTTTTTACCTCCCTGCCCATCATATCATAGAGCTTAAGCGTTGTATATCCGGTTTCAGGCAGTTCGTATTTAATGGATGTTTCCGGGTTGAACGGATTTGGATAGTTTTGATAAAGAAAAAATCTGTATGGGACTGAACCCGGATCAGAAATACCAATCAACAAATTATCTATTTTAACAATTGCACCATTTAATCCAACACCAATGCCTGTATTATAGTCAATATATTCAACATTAATTAAAGAGTTGTAAATAGAAGTAGAAAAATTCCAGCTAACACCGCCATTTGTAGTACGATAAATATTGCCACCTAATGCCATTCCATTCAAATGATCATTGAATGAAAAACCGTAGAACGAACCATAGCCTGGTGTATTATTACCATAATCAATAAAAGTATTGAATCCATTTTCCGTTTTTAAACGGTAACCATACCCACCAGATGCAAAGCCTATATTTTCATTATACATATGTACTGTGTTCATCCCAAAGCCACCTGAAAATACATCAAAAATTACATTGAATGTATTACCACCATTAGTCGAGAGCATTATAGCTGCATTGCTTGGGTTGTGGCCCTGAGATATACTTCCAACCATTATTATTCTATCTGATGCAGGAAATGCTATATCCTGGATTGAAAAGCATGATGTTTGAATGGGAGGTAATGATATACATTGCCAAATCCTGCTCCAGGTATTGCCTCCATCAGTAGTCTTATATAGTGTATTCCATGTATCTACAATAATATTTTCTGAGTCATATATTGCAATATTTCTAAACTGAAAATTCACAGAATCCATTACAGCAAACCAATTTAAACCTGAATTAGTGGTTTTAAGTACATTGTTCCGGCTGGTTAAGTAAGCAATCTGGGAATTTACCATCTTTATTTTCAATATATCATTTATACCCGGCAATGAAATAATTGACCAATTCAATCCTTTATTTGTTGTTCTTAAAAGTGTTCCATTTAAGCCTGTAACAATCCCGGTATTGGCATTACCAAACGATATTGAATTTAAATGATCACGAGTAAAACTTCTGCTGACCCTTTCCCAGTCTATTCCTGTATTCGTTGTTCTTTCAATAAAACCAACGCTGCCCACTGAAATTAAACTGCTGCCGGATTTGGTGAGATCAAAGATGATAGTTGAAGTATCTGCGGAACGGTTTTCTATCCAGTTGATTCCCCCATTTGTTGTATAAAGCCTGTAACCTTCATATCCAACGGCTGCTCCGTTTTGAGCATTATAAAATTCCATATCTGTAATGAAATAACCCAAACTGTTCATTTGATATAAATTCCAGCTTGTACCGGCATTTGTTGATTTAAGAATTTTTGTTGGGGAGCCGTAGCCTTTTTGACCGCAAATTATCAGGTTCTGATTATCCGGAATATTTATTTTATCAATGTACAATGAATCATTGATACCTATATTCACTTCTGTCCAATTCAGTCCTGAATCAGTACTCCTCACAAGTTTGGGTATCATATTCTTAACGCCTGTCATGTAAGTATTGTTTCCGGCAAAAGCAATATTTGAAAAGAATTTTCCACCAGGGATGTTATTTAACTGCCATGAATTACCGGCATTTGTAGTTCTGTATACTTTCCCCGTATCATTAGTAAGCGCGAAACCAGTATTTTGATCAATGAATTTTATACACTGTATTCCGTTGCCTTCGCTAAAAGGGATTTTTCCCCAGTTTGCTCCTGCATTGGTAGTTTTCCATACGTTATAAATGCAAACAAAGCCTGTATTCTGATCAAGGAAAAACAATTCAGGGTAATCAGTATATAATGAATCAATTCGGCTGTACAGCCAGGTAATACCGGCATCACTGGTTTTGAGAAAGACTCCTCTTTCCCCAACTACATATCCGGTTTTTGAATCAAAAAATTGAGAAGATGTTAAATAATTGGCGGTCGGATATGGATTTAGCCAATACCAGTTATCCTGCGAGTGCAGGTACTGATTTAGAAGAATCACAATTACAATTAAGATTTTTTTCATTTTATCATCACCATTTTTTTACTGTCAGAATAAACAATACTGCCTGAATTAGGGTCAGTTACCAGAAGCCTGTAAAAATAAATCCCGCTTGCAAGATCATTCCCGCTCCACTCGACCTTATAAATTCCGGGCTGCAGTACTTCGTTCACCAGTGAGCCTGTTTCCTGCCCAAGTGCGTTATAAGTAATTAACCTGATATAACCCCCGCGAACTTCGCCTCCTAAAGACGAGCTGAGTTTTGGCGCTTCGAACTTAAAAACAGTAGTTGCATTGAACGGATTCGGGTAATTTTGATGCAGTTTATAAGAACCGGGGATCTCATTTGATATAATTGTAACACCTTCGATGAAGAAATTCAGCCTCGATATACCGCCGTCGCTCCGCACTGCGTAAATAGCCCCGGGTCCCCAAACCGGACCTGTCCTGGAATTAGCAAGATGGTTAAAATTACCTGATGGAGCTGTGTACTGAATAACGAACGGTGCGCCTGCATTAGAAAAGTAAACATTATTATTGCTGCGGGTATACCAGTAATTCAATGTGCCTGTAATACCTGAAATACCTGTAATTGCCCCGGTGCCGATAGAAGGATTAACTATCCAGTTAGTTCCGGCATTGGTGGTTCTTGAAATGGAATCACCGCTAGTCATTCCTGCAAGCCCGTTTTGCGGATTTATCCATATTGAATATAAATTCACATTAACTCCAGTTGGCTGCTGCACCCAGGGCAGATTTCCGGTTGAGGAATAATATATCCTTGATTTATCTGTGCCGAACCATATCCCGTTATTTACCCCCCAAACAGAATTGTTCCAGCCAAGCTCGCCGTTGGATTGAGCAAGGTATTGGCCTGTTGAATCCCAGTTCACACCACCATTTGTAGTCCTGAAAATAGACCATCTTTCTCCAACAGGGTCGCCCTGCATAAATCCGTTTGAGGCTGTCTGCATCCAGATTCCGTTTATAAAACCATTTGGCTGTGTAAATACAAGCTGCCAGTTTGCTCCTGAATTTGAGGTTCTGTAAACATATGTTGTAGTGTTAATAAATCCTGCTGTTAGGGCTGTAGTTGGGGAGATACCGAATATATTTATGAGGGAAATGTTTGCAGGCAATCCACCGCCGCTTAGATTTGCCCAATTATATCCTGCATTTGATGTTTTAATAACGGTACCGTTGTAACCGCAAACCCACGCGTTATTCGCGTCAATGTTTGATACAGATGTCAGGTTTTGGGTAACACCTGTCACCTGTTCTGTCCAGAAATACTGAGAAAATAAATTACTGCTTAGAAAAAAAATTAAAACGGGTAAAAAGTGTTTCAAGGCTTTCATCTTACCTCCTTTTTTATTATTAAGATTTAATCCGCTTTTTTATGCGGATTTTTAAAGCATTATTTAATTAAAAGCATTTTCCTGGTTTCCTTAAAGTCTCCTGCTTCCATTTGATAAAAATAAACACCGCTGGATAAATTTTTTCCGTCGAATTCCACTTCATACTCACCATTTTTCATATCTTCATTAATCAGAACCGCAATTTCAGTTCCGTTACCTGCAAAAACTTTAATAGTAACATGTGAATACTTTTGCAGTGTAAATTTTATTCTGGTAACAGGGTTAAACGGATTCGGATAATTCTGCTGCAAAGTGAACAGTGCAGGGGCTATTGTTCCGGGATCATTTATCCCAATAGCCGGATTAAGCCTGTATAAAATTATCTGGCTTTCGATGTTATAGTTGGGTTCTGTATGTCCGTTATTATTGTAATTACAGTCAGCACAAGTTACACCTGTAGTACAATTTGGGTTAGTAGGCCTGCAAAGATTCACATACGGCTCGATATCATAATTCACGGTATTGCTGTCTCCTAAAGTAACAAGCAGTGTTATATCAAGGTCCCATGGATTTACACTGGCACCCGGGCACCAGCCTGCTCTTGCATAAGGCCAGGTTCCACCCTGCGGGCTGCAGGGATTTCCGCTGCAGTCGCTTCGCCACAGGTTATGGCTCAACGTATCATCATTGACTATCAGCTGGTGATACTTCACTGAAAATTCCGCAGCATTATGTGAATTACCCTGACCGTGTCCGGTTGTTATAACTTTACCTTTTACTTTAACAGCATTGGGGTCTGCAAAAAACCTGATAGGCTGCAGGTAATTTTCAAACGGGTCTGCAGTATCACCATAAACGATATAATGATCCTGCCATAAGTTAATAACTTTATAAGGCTTATAATAAGCTTCACCTTCTATGAAAGCAAATGATATTGTTGATAGCCAGCCGCGCTGACCGCCTATCCAGCTTTCTATGTAGTGACCCAATATCTGTGTATCGTGAAGCAACGGCATATAATCTGTTACATCAAGCCAAAATGTACATGTGCCGGGATAACCGCCGCCAACAATATTATAGGGAGTGATTATTCTGCCAATTTCATAACCGGCACCAGTTGCAGTATCTGTATAAAGGCGTACCCATCCGAGCCTGTCCCACGGGTCACAGCCCGCAGTCGGGCAGCCGATAGTATATTTCATCAATATTTTTTCAAAGTGCTGAGTTGTATCAGGAAATGTTACTGATGCATAATTTACAGTAGCCCAGTTATGAAAATCATTTGTATAAGCATTAACCCATGTTGTATCCCCGGGAGCTGCTGATAAAGAATTGGAAATAAAATAAATAATTACAGCAAAAGTAAATTTTTTCATTTTCTAAATTGATAGTATTGATCAGTAATATAATTATTTAAATGTGTAATAAATATAATTTTATTTTTTCATAAACCTTTTAAGACATTTTTGTCAATATTTTTGATTGGATGTACAAAATTTATTGATAAAATTACCAAAAAAGATAATTTTAAATGGCATAGGTTTTGTAGGTTTATTAAATACTTAAAGTAAGAAGGAGAGATAATTATGTCTAAATCACACAATACCAACCGCGCAACCATTATTTCAAGACCAACAGTTCATAGAACTGATATCAGTAAACAGGATGTAAAGCTTATCAGCGAGGAAAAGAGATATCACGTAAAAACAAAACCCGGGAAGCTGGAAAAACATAAAGAAGCAGAATTTAAAGAGGAGGAAAACAGATCCACTGATAACAAACCAGCCGATGCCGGGACATTAATCAAGGATGATACAACTGAAAAACCAAAACCCGAACGCGGAGATCATAAAGATGAAGATGAAGAATTAAAGGAATCTTATGAAATGGATAACCGTAAAGCTGTAGACGGAACTGCAGACGATATAAATAACTTAGGCGGGGCGCTTAATAAACGGAATACTTTTTGATAACAGTTATTTTAGAAGTACCATTTTCCTGGTTTCTGAATATTCACCGGAAGTAATTGTATAAAAATAGACCCCGCTTGGGAAGGCTGAGGCATCCCAGTCAACTTCGTAAGTGCCGGGGCGGAGCTGTTCATTAACAAGCATTGCTGCTTCCCTTCCGAGAATATTGTGGATTTTCAAGGAGACGACCCACCGGCTCGTCTCTACAGAAGCCGGAATATCAAATTTAATTTTTGTTACCGGGTTAAACGGATTGGGATAGTTTTGGGATAGTGAAAATTGTGAGGGTATGTGTGAAGAAATTGGGTTAATACCTGTCACTCCCCCATTGGTGGTTTTAACTATTGCGCCTAACAAATCAGGATAAACCAATGTTCCGAATCCTGAACACCAACCTGTATTTGAGTTAATGAATTGTATACTGTTGAAAGTTATAGAGGAATAATTATTGGGCATACTCTGAGTAAACCAATTTAATCCGCCGTTACTTGTGTACCTGATTACTCCGTTAGCACCAGATACCCAGCCTTGAATTTCATTTGCAAAAAAGACATCTTTGGCTGTAATACCAAGAGGGGAAATCAAAGACCAATTTAAACCACCATTAGAACTTTTATAAAGATTTTCGTTGGCGATAAACCCTGTATGTAAATTTATGAAATGAATGTAACCGGAAAAACTTCCGGGGTATTGAGAAATTTGTTTCCAGCTGCCGCCACTATTCGCAGAGTTATAAATTCTATTGTTCCCTCCTATTATCCACCCTGTTTGACCTATAAACTGCATATCAAAACCTATGTTATCTACATAGATACTATTCCAGTTAATTCCGCCATTTGAGGTTTTAATTATTGTGCCGTTGCTTTTTATACAAACTACATTATTATGGTCAATAACTGATAAACTTATAAAATATGGGTTCAATGAATCAACATATTGCAATGTGTAATTAAAACCGCTGTTAGTAGATTTATAAATTAATCTGAATATAATTCCGGTATCAACATACCCATTAGCCAATACCCAGCCCGTTTGACTATTGGCAAATTTAATATCTTTTATTTCAGCATTTAAACCAAAGACTGAATTCCAATTACCGCCTCCGTTTGAAGTTCGTTCTATGTGCCCAAAAGATGTAAAACCGTTTGTTCCGTAATAAGCTGCCCAGCCAGTATTTTCGTCAATAAAATGAATGGAGTTGATACCCCGGTTCATACCAAAATATTGCTGAACCCATCCGCTTTGCGAATACAGAGTAAACGGCCCTAAAAATGAGAATAATATTATTAATATTTTTTTCATTTTTAACTGAAAGTTTATTTTAGTAAAACCATTTTCCTGGTCGCTTTGATTGAGCCTGCATTTATAGTATAAAAATAAATCCCACTTGGGAAAGCTGACGCATCCCAGTCAACTTCGTACGTCCCCGGGCGGAGCTGCTCATTAACCAGCAGAGTAACTTCTCTGCCGAGGATATCGTGGATTTTCAGGGAGACGACCCCCCGGGTCGTCTCTACAAAGGCTGGGAGATCAAATTTAATTTTTGTTACCGGGTTAAATGGGTTGGGATAGTTTTGTGAAAGAGAATACTGCTGGGGGATATATGTAAAAATTGGAGTAAGACTAGTTACACCACCATTAGTTGTTTTCCTGTTTATTCCTCCAACAAACCAGCCTGTATTAGCATCAATAAAAAATATTTTTGGATTCACACCTCCCGCAATAAATTGCTGGTTCCATGAGTTTCCGCTGTTGGTTGTATGATACACCTTTACGCCTGCTAAAGAATCACCCGAAATCCATCCAACATTGGCGTTTATAAACTGTATGGAGTTAACTCTTAACCCAAAACCCTCTATCTGATTTGACCAGTTTACACCCCCGTTTGTTGTTTTCAACAATAGCCCATTTCCACCAGTCCATCCCGTTTGTTCATTCAAAAAAAACATTGATTTGAGATCATTGGTTATCCCAGAATTAGAAAAGGTAAAATTAAGAGCATTGGTAGCTTTTAACAACACTCCGTTATTGCCACAGAACCATCCTGTTGTATTATTAATAAAAAAGACTTCGTTTAAAGAAGTGCTTGATAGAACTGAAACGGTATCCCAGTTTAATCCACCACTAGTAGTTCTAAATAACGTTCCTAATGAATTTCCAGATACTGTTCTTGAACCCGCAGCAAATCCTGTATTTTCATTAATGAAAAAAATTGAATTGATGCTTCCTGCAGGTGTAAAAATAGAAGACCATACATTTCCGCCATTAGTTGTTTTCCAGAATTGCCAGCCAGCCGCGTATCCTGTAGCACTATTTAGGAAATGCACATCAAATAAAGCCGGGTATGGATCGCTTAACTGACACTCCCAGTTCACGCCGCCATTTGTGCTCTTTGCTATTCTGCAACCAACAGCAAAACCTGGAAACCATCCTACAGCCCACCCTGTATTTTGATCTATAAAATTTATTGAAGTATATGTAGTTGGGTCGTTAGTAATCAACATATCTTGCCAACCACTTTGCGAAAGGGCAATATTAGTTAAAGAACTGAATGAGATTAATACTAAGATTATTTTTTTCATGACTAAGGCGGTTTATTTTAGCAAAACCATTTTTCTAGTTTCATCAAATGAGCTCGTATTTATAGTATAAAAATAAATCCCGGTTGGTAAGGCTGAGGCATCCCAGTCAACTTCATATGATCCCGGGCGGAGCTGCTCATTAACCAGCACTGCGACCTCCCTGCCGAGGATATCGTGGATTTTCAAGAAGACGACCCACCGGGTCGTCTCTACAGAAGCAGGAATATCAAATTTAATTTTTGTTACCGGGTTAAACGGATTGGGATAGTTTTGGGATAGTGAAAATTGTGAGGGGATATTTTCGATATCTGAGATTAATGCTGTTACACCGCCATTTGAAGTTTTAAGTATATGAGTATCACCTGAAGTAAATCCTAAATCGGCATTGATAAAAGTAATATTTCTTAGCGTAGAACTTATGCCGCTTGTCTGGTTGCTCCAGGATAATCCACCATTAATTGATTTCATTATCAAACCATTAAACCCCGTGAGATATAAAATGTTTTCATCCAGTATTAGTCCATTTGTTAAGTTAACCCCCTGAAAGTCCTGTTTTATCCAGTTCATTCCCCCATTTGATGTAATAATAACATATCGTTTTGCTGTTGCGATACCATTATCTGCATCAAAGAAATTCAGTCCGTTTAAGCCTCCGTATATATTTTCAAAACTAAATTTTCTACTCCATGAGTTACCATTATCGGAGGAATACTCTATGATACCAAAATGCTGATTAGGCAAAGCAACGCTGCTATCCCCCGCCAAAAAAATATCTGAGTTTCCGGTATAAAATGAACCTGTAAATACTGTATTTTGAATCTGTCGTTTTAACTCCCATGTGCTCCCGCCATTAGTGGTTGTTGCAATTTTTGAGTTGCCAGCCAACACTCCATTAAGCGGGTTTACAAATGATATCGTATAATAGTGACCGAAGAAATTTTGTGGTTTTATATTTAACCAACTCAAACCATAGTCAGTTGACTTGTAAACGGCATTATTGAAACCACAAATGTAAACATTTGAAGAATCGAGTACAAATATCTGATAGAATCTTTGGCCATTTGTACCGATAGAAAGCATATTCCAATTCAAACCTCCATCAGTAGAACGGTATATTTTGCCATCATCGCCCGAAGCAATAATTTTATTACTTGTTATAAACTTAATATCATTTGAGATGTATGTGTTGAATACAGTTTCCCAACCATTTTGGGAAAATATAGGGAAAGTTATTATGAACGTTAGAAGAAAAAGTAATGATATTTTTTTCATAACCCAAAGGAAGTTAGTTACCTAAACTTATATAATACAAACAAATTAAACAAGCTAAATTGTTATTATCTTTAATGTTTAAACATATTAAATTATATTTGTTGATATGAAAAAAACGCTAATTAACGGTGAAAATTTAACGATTTCAGAAGCTAAGGAAATTGTTGATAATTTTTTACCAATCGGAATTTCAAAAGATGCAATAACCCGTATTAAAAGATCAAGAAGTGTTATTGAAAAATGGATAAAAAATGACGAGGTTATTTACGGGGTCACAACCGGGTTCGGTGAATTCAAAGATGTAAAAATACCGCAAAAAGATATTGAAAAACTGCAGCATAATTTAATTATATCTCATGCCGCGGGAGTCGGCGAACCACTGCCGAAGAATATTGTAAGACTGATGCTGCTCTTAAGAATAAATTCACTTGTAAAAGGCTACAGCGGCGTTAGATTAGAGCTTATTGAACAGCTGATAAAAATATTTAACCTCGGTATTACCGCTTATATTCCCTCACAGGGTTCTGTTGGCTCATCCGGTGATCTTGCGCCTCTTGCGCATCTTGCATGCGTTCTGATAGGTGAAGGCTACGCCTATGATGGTAGAGATGTTCTGCCTGCTAAAGCAGTGCTTGCTAAGCACGGCTTAAAGCCGTTCAGGCTGATGGCAAAAGAGGGTCTTGCACTCATAAACGGCACACAGATGATGACAGCGTACGCTGTTGAAATACTCAACCGCGCAGAAAGACTATCCAAGCTAGCAGATATTTCCGGCGCGCTCAGCATAGAAGCATTAAAGGGCACTGATACTGCATTTAAAGATATATTACAGCAGGTCAGACCTCATAAAGGACAGATTAACACTGCTGCAAATCTGCGCAAGCTTTTAAAAGGCAGTGAGATAAGGCTTTCTCACATTGATTGCGGTAAGGTTCAGGATGCGTATTCTTTGCGCTGTATGCCCCAGGTTCACGGCGCAGTTAAAGATACAATTGAATATGTAAGCGGTGTTGTAACTACCGAGGTAAATTCAGCAACTGATAATCCGTTAATTTTTGCGGATTCAAACGAACATATCGAAGGCGGTAATTTCCACGGTGAGCCTGTAGCTTTGGTAATGGATTTTCTGAAGATAGCATTGAGTGAGCTTGCAAATATAAGTGAGCGCAGAACAGCGAGACTTGTAGACGGTTCATTAAGCGGACTGCCGCGCTTTTTAACATCAAAAGGCGGACTGAATTCAGGCTTAATGATCGCTCAATATACTGCTGCTTCGCTGGTTTCTGAAAACAAAGTGCTTTGCCATCCTGCTTCGGTTGATTCAATACCAACAAGCGCTAACCAGGAAGATCACAATTCATTGGGCAGCATAGCTGCAAGGAAATGTTTTGAAGTGCTGAACAATGCAGAAAAAGTAATAGCCATTGAAATATTATGCTCATGCCAGGGAATCGATTTCCTGAAACCGCTTAAATGCGGCAGTGGTACAGCAGCCGCATATGATATGATACGAAAACATGTAAGCCATATTGATGAAGATATTTTAATGAATGATCATATCCAATCAGTTTGTGATGTGATATTCCATGATGATTTTATAAACAATGTAGAAAAATCCGGCGGGATGCTTCATTGAAAAAAGCAAATACCAAGAAATCAAAGAAATTTGACCTGAAGAAAGTTTATGGTGAGCTTAAATATTACGCCATAGGTTTTTATAATAAATTTGATGAAGATCATGTATGGATAATGTCTGCAAGCATTGCTTTCAATATTATTATATGTATAATCCCGATAACACTTATTTTAACTTCAATCCTCGGTTTCTACCTCCAAAGAGAAGGAGCAGAGTCATATTTAAATGATGCTTTGAACAAAGTGGTCGGATTGACCCCGGAGTTCAAAACTAAGATCATAAATCTTGTGCTTGGTGCAATAGATGAGCTTTCCAAGAATTCAACACTCACCGCAGTGATTGGTTCAATCGGAATTTTGTGGACAGCCAGCGGTTTATTCAGTACAATTCGTGACGTGTTGAACAGGATTTACAAAACCAGAAGCGATACTTTTTATCTATGGGCTAAACTGCGTGATATGGGGATGGTTTTTCTGATTTTAACAGTATTTCTGCTTTCTTTTTCATCAACATTCATACTTTCCATATTCCAGGCTGTGGATGAATCCTTTTTTGGTGATACAATATTGAAGCTTGGCTTCACTACTACCCTGCTTACGCATACAATTGGACTTATATTTACATTTATAATGTTCTATTTAATCTTTAAACTTGTACCTCAGGGATTTGTAAGCCAGAAAGTCGCCATAATTTCGAGTATCACCGCTTCAATACTTTATGAAGCCCTGAAATACCTGTTCATTATTTACCTGGTTTCATTTGCAAATTACCAGCGGGTTTACGGAACATACGCAGCGATTGTCGCAGTAATTTTCTGGCTTTATTATTCATCTTTAACATTTGTAATCGGCGCAGAAGCAGGTCAATTATACAAGGAAAAAAAACTCTTAGGCGAATAAACATTCAGTAATGAATATTTAAAATCACAATTGATACTTAGATTTATTGGAACAGAGAAAACTATATAAAACACTGGAAAATGCTTTTAAGCATTTTCCTGATTTTGAAAGCGACAAGCAGCTTTTAAGCTATGTACTGAAAGAGGTGATCAATCATGAAAATATTGAGATCACAGGCGGCAGGCTGTGGGAGCTTAATGATTCAAAAACTTCTTACATTATGGCTGAGCAGCATGGAGAAGTTGAAAAAATAAGAAAAGGCTATGCTTTAAAGCTGGCTGATTATACTATATTTTATGAAGTAGGCAAAAACCGTTCTGTGCTGGCAAAAGAAACCGATAAGTATCTCAGCAATTTAGGTATTCATTTGTATTCAGCCACCGGAATAGGCGACAGGTTCAAAGTTAAAGATATTCATGGCAAAGACCAGTATTTATACCAGTATATCATGGCATTCAATTCACGTGAAATGAATGTAAACCTTATGAATACGATGAACATTATAAGTACCTCAGTAAGCTCTATGCTGCGCACGCGCGGTATTGAAAAAAAAGCGCGTGCAATTGAAAAGGATCTTGTTAAAGCAAGAGAGATCCAGAGAAGTATTCTACCTGAACATGAACACAGCTTCGCCAACTATGAAATTTTCGGTATTTCAATTCCTGATAGAATTGTAGGCGGTGATTTTTTTGATTACCTTACTTTCGGGAATGAAAAGGATAAAATAGGTATAGCAATAGGTGATGCCGCTTCAAAGGGATTTTCAGCGGCAGCGCAGGCGCTGTATGTATCTGGGGCTTTAAAAATGGGAACAGAGAACGAGCTGAAGATGACTGCGGTTATGAAAAAGATCAACTCCTTAGTTCACAGGGTATTCCCGGATGAGCGATTTTTAACCCTGTTCTATATGGAGCTTTATAAGGATACAAAAGGACTGTGTTTATATGTAAATGCGGGTCACAATCCGCCAATACATTTAAACTATGAAACAAACAGCATGGATACGCTTGATGCGACTGGCCCCGTACTAGGTCCCGCACCAGAGCAGGATTACACAACTGATTCGCTTTACCTTAACAAAAATGATGTAATGGTACTTTATACAGACGGAATTGTTGAAGCTGCAAATTCAAAATTTGAATTCTATGGTGAAGACAGGCTGAAAGAAGTGATATTAAACAGCAAGAATTTTTCAGCCAAAGAGATCTGCGCCCATATAATAGAAGATGTACAGAAATTTTCCAACCGCGGTAAATATTCTGATGATAAAACCGTGGTAGTAGTAAAACGAGTAAAATAGAATTGTAATTAAACAAAAATTTTCAGTTCAAATTTAAAATATTATTTATCAATCTTTAATACTTAAGAAAATGAACATTCCAGCAGATTTAAAATACACAAAAGACCATGAATGGGTAAAAGTTGAAGGCAGCACCGGAACCGTTGGTGTTACCGATTATGCACAGGGCGAGCTTGGCGATATAATTTATGTAGATGTGACAACTGTAGGTAATGATGTTTCAATGGGTGATACTTTCGGTACGATTGAAGCTGTAAAAACAGTGAGCGATATGTATGCCCCGGTTTCAGGCAAGATTGCTGAATTCAATTCAGCGGTAAATGATAATCCCGCAATTGTAAACCAGGACCCATACGGCGCAGGCTGGCTGGTTAAGATAGAAATCAGCAATATGGGTGATCTGGATTCATTGCTCTCACCGGAAGATTACAAAAATTTAGTAGGCGGATAGGATTTTTTTGTCATTCTGAACGAAGCGCAGCGAAGTGAAGAATCTAGAGAAAAACAGTCTGGATCCTTCGCTTCGCTCAGGATGACAAGATCTTTTGTCCAACCATATAAAGAAGGTATCATTAGAAACTACTTCACAAGCACCATCCTATTCGTTTCAACAAATCCTTCTGTTATCAGCGAATAGAAATACACTCCGCTAGCAAATCCCGTGCCGTCCCAATCAACTGAATAACTCCCCGGTTTTAGCTGCTCGTTTACAAGGGTTGTTATTTCTCTACCGAGAAGATCATAAATAATAATTTTAGCATTTGACTGGTTAGGTATATCAAAATTAATTTTAGTAACCGGGTTGAACGGGTTTGGATAGTTTGGTTCTAAGGCAAATTTATCAGGAATTTCTGTACTTAAGATAGTAACCCCTAACGGAGAAATAGTCAACGCGCCTGTTGTAAGTTTTGAGCTAACCACAAAATCACTGCCATCAATAGTGTTATTATTGTTTTTATCATACCAAAGTGCGGTCAGTATATCATATACTCCGGGTGCAGTATTGCACGGAATATTAAATGTACGTGAATAATTTGCAGTTCCGCTTGTAAAATTTCTTTTTACATCTCCTGCCGGATCGCTAATCCAGTTTGTTGTGCCTGCCGGAGCAATTGATGCGCCTATCATTAAGCTAGCAGAGCCGCTTGAGGTTACGTTATTATTGATTGTTATCTGCGCGCAAGGATTTGAATTAACCGGCACCGGCGAAGATGTATTTATTACAGCCGTGGTACCAAGAGTTACCTGCCAGTTCTGAGGCGATACGTTGTAATAGTGAGCAAGAATCTGCTGCCATGTTTTAGTACCGTATGAGTGCGCCGTACCCTGCCCGCATGGGCTTGAAGTACTTATAACCCTGCCGGTTGCCCAGCGAACTGTCCCCCATTGGCACAGCCCGCGCCCGTGACCGTTAGGTGAAAATCCGGTACAAACCGGGTCTGATATACACGGCCACGATGAACCTGTACCGGAGTATCCGTTGCCGCAGCCTTTATTGTTATTTTCAGCTGAGTATTCAGAGCGCACTACTCCTGATGAATTGGTTAATATATAGCCAAAAGTATTATCTATAGCGGAACTTGTATTGGTAGATGTAACGCTTCCCATAAACTGGCAGTAAGTATTATCACAAATATCATAGTTTGAATTAATTGGATTATAAACATAATAAACTGCGTAAGACCGCGCAGCTACTGCGCATGCCTGCAGTGAATTCATGCCCCCTGATAGATTACCCCAGCAGGCATATATTTCAGCGGGCAGAACATATTTTAAATAAGTTTGCAACGAATAAACTTCTACAGTTGTGCAGTTAGTACCTGTGCAGTTCCTCCCAACTCTGATATTTAAAGGAACAACAAATCCCGTTACAGCCATATCAGGAAACAGAGTTTGCGGGGTGCAGTCACTGCACCTGCTATCATGTGGTAAAGTATTTAGCGAAAAGTTATCACTCCCCTGTTTTAGTCTAACGGTAAAGATGAAATCGGTGTTTGGGGTTATCTCGAAATCCTTATAAATTTTTGTACTGTATGGAGTCTTTTCAAAGTTAAGTGTTACAAGAGTTCTTTTATCGCAGTTGGCGGGAAAATACAGCTCAAAATATCCATCAGCATCCGTAGTGCCCAATACTCTTAAAGAGGCATCTTTAATTGTTGTATTGCCGAGTGGAGCGCCTGTATTTTCATCTACCACATAACCAAGCAGCAAAGCTGCATCGGGCTTAAGCAGCGATTTGATACGGAGTGTATTTAACTTTGTGCTTACTGCTAAAGGATCGAGGAATATACTGCAATTTATGGCATTAGCTTTGATATCAAACGAAGTCTGTGAGCTTTGATACCCTGATTTAAATACCGTAATGGAATAAGTGCCTTCGGCAAGTGATACTGAATAATTATTCGATTGCAAAGCTTGAGGCGTGATGATATCCTGACCAGTGGATGTATTATAGATAATAAGTTTTTCTGGTATGACGGATACTCCGGTTTCACTTGAATAGAATTTGAGATCAATATTACCTGCAAATGCTGTGGTTTGAACTAGTAAGGTTAGTATTGAGAATAATGTAAAAAGTATTTTTCTTTTCATTTATCAATAATTTAATCAGTTGTTGGTCAACTTAGAAACAAGTCTTGCAAGACCAACAACGGGATAGCCTATTTAATTAAATAAAAATACTCAATACTTAAGGGAAAAGAAATAGTAATAGATGTAAATAATTGTTTCATCTTCTTGTGTAACCAATGACTCCAAAGTTACGGAAAGAATGATTATTTAATTAATACCATACGCTTGGTTTCTATAAAATCATTAGTTACCAATGAACAAAAATACACTCCGCTTGCAAAACCCGTGCCATCCCAATCAACTTCATAGCTGCCGGGCTTGAGTTGTTCATTTACGAGTGTAGTGACTTCTCTTCCGAGGAGATCGAAAATGATCAACTTCACCCCCAGCCTCTCTCCGAAGGAGATGGGGGCAGATGAAATATCGAACTTAATTTTTGTAACCGGGTTGAAGGGATTTGGGTAGTTTTGTTGGAGTGATAAAGACTGGGGTAATTGATTAGTAGATATTTGCATACCTACAAATGTACCACCCGACGTTGTTTTTAATATCATTCCATTACTACCAGCAATCCAACCAATAGAATTATTAATAAAACAAATTGAACTAATTATATTGGATACAGTACTAAATTGCAAATTCCAGGATATACCTCCGTTTGTAGTAAAATAAATATCACTAGATGCATAATTTGTTGTAGTAAAAAAACCATTATTACTATCGAGTAAAAATACTCTGTTAAAACTATATTGTGGTCCAAATATCAAAACATTCCAGTTCAAGCCACCGTTAGTAGTTTTTAACAGCATATTACTGTTACCCGGATTCAGACCGGCAGCCAAACCGGTTAAACTGTTGCAAAAATGAATTGACTTCATATATCCAGGCCAATTACCACCATATTGAAGGATCCACGTTGAACCTCCATCAGTTGTCTTAAGTATCTTTTGCCCGCTGCCCGCTGCCCATCCGGTTAACCCATTCATAAAAAAAATGTCATAATAACCTCCACTAAAACCTGAATTCACGCCATTCCAGTTAGCCCCTCCATTGGATGATTTAACAATAGCATTGTTGAAATCCAATCCGAACAAATTCAAATTATCAACCGGATATATTTTGTTCATTGAGTAATTTGCCGCAACGATATTCCAATTAATGCCACCATTGATGGTCTTCATAACATGTGTGCCTGCTGCCCAACCAGTATTATTGTTAATAAATCTCACTGACCTGAAGTTCACAGCAGAATTATCAAATTGATTACTCCAATCACTGCCTCCATTCAAAGTATTAAACAAACTTCCATTGAGTCCTGCAGCCCAACCTTTTTGATCATCCACAAAATAAATATCTTCAAAACTGTTTGAGGTTATTTTATTTGTCAAAAGAATCCAGTTTGAACCTCCATTGGTCGTTTTTACTATTACACCAAGGCTGCCGGCTGCAAAACCTGTGAGAGTATTGAGAAAATTAACTGTCTTATAATCATCAGGCGATGGGTCAGGTTGAACTATCCAGTTATTTCCAGAATCAGTTGTTTTCAAAATTGATGAGCCAACTGCCCAGCCTGTTTGAACATCACAAAAATGAATTGACCCAAGATAAGAACCAAAACTCAGAGAAGTCCAGTTTAATCCGCCGTTTACTGATTTATAAATATTCCCATTTTCACTCGTTATCCAGCCGGTATTGTTGTTTGCAAAGAATACAGCCGTAAACCGGTTACTTGTACTTGATTGAATTGTAATCCAAACATTACCGCTGTTT
This sequence comes from Ignavibacteria bacterium, assembly GCA_017303675.1. Lineage (NCBI taxonomy): Bacteria > Pseudomonadati > Ignavibacteriota > Ignavibacteria > Ignavibacteria bacterium. The sequence goes on from JAFLBX010000002.1 coordinate 1,196,462, forward strand.
GTAGTTTTTAAGATCGTGCCATTCCAACCAACAACCCATCCGGTATTTACATCATTGAAACAACAGCTTAATAATGGTTCAAGAGTTCCGCTTGATGAAGAATCCCAATTAAAACCTGCATTTGTTGTTTTAAATATTTTACCATTATGACCCACTGCAAAACCTGTTTGTGGATTTACAAATATTATGGACTCTATTGTTACAAGATAATTCAAACTAAAAGCTGTCCAATTATGTCCCGAATTACTTGTCCGTAAGATCTTTCCCTGAGAAGAAACAAAACCAGTCGAATTATTTATAAAGCAAATTGAACGCATGTACACATCTTCGATATGACTTGAATTTGTCCAGTTATAACCTAAGTTTGAAGAATTTAATATTGTTCCTCCATCACCAACTGCAATAACGTTGTTATTATCAATCATGAGAATATCATAAATAGTATTCCCCTGAGGCAAAGGATTCTGCCAAAACCAGCCACTTTGAGAAAATGCATTACTTATTGAGAGAAATATTAGAAAGGAAAGAATGCTTAGTTTTTTCATAACCAAGGATTTTAGTTAATCAAAATTAAATGCTTTTTTTAGAAAAAACAATAGATTAAGGATTGAGACTTTTTGAGGCAAACAATTAAAAAGCAGGCTTTTGGAGTCCTTTTTCTGTATAAATTTTACAAAAATATTCTGAATTCCGCTGAACTTGAATGAATGCAAAAAAAGTGGTGTCAGGTATATACCTGACACCACTGAATATTTTATACCGAATGAGATCCTTCCCTAACTAACTTTGTTAGTTTGCTCAGGATTTGGAGGTTAATATGCCCACTTAAGTAATATTGACCCCCAAGTATAACCTGCACCGAAGCTTGCGAGTACCAGGTTATCACCTTTTTTGATCTTTCCTTCTGCCCAGTATTCACTTAAGCAAAGCGGTATTGTTGCAGCCGTTGTATTTCCGTATTTATGGATATTGACCATTACCTTATCATGCGGAAGTCCCATACGGTCAGCGCATGCGGTCAGGATCCTCATATTTGCCTGGTGCGGCACTAGGTAAGAAATATCCTTAGCTTCAAGTCCGTTGCGCACCATAATTTCATGGGAAACATCAGCCATACCCTTAACAGCATCTTTAAAAACATATTTGCCTTCCTGGTAAACATAGTGCCAGTCTTTATCAACGGTTTCGTGAGATGAAGGATTCAGGCTTCCTCCGCCCAGCATATGCAGATACTTTCCGCCCGCTCCATCAACGTGCATGTTAGTATCAAGTATTCCGTATTCCGGATCTTCAGAAGGTTCAAGCAGAACGCATCCTGCACCATCTCCAAATAGAACGCACGTGTTCCTGTCCTTAAAATTTGTGATGGTTGACATTTTATCAGCTCCAACTATCAGCACTTTTTTATACATTCCGCTTTCAATGAACTGCATTCCGGCAACTAGCGTGAAAATAAAACCAGAGCAGGCTGCAAGCACATCGAATCCCCATGCATTTTTAGCGCCGATCTTTTCCTGGATAACACAGGCGGTAGAAGGAAACAGCATATCCGGTGTTACAGTGCCAACCAATATCAGGTCCAGCTCTTCAGCTTTAATTCCGCGCCTTTCAAGAAGCATTTCAATAGCTTTTACAGCCATAAAAGACATCGGCTCGCCATTTGTCAAAATGCGGCGCTCACTTATACCGGTTCTGGTTTTGATCCATTCATCATTTGTTTCAACAATTTTTTCAAGATCAGCATTAGTAAGGACTGTTTCAGGTACATAATGTCCTACAGCTGTTATAGCGGCTCTTACTTTTCCCATAAAATTTTATATCTATAAAAATTTTTAAATTATATCAGTTTTCAGGCAAAAAATCCTTGATATCTTTGATCTTTTCTGCGATAATATCGTTTATTCCCGCTCTTGCCATCTGTTCTGCCTTAATTGCCATATTCATTATTGCGCGCGGCGATGACCTGCCGTGTCCGATAATTGAAATTCCGTTTACACCAAGCAGCGGAACTCCGCCGTATTCCTGGTAATCAAAATCCTTTAATATATCTTTAAGCGTGCCGTATGCCATACCGACTTTCATCTTATTAACAAAACCTCTATCAGCGTAATCTTTGAATTTAGTTTTAAGCAGGTTTAAAACGCTTTCAGCGAATTTAAGTACAATATTCCCTGTAAAACCATCGCATACAATAACATCTGTTTCGCCTTTCATTATATCGCGCCCTTCAACATTGCCAATAAAATTCAGCCCGCTTTTTTCAAGCAGATCATAAGTTTCAACGGTAACAGCATCACCTTTGGATTTTTCTTCTCCAACGCTTAGCAAGCCAATTTTGGGGTTATTTATCCCGTAGATATGATTTGCAAAAACCGAACCCATTACAGCGAACTGCACAAGCTGCAGAGGCTTGCAGTCAACATTGGCCCCGACATCAAAAACCATAGTTATGCCGCGCTCAGTCGGGAATCTTGATCCGATAGTGGGTCTGGATACATTTGCAATTCTGCCGAGAGTGAAAAGTGATGCAGCCATAACAGCGCCTGTATTGCCGGCACTGATAAAGCCATCGGCTTTACCGTTTTTGCATAACTTTAATCCTGAAACAAGCGATGAATCAGGTTTTTTGCGAATAGCTTCGGTTGGACTTTCATCCATACCTATAACATCTTCGGCATTATGTATATTTATTCTTGAACTATCGTAAGTGTGTTTTTTGAGCTCCTGCTCTATAAGCGATAATTTACCCACAAGCGTGATATTAATACCTTCGCATGTGCGCACTGTTTCAACGGCTCCTGCAACTTCGTTTACAGGAGCGTTATCTCCACCCATTGCATCCAGGGAAATGGTGACTTTATCCTTTGCCCCTTTGCTCAATTTACCGGTTTATTTAATTTATTTTTTGGGAATTACTATTGAGCGACCGTCATAAAAGCCGCAGCCGGGACAAACCCTGTGCATTAGCTTTGTTTCGCCGCAGTTGGGGCATGACATTGTGCTGGGAGCACTAGCCTTATAATGAGTTCTTCTTTTTCTGCTCCGTTGTTTTGAATGTTTGCGCTTTGGATTCGGCATTATATCACCTCTATATTATTCTTTTACTTAATTATTAATTTCTTATTTTTATAAACTTTTAATATTGATGCCCAGTAACTTAATACTTATCGTCATCTTCTTCTTTTTCAACAATAATATCTTTCCAGAATTCCTTTGTTCTTCCGCACCATGAACATGAACCATCAGGTTTTTCGTCAGGAAGCTTTTTCATAGGAACTGTTAATATAACAGCCTCTTTGATATCATTGGTTATATCAACTGATTTTATATGCGGACTGTAAGTCCTTATATAATCTTCATTGATTTCCTCTTCACGGGGAGACTTCTGAACAAAAACTAGCTCAAATTCTGAAGTTAACGGTTTTTCAAATTTTTCCAGGCACCTGTCGCACTCAAGCAATATTGTGCCTTTAAGCTGCGTTTTTATATCAAGCTGATGTGTAGTTTTAAACAACTCAAGCTTTATTTCGAGCGGATCCTTTACAAATCCGTCATCAAGACCTATTTCTTTTCCGTCAGAAATAAGCTCGAGAACCTGTGAACCTTCGTTTAAAGAACCAATATTTATCTTAATAGCCATAATATCCGCTAAAAAGCACTATTTTGCCCAATTTTTGTAGAAAATCTAACAAATATAAGAAAAATTAATTAAATTTTAAAGTAACAGTTACATGCATAGGATCAAAATATTATTTATATCATACAATATATGTACACAGGAAAATGTAAAATTTTTTATTTTTTAATCGGTTTAATTAAATTTAGAATTTATTAAATTGTAGTTTATTTTATTGGATTAATTGCGAAAAAATACTAAAAATATAAATAAAAATAAGACCGTCAAAATACCCTTATCAGAAACGAATAAATATGTCATATGGCTTTCATATTTTATTTTTATGATACTTGTTGTTTCTGCAACAACACATAAAATCGAAGATGATGATTTTTTCTGGCATCTTTCTACCGGTAAGTATATTACTGAAAGCGGGAGCATTCCTGTTACTGATGTTTTCGGGTATGTAGCACCGGAAACAAAATGGATCCCGTTTGAATGGGGTTCTGACATTCTATTTTACAAAATTTTCCAGGCTTTTGGTTACAACGGAATTTATATCTTCCGTTCAGTGGTATTTTGTATAATCTTTGTTATCCTGTTCAGATTATATTCAAAGTTCAGGATCAATTTAATTATATATCTGTTAGGGTCATTCATTCTTCTTGCAGGGATGTTTAACAGGTTTTCACCCAGGCCGCATTTATTCACATATTTGTTTTTAGCAATAATGCTGTACCTGTTGCTCACTTACAGGTATATAGACCGTGATAAATATTTCAACAGGCTGTATCTATTGCCTGTAATTTTTTTATTATGGGGCAATTTGCATCCGGGAGTAATTACAGGCATTATTTTTCTTCTTATCTTTACATCTTCGGAATTACTCACATATAAATTTCCTTCACCCGCTTTGGGAAGCTTTGATAAAATAAAAGAAGCCGGCAGGCTGAAAATACTTGTAATAATAACACTCATTTCATTGTTAGTACTGCTTGTAAACCCGCATGGCTTTTCGACATATCAATATATTTATCAGCACACAAATATGAAAATGCTGGAAAATATCGCGGAATGGATAAGCCCTTTCAGCAGTAAAATAAATGCTACGTTTGTTATAACCATATACAAAATATTATTGTTTTCTTCTATTGCTGTTCTATATTTTGCATACAAAAAAAAGGATATCCTGTTTGCATTATTGGTTTTGGTATTTGGGTTTTATTCAGTTACCGCTATAAGATTCACAGTCGATTTTGAGCTTATTGTTGTTCCTTTACTAATAATAAGCATTGATGGAATGCTATCCGGAATAAAAAGCAGCATGTACAGAAAAATAATAAACGGGTATCCTTCATTAATTGTTTTGATGATAATTTTTATTTATTTAGCTGTACAGTTCCAGAGGGATGAATTTTACATATCTATCCAGTATAACCGTGAAGCGGGAACAGGGATCAGCGGCAGATATTTTCCTCTGGGTCTTTACAAATTCATTAAAGAAAATAAGATTAAAGGTGTACCGTTCAATAATTTTGATACCGGCGGCTACCTGAAATGGGAAATTCCAGAGGAGAATATATTTATCGACAGCCGCAATCTTAGCGATGAGTTATACAATGAATATAATTCCATACTTAAAATGCAGCCTGGTTTTGAGAACAAACTTGAGAAGTACGGGATAAACCAGGTAATGTTTTTTGACCCGTTGCTCACACGGTTCCCGAATGTGATCAAACAGAACATCACCGAGTTTTTATTCCGCAACAAAGAGTGGGCACTTGTCTACTTTGATGATCTTTCATTTTTATTTCTTAAAAGAACACCTGAAAATGCGGATGTAATTAATAAATACAGCTATACCGTATTTAATCCTTACACAGCATTGTTTAACATGCCTCAGTTTAATGCAGATGTGAAAAATTCACCAATAGCTGCGCAGAACGAAGCAAAAAGAAAGCTGGCAGAAGAGCCAAACGGGTATTTCTTTTCAGGGATGAACGCTATGTTAAGGCAGATACTTAAACAGTAACATAATTTCTGCTTCACATTCAGTTTTTAACAATAAAAGGCGTTACTTTTTCAGGTAACGCCTTTTTCGAAGAGCTTTCCCGGCCATTTTCCGGGAAAATTCAATCGGAGGTATTTCTGGTAATATTACTTAATCAAAACGATCTTTTTAGTTTCTGAAGCAAAATCGGTTTCAATTCTGTAGAAATATACACCGCTGTTCAGGTTTGAAGCGTCTAAGGTAACTGAATGTAAACCTTCCGGCTTTTTACCGTTAACAAGCTCTGCAACTGTTCTTCCTAGTAAATCATATACACTTATCTTTACAAATGATTCTTTTACAAGGTTATAACTGATATTTGTTGAAGGATTGAACGGGTTGGGATAGTTAGTTGAGAGTCCCTTAAAATCACCTGAGCCATTCCTTGTAAGTTCAGTTATCCCGATAACACCATAATCATTTCCAAAGAAACCACCTGCATATATTATCGGGTATGCGGGTTTTACTGAAATACTATACGCTCCATCACCTGCATTTGTCGGACCATTGAACCTGCATTCCCACCTCTGGTTGCCGGTTTCACCGTAACCATAGGTTAAAAAATCATTCTGCTGTCCTGTTTTAAAGCTTTCGCCTGTAACATAAACGTATACATCCCAGCAAGGTACATCGCCTTCGCCGCCCGGTGAACCGGAAGCTATACAGGTTTTATTTATAACTTTTATATCCCGGGCTTTATCAGAAAGTCCGCCGTCATTTCTTTTAAGCCAATCCTGGTTGCCTGTTGAATTATTGTATTTAATTGTAACAAAATCATAGCTTGCTGTTCCTGATGATTTGCTGTACCCGGTAACATAAACATGTCCGTAAACATCCAGGTCAATTCCGGTTGCTGCATCAGTATCATTAATTGGAGTATTTGTATATCTTTTCAACCACTGCTGCTGTCCGGAGGTGTTATATTTTATAGTTGCGTAATCAAGCTTTGAATTTCCGCCATGAGAAGAACCTGTTACAAATACATTACCCATACCGTCAACTCTAAGCTCACTTGCTATATCATTAAGATATGCAGGACCATCATATCTTGATGCCCATTGCTGCTGACCGCTTGCATTATATTTAACGGTTAAGTAATCATAGCCCTTACCCTGCTGCTCACTGCCGCCTGTAACATAAACATTACTGTTTGCATCAAGATTTATTGAAAGCGCTTTATCATTTTTGCTTGAAGGACCGTTATACCTCTTTGCCCACTGAAGCACACCGTTTGAATTATATTTTACTGTCAGGTAATCACCATTGAGATCATCATTTCCCCAGCTTTCACCTGTTACATATACATTACCTGCATTATCAACAACAATTGCATTCGCATAATCATAATAATAGCATTCTGAACCGACTGCTCCATCATATCTTGCGACCCACAATTGCTGGCCGTTGTTGTTATATTTTATCGTACAGTAATCTTCACTTCCGTAATCTCCACCTGAACGGCTCCAGCCCGTCACATATACATTTCCCGCATTATCTATTGTTGTAGCAGAAGCATAATCAAGGTTATGTCCTGGACCGTCATATCTGACTGCCCAGATATAGTCCCCATCCTCTCCGAACTTTATGGTTGCATAATCTTCTTTTGTACTGTTTGAACCCCAGCTGACACCGGTTGCATATACAAACCCGAAGTTATCCTGGGTTATACCGGTACATTTATCAATTTGTCCGCCCGGACCGTTGTAAACAAGAACCTTTGTAACCAACTGACTGAATGAAACTGATGTAATAAACAGCATTGTTAATACTGTTATTTTTATTATCGTTTTCATTTCTTTCCCCCTGTAGTTTTAGATACAATTGTTTGAATTAAACATTAAAAAACCAAGTTTTTATATAAACCTTTTACAAATTGAAATTATTATTTAACTAAAACCATTTTAAATGTCTTTACAAACTTTTCTCCGTCATTTCCGCTTGCTTCAAGCCTGTATATATATAATCCGCTTGCCATATCTGATGCATTCCATGTAAATGAATATTTACCGGGAGTTAATTCTTCATTTACTGCAGTATTAACTGCTTCACCCAGAACATTGAATATAGTTAGCTTAACATTCGATGCTTTGGGAATATCGAACGATATTAATGTATTTGGATTGAACGGATTCGGATAGTTATTATAAAGCTTAAATTCTGCAGGAATTTCACTGTTATTCTGGCTTAGCCCTGTAATTGCTGTAGTAAAGCTCCACCTGGTACTGTACGGACTTGACATACATACATTATTTGATAAAACTTTCCAGTAATATCTTGTATTTGACTGCAGTCTTCCTGCCGGTACTGTTATCTGCCTGTTAACAATATTGTTTGAATCAAGCACAAGATTTGTAAAACCTGTGTCAGTAGCAATTCTGACCCTGTAAGATGAAGCAATAGTTATTGTATCCCATCTTAAAACAGGCGTGATATTAACTGTAGAATTATTAGCAGGCAGTAACAGATTCGGCGCGTAAACTTCTGGCAAAGCTGTTCTGAAATTGCGAACGCTTGACCAGCTTGCACTTTCACCCACCTGGTTGGTAGCTCTGATACGCCAGTAATATTGAGTGTTGTATGCAAGAACTCCCGGAGGCATAACATATTGTGAAACATTTATACCTGCAACATTATAAACTATATTCGTAAAGTTCTGGTCAGTTGCTATCTGCAGCCTGTAATTACATACCGGCGGGAAAACATCAGACCAATCAAGAGTACCTGTAGTACTGAAACATGTTGCACCGTTTGAAGGAGCACTTAGTGATGCCGCACCCGGTAATAACCAGCCCCCTGTTGTGGTTTTAATGATCGTTCCGTTTATTCCAACAGCCCAGCCTATACTTGTATCTACAAATGATACGGCAGTTAACATACTAGATGTATTGCTAGTCTGGCTGTACCAGTTGGTACCACCGTTGGAAGTTTTCCTGATAGTACCGTAATCACCTACGAGTACATAAAAATTCTGATTCTTTACAGAATTAGCCATAAGCCAGTTACTTGTTCCGCTGGACTGGCCACTCCATGTGTTGCCAAGGTTAGTTGATTTACGAATAAATCCGCCTTCACCAATTATAACGGCTTCATTAGTTGCCGTAAAGTTTACCATTTCAATTTGTGATGATGTACCGCTTGAGATCTCAGACCAGTTAACACCGCCGTTTGTAGTTCTTATAAGCTTGCCGAACTGCCCTGCTGCAAACCCATTACTTGCATCTGCAAAGCTTACGCTTGTCAGGTTTGTTGTTAAACCGGTTGAGTAAGAAACCCAGTTAGTTCCGGCATTGGTGGTACGAAGGAAAGTACCATACCATCCTGCTGCAAAGCCGGTGGCTGAGTTAATAAAGCTTACTGAACGAAGCTGGTACCCCACACCTGTCGGCTGATTGTTCCAGCTTGAGCCTCCGTTGGTTGTGCGCAGAATAACACCCACATCTCCAACAACCCAGCCGGTATTTCCGTTAATGAAATATACAGCGAACAAATGGACATTTGTACCGCTGGATACTGCAGCCCAGTTCGTACCACCATTGGTGGTTCGCAGAATTGTACCGGATTGACCTACAATAATTCCGGTTGATGCGCTGGCAAAATAAACTCCGTTTAAATTATTACTTGTTCCGCTAGTCTGCGTGAACCATCCGTAAGGCTGAGAATAAAGTTTAACACATGCTAAAATAAAAAAAACTAAAACAAAGATTGTAGACTTTTTCATAAAATTTCTCCCCCTATAAAGAAATTTATACTGATTATTACTACTGAATAATACTATACTAAGTAACGTTATTCACTAACTGATTTATGTAAACATAATATTTTATGTATCAGATAGCAACAGTTTACCCTAGCTTTTTTCGTGATTTATTTCAAATGACAGTTTTACGGTAGAAATTCAAATAAGAGTTAAATTCGAAAGAAACATGTTTAATTTGGAAGTGGGAAAAAAAATAAAAAACCCGTTGAAAATATTCAACGGGTTAGTTATCTGAATTTAAATATACTACTATGCTTTTCTGTATGCGTCAATGATTCTTGCTGTTCTAACTCCTTCTTTTACATCATGTACCCTGATAATATGAGCACCGTTCAATACTCCAATTGTATTGAGCGTAATAGTACCTTCGTGCCTGTCATTAACATCCTCGTTATCAAGTATCTTGGCAATCATGCTTTTCCTTGAAACACCTATCATTATAGGAGTATCAAGTCTTTTTAAGTCACTCAGATTTTTAAGTATCTGCAGATTATGTTCAACCGTTTTACCGAAACAAATTCCCGGATCGATAATTACCTGTTTAATACCAGCTACATTTGCTTTCCATGCAACATTTTCAAAATAAGTTATTATCTCAGCCATAAGGTCATCATACTTTGGGTCATTCTGCATATCTTTAGGTGTACCTTTGATGTGCATCGCAATTGCTGAGGCTTTATGCTTTGCAATTGTTTCAGCCATAACGCTTTCAAACCCGAATGCGCTGATATCATTTACAATTAACGCGCCTGCTTTCAGAGCCTCATCTGCGACTTCAGCGCGATAGGTATCAACACTTATGGGAATGCTTACCTCTTTTGCAAGTGCTGTTATCACAGGTAAGACCCTTTTTAATTCTTCTTCAGCGGATACTTCATCTGCACCGGGTCGAGTGGAAGCCCCGCCAACTTCGATAAAATCAGCGCCAAGCTTTTCCATTTCTTTGCCATGAGCGATTGCTGCTGCAGGATCCATAAATTTTCCGCCATCGCTGAATGAATCAGGTGTAACATTTATAACACCCATTACATGGGTCCTTGCGCTCAGATCGTAAACTTTTTTACCGAATGTATATGAATAATTATCGTTCATTAAATGATTTTATATTTAGATTATTGTATTAATTTTCAATTTCAGTATCTTCAATTTTTGTAAATAAAATTTCCGGTTTGTTCAGCTTATGGCCGCCTTTAAGAAGCATTTCATATGAGCTGTTCCAGCTGTTACCTTCAGGAGATATATTCAGCATTCTGAACAGCTTTTCTGATGCAAAAGGCAAAACCGGGTTGAATAAAACGGCAAATGCTCTGCAAAGCTGAAGGCAGGTATTTATAATTGTACCGCATCTTGTTTTATCATCTTTAATTACCTTCCATGGCTCTGTATCATTAAAATACTTATTCGCTTCGCGGACAAGATTCATAGTTTCACTTACTGCGTCCTTAAATTTGTAATTTTCATAATAAGATGCAATACTTGATGTATATGATTTTATGCTGTTTATAATATTACTGTCAATTTCTTTGTATTCACCGGCTTCAGGAACTACTCCTTCAAAGTATTTTTCCGCGAATACGAATGTACGGTTAACAAAATTTCCGAGAATTGCACCAAGCTCGTTGTTATTTTTAGCCTGCAGGTCTTTCCAGTAGAAATCGGAATCTTTATTCTCAGGCAGGCTTGTTGCAAGAGCGTACCTGACGCTATCGGGGTTATATTTACCAACAGCATAAGCTACATCTATCGAGTGTCCCCTGCTTTTTGAAAGCTTGCCGCCTTCAAAATTGAGGAATTCATTCGCCGGAACGTTATCTGGAAGAATAAGATCACCATGCGCCATTATCATGGCCGGAAAAAAAATAGCGTGAAATATAATATTATCCTTACCAACAAAGTGAACAAGCATAGTATCATCCTTACACCAGTAATCTTTCCATTTTTCAGGAGTACCCAGTTCTTCAAAATATTCCTTTGTGATAGATATATAACCTATAGGCGCTTCGAACCAGACATAAATCACTTTGCCATCGTTTCCTTCAACGGGTACAGGAACTCCCCATGCCATATCACGTGTAATTGCCCTGTCATGAAGTCCCGTTTTAAACCAGCCATTGCAGTAATTCACAACATTTGGCTTCCATTCACCGTGTGAAGCAATCCATTCCTTTAATCTATCCTGGAACTTTGACAGCGGGAAAAAGTAATGAGTTGATTCTTTTACAACAGGTGTATCACCAGTAATTTTGGAACGCGGATTAATGAGCTCCAGCGGTGAAAGCGCGCTTCCGCAATTTTCGCATTCATCTCCCCTGGCTTCTTCGAAGCCGCAGACCGGACATGTGCCGATTACATAACGGTCAGCCAGAAAGCGCTGTTCCTTTTCGGAATAAAGCTGCTTTTCAGTTTTTTTGTAAAGAAGATCTTTACTGTAAAGATTAAGGAAAAAATCCTGTGCGGTTTTTTTATGCATTTCTGTTGAAGTACGGGAATAAATATCAAATGCGATACCCAGATCTTCAAAAGCCTTTTTATTGGCAAAGTGATACTTATCAATTATCTCTTTTGGTGAAACACCTTCCTGCAGCGCAGACATTTCAATGGCTGTGCCGTGTTCATCGGAGCCGCAGATGAAAACTACATCTCTGCCTGCAGCCCGTAAATAACGGACATACATATCCGGCGGAAGGTATGCTCCCGCTATGTGCCCTAAATGGATATTTCCGTTGGTATAAGGTAAAGCAGCTGTAACTAAGATCCTGTTGTATTTTGTTGATTTTTCCATAATAATCTACAAATATACCCATCATAAAAATAAAAAGCCTGCCATAAATACGGCAGGCGGTTTTAAACATTAAAACAGAAGATTCCTGCTTCCGCAATAACGACAAATTTTATTTCACCAATACCATTTTTTTTCTTTCTGTAAATTCACCCGCACTCAGCTCATAAAAATATACACCGCTTGGGAAATTGGTGCCATCCCAATTAACATCATAACTGCCCTGCTTTTTGTTTTCATTAACAATGGTACTAATTTGTACTCCAAGTGAATTATAAATCTTCACTGTAACAAATGAACTCACAGGAATTTCATACTTGATATTTGTTACAGGATTAAACGGGTTAGGATAGTTTTGTGAAAGTGAAAAGTTTATTATATAGTTATTATTGCCAATTGAAGTTATATAAGGCTTGACCCTGATAAAAGTGCCTTCATTTGTAAAACCATAATTAAGAACATATATATTTCCGTCCGTCCCCTGTGAAACAGAAACAGGCCTGCCTGTAGCAGCCCAGGGAGTTATGTATTCAATAGAATCAAGTGAAGAATTTAAAGTGGCTGTATATAACGATTGAAAGCTATAGCTGCCGAATATCACTTTACCGGAAAGCGTGGGGAACTGTGTACCATTATATATAATTATACCTGTAGGCACGTAAGCATTCAATGCGAACATCGGCTGTTTCAATGAATCAATGTAAGGTGAGCAATACCCCTGGCAAACAGGCCAGCCGTAATTTTTCCCTTTTCTGATGAAATTCAGCTCATCTACTGAGCTTCCGTTTTCCGTTGAATATAAAGAATCATTAAAAGGACTGAAACAAAAATCAAAGGTATTTCTTAAGCCGCGAGCCCATATCCTGTCATCACTTCCGGTCAAAGGATTACCATCATCATAAAACGGATTGTTGACAGGTATAGTACCGTCCCTGTTTATTCTTAGTATCTTACCACGCGGAGAGTTCAAAAGCTGCGCATCATTGTTATTGCTGCCGGTACCTACAGAAACATATAATTTATCATCAGCTCCAAAGTGCATATTTCCCCCGTAATGAATTCCCGATTGAGCCTGCAGAATATTGAGTATTATTACCGGTGATGTACCGGTATTATTATTTTCTGTGAACCTTATCACCCTTATTGATGGCGGCGAGAGATGTGTATAATAAACATATACGTAATGGTTTGAGTTAAAGCCGGGGTCAGTACAGACACCCAGCACTCCGCTTTCCTGGCCGGAAAAATAAAGTGAATCTCTGAAATTCCAGAAGGTTTTAATGAAGGAACCGTTTTGATTATATACTCTTACCGTACTGTCTTTTAAAGTTATTAACAATTTATCTGAATCCATAAAGGAAAATGCAACAGGTTTTGGGAGTCCTGTGATCAGGGTATCGATAGAATATGACTGCGAAAAAACACAGTAATGAATAAATAAAAGAAATATTCCGTGAAAAATTTTTGGCATATAGATAAATAATTCGGATAAAATACAGATTATTTATTAATAAAAAAAGCGTTCAAAGGGATTGAACGCTTTTTTGTTTAGTAGCTTATAATTACTACTTATACTTACAAATTATTTTACCAGCACCATTTTCTTTTCAACAGACTGGCTGCCATTAATTGTCATCTTATAGAAATAAACACCGCTTGGCATATTAAGCGCATTCCATTCAATTGAATACCTGCCTGCAGCTTTGGTTTCATTAAGCAGCACGGATACTTCTTTTCCTGTCATATCATATACAGCGATATTAACAAATGCATTATCACCAATATTGAAGTTAATGCTTGTTGCGGGATTGAACGGATTCGGGTAGTTCTGTTCCAGTGAAAATCCGGCAGGCAATTCATTTGAATTGCCGTTTATGCCTATTAAAGCATCCTGCAGCTTAAAAATAGTACCGCTTGAACCTACAATATATAGTTCATTATTCTGGTCAACACCAAAAGAAGGAACACCCTGAGGAGCAATACCTATTATTGAATTATCACTTACTGTTCCGCCGTTCAGCAATAATTTCCATACTTTTCTGCTGCCGTAATCTGCATAAATATATCTTCCTACCAGCCAGGGAACTCTGGACCCGCGGTAAACGTAACCGCCGGTAATGGATATATCAGAACCCGAGTTGGGATATGTAGCTATCGGGAAAGTATAAGTACCTATAGCCTGGCAGCCGCTGGTATTATAAGGCTGATTGCCCTCATAACATCTCCACCCGTAATTTTTACCTACTGCCAGAGTATCCACTTCTTCAACGGCATCCTGGCCAACATCACCGCAGTAAATTGTGCCTGTAACTGCATCTCGTGAAAAACGCCATGGATTTCTCATACCAGTAGCATAAATTTCCGGCGCTCCGCCGCCTGTTGCAAACGGATTTGTAGGCGGAATGCTGTAATTGTTTCCGCCGCTGGGAGTGTTAACATCAATTCTTAATATTTTACCTAATAGTGAATTTACATTCTGCGCATTATTGTTCGGGTCACCGCCTGAGCCGCCGTCACCTGTCCCGATGTAAAGGTTACCTTCTCCGCCAAACATCAGGCATCCGCCGTTATGATTGGTATATGTGGGATGCAGTATAGTAAGCATGTTAAGCTCGCTTAATGAATCAGCTTTATTCGGGTTACCTGACTGGGTTGTGAACCTTGAGATCCTTAACGCTCCATCGCTTGAGCGGGTATAGTAAATATAAAAATACCTGTTTGATGTATAATTGGGATGGAATGCTAACCCGAGCAAGCCTCTTTCATTTCCGGACTGGCTTACTAAGTTGGTTACATCCAAAAATGTCTGCACATTTGTTGTCATTGAATCATTCGGGAAAACTCTGATAAGTCCGCGCTGCTGAACAACAAATATGCGGTTTGTTCCATCACCGGAATGAGTTAAAAACAAAGGAAGCGAAAAGGAAAGATTCGGGAACGCATTCACAAAGTTTACCTGAGAGTAAACCTGCGCCGCCGCGAAAAACAACAGGATAAGCAGTAATTTAATATTTTTTATCATTTAGTATAAATAGTTAATTAATTTGTTTTCAGAATAAAATTTTAGTTCCTTCTGCCCAGCAGCCTTAACAGGAAGAGGAACAGGTTAATGAAGTCAAGATAAAGTGTTAATGCACCCATGATGGATGCTTTTTTACCGTCTTCGGAAGCTGCGTCAATTCCGCCAGCCATATTTTTGATCTTCTGGGTATCGTAAGCCGTTAAGCCCACAAAAAGTACGACACCAACGAATGAAATAATCCAGCTCATCATGCTGCTGTTCAAGAACAGGTTAACAACCATGGCAACTATGAGTCCGATGAGAGCCATAGTCAAATATCCGCCGAACTTAGTAAGATCCATTTTAGTAATGAACCCAAGAATACTTGTTCCGCCGAACATCATTGAGCAGATCAAAAATGTAGAAAATATTGATGCACCCGTATAAATTATAAAGATAGGTGAAAGTGTTACTCCGTTTAAGAACGAATAGAACAGGAATGCAAGTAGTCCCAAAATCGCAGGCATTTTATTTATCAGGAAAGAAAGCCCGAGTACAATAAGGAATTCAACTATCATTAATCCGTAGAATACATATATATACTCCGATATAAGATTAATAAATTGTGTTTCAGAAAGTATTAAAAATGGTGCAACTGAAACACCAGCTGTAATAAAAAGACCCAAAGACATCCACATATATACCTTAAGTATGAATGTTCTGGCTGAATCCTGTGCCCCGGTATATGAATCCTGCATTACAGGAATTGGTTCCATAATAAAAATCTCCTCTAAATTGATTTAAGACTGAAAATTATGTAGTATTAATGACAAAATATAAATATTTTTAGTTATATAAAACTGCCATATTTATATTTAAAAAGTAGTAATTTCAGTTAATTATAGTGATAATATCTAAAATAAAAGATTTCTTTAAATCGTTCCGTAACAAAGTAATAGTAATTATTGCTTTAATTGCTGTAACAGGTTCTCTTCTGATTTCAAAATACATGCTTTCAGAAAGCACTGATCAAAAACCGAATTCTATTAATATTCCTGGTGAAAATAAACAGAATTCAAACGGCAAAATAGACCCTGAACATCTTAAAAGTTTTCTATCACAGGGAGTGGATTCAGTTTTAAGGAATTTCGGTGTAAAAAGTGAATGGGTAACTTTAAACAACGAAGAAAAACCACAGAAAAAACCTGCAAAAAATGAGTCTAAAGATGCATCACTGTTTTCTAAAAACATACTTATTCCAAATGATCTTACTTCAATAGAAGTAAATGCAGAACTTAACTCATTTTTTAATCATTATGGCTTTGTTACATCAGTTTACGAGGATATCATTACAAAAGATGTAATGATAAGTGTTAACGAAAAAGATACTACTTCCGGTAAATTGCCTCTTATAAAGTTAAATATAATTCACTCCGATAAAGTTCACAGGGAAAGCGCAATTGTTTGTGTAATAATCAATAATATCACTGATTATGAAAATGAAGAAATTGATAAGCTCCTTATGAACAAGCAGGAGTTCAGCTTTGTATTCCCCCGGAACCTGGATGAAATAGACCTGCAGAACAAGTTGCTGCATCATAAAAAGGATGTGATAATCAATCTGACTGTTGGACAAAAAGAGAATTACGAAACTGATTTCAATGCTTCAATGGATGAAAAAGCAATTCGCGAGCGTGTTAAAAGCTTCAGTGTGGATTTCCCAACCGTTACAACGGTTATATTAACAAGGAAAGATAACGATATAAATCCCGCATTTTTAACCATGGTTCAAAATGAGCTGAATTCATATAAGATCCGTGTCATAAATGATCACGAGCTTTCAGCTCTTTTCAAAAAAGCCGAAGAAGAAGCCGAAGATAAATACGGCGCTTTTGCATCAAACCTAAGAACAAAAGGAAGTCTTGCAAAAAGTATAGTAACTTCAATTTCAGTAAATAAAGATGATTTTGAAAAATTTTATGATGAAGTACTAAAGCTGAAAAAGCTTGGTTACAAATTCTATAACTTCGCTGAGTTTTCAGCCAAAAAAGATGCTTTTGAAAAAGCAGAAAACGAAAAGCAGGAAAAGATAAAAGAAGAACAGCAGAAGAAACTTAACGAAAAGAAAATTATTGAAAAAAAGCAAACTGATAAGAAAACAGAAAAGAAAACCGATATTAAGAAAAAGACTGACGTAAAGAAAAAAACTGATGTAAAAAAACCGGTTGATAAAAAGAAAACTGAACCTAAAAAGAAAAGTGATGTTAAGAAAAAATAGCCTGTTTCTGAGCGCAGCTAAGTATCTCCTTCTACTAACAATACTAACCTGTATTTCGGCATTTTCACAAAAGCTAAATGGTGACGAAAAATTAATACTCGAATTAAAAGACACCAGAACATTCGGGAAAGACAATCAACTTCTTGAAATGCTGAGATCTTCTGATAATGATAAGGCTTCCCTGGCTGCGTTTGCGCTTACAAACATCAACGATACCTCTATTATTGATATACTTGGTGAAAAACTCCTGGATCCCTCAACAGACCAGTTTGCAGCAAAAATGTCAGCTTTTGCATTGGGACAAATTTACAGCCCCAAATCTCCGGTTTTTCTTAAAAAGAAGTTAAATGAAATTATTTATGAGGATAACAAGACACTGTTAATTATAGAAATCATTAACAGTCTGGGTAAAACAGGAAATGAAGAAGATCTGAATATACTCGTAAAATTGAATTCAGAAAATCGGCTGATAAATTCAGCGATTGCAATGGCAATTGCAAGATTTGGAATGCGCAAAATAAAAAATGATGCGGGTTTTAGAAAACTTGCTGAGTTGTTTGAACAGTCTGCTGATTCCACTCTGCGAAGAAATGTAATTTTTGCATTCAACCGCATTGGCGATAAGGATGCATTGATAGCGTACAATACTGAACTTGTTATATCAGCAACCTCGCCTGACCCGATCGCAAGAATGTGGGCATTTTCATCACTGGGGAAACAACAGGATACATCCTCGATTGAATTTTTGCTCGAGGCACTCGCTAAAGATAACGACTGGCGGGTAAAGGTCAGCATAATAAATGCGCTTGGGAATTACAAAATTGATATGAACTCTCCCCTTCTTGATAAAACCGTTAACGCATTGGTTGATCTTGCTGTAAAAGATCCTTCGGTCCATGTATCAATAGTAAGCTGGCAGGCATTGGGTAAAATCTTTGCCGGAGCTGATACACGCAATCCCTTTGCACGAAAAATTCAGCAGGAAATATTATTTATTACAGCACCCGGCAAGGCGTATGACTGGCAGATAAAAGCCGAAGCTATCAGAACATACGCTAAGATTTTTAAGGATGAAGCTAAAGCTGATATGTTCGCGATATTCAACGCAACGGATAATTACGATATAAAATCAGCGGTAGTTGGTTCATTTGGCTCGTTTGATGATCCGATGGTATATAAAGAGCTGCGCGAAAATGTCAGCAATGATGTTATGGAGTATAATGAAGTTAACCCGAATAAAGACGGCTCTATGATAGGCTCTAATGACCTTGCTAAAATGTACCGCGCTTTTGTTAGCGCGCTTACAGAGCTGGATGATAAAATGGATAAGGAAAACCGAAATATTATACGTTTAATATTATCTGAATTCGCTTCATCAAAAGACGCTCCGTTAACCGATATTTGCTTATCAAACCTTCAGGATTCCATTTACCTTGAGTATCGTGCAGAAACCTCTCAGATAATGACATTTGACTGGCAATCATTTACACTGCCAAAAGATAAAGATGTAATGCTGATGTATATAGAAGCCTGGGGTAACGTGAAGTATGACGGCGCAAAGGATATTCTGACAGCAAACTTAAAAAGCAGCGACTACGATATTGCCAAAGCGTCAAGCGACGCTTTGCAGAAAATTACCGGAGAAGATAAATCCGAAATTATAACAGCCCCCAAATACCGAACTGATTTTGATTGGGCTTTCATAGAAAAGCTTGATCAAAAAAAATTCGCAACCATTAAAACAAATAAGGGTAATATTGTAATTGAGCTAAATGAAACTTTCGCACCTTTCACCGTGCAGAATTTTGTAAAGCTTTCAGAAAAAGGTTATTACAATAATACAATATTTCACCGAGTTGTGCCTAATTTTGTGATACAGGGCGGCGACACTACGGGAACAGGCTATGGGGGTCCGGGTTATTCAATACGCAGCGAATTCTCCCCCCTGCCCTTTGATGAGTACACGGTGGGAATGGCTTCAAGCGGCAAAGATACCGAAGGCAGCCAGTTCTTTATCACGCATTCACCGCAGCCGCATTTGGATGGCAGGTATACAATGTTCGGGAAAGTTGTGGATGGATTTGATGTTGTTGATAAGATCCAGTTAGGTGATGTTATAGAGACAATAACATTTTCAGCAGGCAGATGATCACACTTGAAACTGAAAGGCTGAAGCTTATCCCTTTGACGCTTGAACAGGCTGAAATGTTCACGCATTTAGACAGCCGGCTAGAAGATTCCTTAGGGCTGGAGCGGGCAGAGCGTGAGCTGACCCTGCAGTACCGTGATGCCATAAGAAAGTACACTTTGAACTGGATGAAAGAAGACCCTGATAATTATTTATTTTCAACCATATGGGTAATTGCAGAAAAACAAAGCAACACAATCTGCGGCGATATCGGGTTCAAAAGAAAAGCTGATAGTAACGGTTATATTGAAATAGGTTATTCAACCCAGCCGCGCTTCAGGGTACAGGGTTACATCACAGAGGCAATCGGGCAAATGGTTGAATGGGCATTCACCCACCCGGAAGTAAAAGCTGTAATTGCAGAAACCCGTGAAGATAATATAGCCTCAATTAAAGCGTTAAAGAAGAACGGGTTTTATGAGTTCAAACATACCAAAACGCCTGAGCCTGCGCATCTTGCATCTATGATGAGTGATGTAAAAATGCTTTGGCATATAAGGGAACGCGATTGAATAATGATATTCCCTTCAGCAGCAGGATCAAACTGCTTCCGCTAAGCAGAGATGAAATGTTTTTGTACATAAAAGATGATAATGAACTTACCGATAAGCTTAGTTTAAATCCCGGCAAACGGGTTATCTCCCGGGGTCTTTTGAATTCTTTCAAAGATCCGATTTTGAAATATATTGATGAAAACCCTGACTATGTACTTTTTGCGGTTATCTGGCTGGTTATTGATTCACGACTGAACAGGATAACCGGTCATTTTCATTTTAAAGGGAATCCTGATAAAGACGGAATGACAGAGATTGGGTACAGGATATATGATGAATTTCAAAATAATGGTTATGCAACAGAAGCTTTGGGTTTAATCATTCAATGGGCATTTTCTGATGAAAATGTTAAAATTATTAACGCCTTTACAGAAATTAATAATTTCGCATCTCAAAAAGTATTGGAAAAATGCGGATTCAAGATATATAATAAATCTGAAAGTGAGATCGAATGGAGAAAAATGAAATAAATCCTGAAGAAAAATCTGCTAATAATAACAGCGTAAAACATCACTATGATTATTTACTTTCAGATATTTACAGCTGGATGTCAGGTGATTTCCGGGTACAGGTAAACCAAACCCGCGAATATTTCATCAAAAATAATATAAAACCCTCCGAAACTCACTCAGCTATAGATCTCGGTTCAGGCCACGGCATCCAGTCAGCCGCCTTAATAGAACTTGGATTTAATGTAACTGCCGTAGACCAAAGTGAAAAACTGCTGGCTGAGCTGAAACAAAATTCATCAAATAAAGTAAAAACAATAAACGGGGATATTGCAGAATTCAGCTATCCCGGTAATATTAAGCCTGAATTGATAGTGTGCATGGGTGATACCATCACTCACCTTCCTACTGCGGATGATGTGCGCAAAATGATAAAAAATGCTGCAGAAAACCTGATAATTAACGGAAAGCTGGTGTTATCATTCAGGGATCTATCAAATGAGTTAAAGGGAGTATCAAGGGTTATTCCCGTAAAAAGTGAACCCACGAGGATATTAACCTGTTTCCTGGAATTCGGGAAAGAAAAAGTAAATGTTAATGACATTCTGCATGAATTTGTTGATGGCAGGTGGGAAATGAAGGTAAGCTCATACAGCAAGCTGAAGCTTTCAGCCGGTGAAATATCAGAAATGCTAAAAACTGCGGAGTTAGATTTAATTCATTCAGAAAAGCTAAAAGGTATGGAATTCATTATAGCACAAAAATTAAAATAAATCATATACAATAAACGAAAGGTAAATATGAAACTGTATAAATTTACAATTGCTTTATTGCTTTTGATATTCGCTGTAAATGTGAATATAAAAGCAGATGACCTGAACAAAAAAAAGATGGAGCAGGCTACTAAAGAAATCCTCGAAATGATGGTTAAAGGTGATAACGCTTCAGAAAAGCTCCGCAAGTATATTTCTGAAGACTGGCTGGAATCCAAAAGGCTAAATGTTAAAAAATATCTCATAAATAATTACTCACCTGAATTTTACGAGATCATATATTCCGGCGGCGATGTTTGCATTGCTACTATTGGCGGTTCATCATGGCAGCATTTATTGGTATTTAAATATACAGAAGAGTATGGGGCTTACAAAGTGATACCAAGGGGAATTTCAGAAGCATCCAGCGATTACATTGATCCATGGAATTATGTAAAAGATTATATTTGTTCATCAAAAGATATGGAAGAACCTCTTCCGCCGGAAGAAAAATAATGAATATCTTTTTTTTTAAGAATATGTAAATTATCATATTTAGGAATGATTTTTAAACCTCATTTTTACCCCAAAAATGAGGTTTTTTGTTGTTATATTTGTGCTTTATGTTTTAAATTTAATTTGAAAGCAGTATAAAGTGAGCTTATTACCAAAAGTTAAGTATAATGTAGCGGTATCTTCAGGCAAAGGGGGAGTTGGTAAATCAACAGTTGCAGTAAATCTTGCTGCCGCTTTGATAAAAGAAGGATATAAAACGGGAATTATTGATGCTGATATTTACGGACCTTCAATTCCTACAATGCTCGGTGTTACTGAAGAAAAACCGAAGCTGGTAAAAATAAATGAAAAGAACAGGCTTCTGCCGGTAGTAAAATACGGTCTTAAAATGATGTCAATCGGTTTTTTGGTTGATGCAGCAGAAGCAGTAGTTTGGCGCGGACCCATGGCAGCCAGTGCGTTAAAGCAGTTTATGAGCGATGTTGAGTGGGATGAACTGGATTTTCTGTTATATGATATGCCTCCGGGCACCGGTGATATTCAGCTTACTTTAACACAATCGCTGCCGCTTACAGGCGCGGTGATAGTTACTACTCCCCAGGAGATCAGCCTGATAGATGCCCGCAAAGGTGCAAAGATGTTTGAGAAAGTTAATGTTCCCGTGCTGGGAATCATTGAAAATATGAGTTATTATTCAAACAAGGATGGTTCCAAGGAATACATTTTTGGCGAAGGAGGCGGCAAAAAGCTTGCTGAAGAAATGAAGTTAAACTTCCTTGGAGAAATTGCTGTTAATACAGATGTAAGGATTGGCGGAGATGAAGGAAAGCCTATTGTACTGGGAAAACCTGATTCTGCAGAAGCATGGCAGTTCACAACAATAGCAAAACGCCTTACAGATGATATTATTTCCAAAGCGAAGCTGCAGCCTAAGCTGCCGGTTATAGAGATCTGATTTAATATTGGATTGAGATTGCTTCGCTGCGCTCGCAAATTTTATAACTGGTTTTATTTGGCAGCATGAGTGATAAGGTATATTTACATTAATGATTTTTTAATAAAGTTTTCTTATTTTTGCGGAGCTAATGCTCTGATGGAGCAAAGGTCTTTTAAATGTTAGTGACTGAAAAAACAGCGGAAATTGAAGCTAAAATAAATTCAGTGCTGGAGCGTATCAGACCTTACCTGCAGATCGATGGCGGTGATGTAATGCTTGATAAGATAAGTGATGAAGGAATTGTAGAATTAAAGCTTCTTGGTGCCTGCAATACCTGTCCGCTTAGACCCATGACACTAAGAGCGGGAATTGAACGTGCTTTAATGCATGAAATCCCGGAAATTAAAAGAATTGAGTGTTTTAACTAACGTTTTAGTGATATTAAGACTGTTATTTAATTAAAGAGTATTGTATATTAGAGTATGTTATATTTAATTATAATAATTGCATTAAGTTATCTTGTGGGTTCTTTCCCCACAGCCCTTGTTTTCGGCAAACTTTTTAAAGGTGTTGATATCAGGCAGCATGGCAGCAAGAACATGGGCAGCACCAATGCTTTCCGTGTGCTTGGCTGGAAGATCGGCGTACTTGTTCAGCTGGTTGATATTGCCAAAGGATTCATAGCAACACTTTTGATATCCAAATTATTTTATGGAAGCCTTCCATTTGAAAACCGCACACCGTTCCAGGATATTACAATAGTACAATTAATTGCAGGTATTTCAGCCATCATTGGGCATGTGTGGACAGTCTTTGCGGGATTTAAAGGCGGCAAAGGTATTAATACAACTGCGGGGATGCTGCTTAGTCTTGCCCCGGTTGACGCGACAATTGCTATTGGAATGTTCATAGTGGTGCTTATGTTTTCAGGATATGTATCGCTTGGTTCAATAGTAGCCGCATATTCCTTCCCCAGCGCGATGTTTATAAGGGAAAATGTTTTCGGGGTTGATATTGACGGCTACCATACGCTTATTTACTTTAGCCTTGCCGTGTGCATATTTTTAACGTACAATCACAGGGCAAATATAAAGAGGCTGCTGTATGGTGAAGAGAACAGGTTTGAAAAATGGTGGAAGGTCCGCTGGATACAAATAGACGCGCCGTTTAAGCGAAAGAAAAAAGTAAAGGATTTATAAAAATATACAGCCCGGGAAACCGGGCTTTTTATTTGCTGCATATAAATAAAAACAGAGCAATAAATTTTCATTTACTGCTCTGTCTGGTCAATTATCACATAAGAGACTTTTTTTCTTGCTAGGCCTTCTTCGGGTGCATCCGATATATCCGGAATAATTACTGCTAATACTTGTTTAATTAAGGCCTGAATCATTTTAAGAGAAATTATCTTACAATGAACATATTCTCTTTTATCACCTGTTTATTCAGTTCTATCCTGTAGTTCAGCACACTGCCCGAAAGATTGTATTTCGGCTTCCAGAACACCGTGTGATCCCCCACTTCAAGATGTCCGGCCGGAAGTTCATCTATCTTTAAGCCAATCAGGTTGTAAATTTCAAGGGTAACATTTCCGGGCTTATCTATGCTGAATTTAATTTTTGACAAATCAGTTTATCTTTTTAATTTAAAAGTTTTCTTCTACATATTTTGTTACAAATGTGCCGTCTTCTTCATAAACATAAACCCATATTGCTCCGTCTTCATATACTTTTACATAGATCCTTGAACCGTTTGAATATTCTGTATTTGCTGCGTTAGTTTCTGATGCAAATGTGTTAACTGCTGAAAATCCGGTTAAAAGGCTAAGGGTTAAAGCGAGTGTTAATAATGTCTTTTTCATTTTTTTTGTTATTATAGGGTTTTATTATTTGTTTGTTTGTTTAATTTCTTATCTGTTCAAACATAACTCTTAAAGATTGACCCTGCCACCACTTTTTAGACCTTAAGTTGCTTATTTTTTCCTATTACGAACACAATTTTATCGAATTTTTGCTGATTTCATCATTATTTTTAACAATATTTACTATTGATTCCTGAATTTGAGTTGCTTATATTTACATATAAATAAAATTAAAAATGCTTGATTACGCGTTTATTGAATTGCTGGAATCCCTTACCAGAGAAGAAATAAAATCTTTAAGAAAATTCATAATTTCGCCCTATTTTAACAAAAGCGCTAAAGTAGTGAAATTATTTGATGCAATCATCAAATATCACCCGAATTATGAAAATCCAAGGCTGAAAAAAGAGGAACTACATAAAAAAGTATCCCCTGAGCTGCCATATAATGAAGTTACAATGAGAAGGCTGCTGTATGACCTGCAGCAATTGATCTCCAAATTTATCCGCCAGCAGTATATTGAGCGCAAAGAGGCTGAATCAACCCTTTACACCATTGAAGAGCTTGCAATAAGGGGCTCTGAGAGGATGCATGCAATAACTATCCGCGAAGCTGAAAAGCTTCTATCATCGGTTCAGCTTGTTGATGCCGATACATGTCTTAATAATTTCAAGCTTGAGACCGAAAAGTTCTATTTCGGAATGATAAATGATAAAATAACCAAAAAGAGCTTTGTTGATACCGAAGCAGGCAAACTGATAAATGGGATCACTTATTTTATCAGCTATTTTATGCTTGAGGCAATTAAGCATAATGATACACTGCTAAACTACTCGCGTTCATTCAATATAAACAGGAATAAGAAATTCATATCACAGTTTCTCAACCTGTTTGATTTCCAGAGGCTTGAGATCTTCATGAAGACCCATTCAATGGCGGGATCAGAAATAGTCCGCGCTTATATAAATTCATTAAAGGCTTATCTTTATTTTGAAAATGACGATATATACAGAGAGCTGAAAGAATCCGTTATCAGAAATCTTGATAAGTTCAGCCAGACCGATAAACATTTCCTTTTTTCAAAGCTCAGCGGGTACTGCATATTAAAGCGCGAAAAGCTTGACCCCGATGATATGAGATATGAAGGTGAGCTGTTTGAGATATACAAAATACTGCTTGAGAATAAATATTATACCACCGAAGCTAATAAATACGTACCTGTAGATCTTTACCGCAATATCCTGCTTCAGGCAGTAAAAATGAAAGAGCTGAGATGGCTTGAAGATTTTATAGATGAATACAGCAATGAGCTCCATCCTTCAAGGAAAACGGATATTCAGAACTACAGCCATGCATTCCTGAATTTTGCCCGCGGCAACTTCCGCGATTCATTAAAGTGGCTGAGCAAGATCCGTATGGAAGAGTTCGCTTTTCATCTTGATATACGAAGCCTTTACATTATGATTTATTATGAGCTTGAAGAATACGAATCAGCCTTATCGGCTGCTAAAGCATTCAAAAAATTCCTTAAAGAAAACCAGATGATAAGCGATGAAAGAAGAACCGGTTACGATAACCTTTGTACATACATTATAAAGCTTATAAATTACCAGGGGTCCAATTCCAAGACAGATCTTTCTGCATTGGCTCTCCAGCTTAAAAAATGCAGAAATATTACCTCGAGAAGCTGGCTCCTTTCAAAAACTGAACATCTTGATCCTGCTGTACGAAAAGCAGTCTGATAGGCTTTATAGCAGTTTTTGAGCCGCAATTTAACATTTTATAAGTAAATTTTTATAGATAAATTTGCTTATGAATATTTGCATACTCGGTTCAGGCGGTTGGGGTACTGCCCTTGGAATTATACTCCACAATAACAGGCATAAAGTGACTTTATGGGAGTTCGATAAAGAATATGCCCATACTTTAAGTGAATTCCGCGAAAATTTTTATTACCTTCCAAAGATAAAGATCCCCGAAAAAATTGCAATAACCAGTGATATCCACTCAGCTATTGAAGGTAAAGAATTAATAGTGGTAGCAACCCCTACACAATACATCCGCAGCGTAATTGAAAAAATAAAAGATATTGATTTTAAAGGAAGGGTGATACTAAGTGTATCCAAAGGCATTGAAAATCATACTTTAATGACCGTTTCACAGATCTTTCAGAATGTTTTTAACAATATAGATAAACGTAACATCACAGTACTATCCGGTCCTTCACATGCAGAAGAAGCCGCTAAACAGATACCTACTGCAGTAGCAGCAGCAGGCTTTGACGAAAAAAACACCGAAATAGTTCAGAAGGCATTTTCCAATAAATATTTCCGAGTTTACAAAAGCAGCGATGTTGTTGGAGTTGAGCTTGGCGGAGCTTTAAAGAACGTAATAGCAATAGCCGCAGGCATTGCCGATGGTGCCGGGTTCGGAGATAATACAAAAGCCGCAATAATGACAAGAGGTTTAAGGGAAATTACAAGGTTTGGCATGAGATTCGGCGCACAGGAACATACCTTCATGGGACTCTCAGGCATAGGCGATCTTATTGTAACATGCATGAGCAAACACTCACGCAACCGCTTTGTTGGCGAAGAAGTTGGCAAAGGTAAAAAGCTGAAGCAGGTTCTGGCAGAAATGAAAATGGTGGCAGAAGGAGTTGCTACTACAGAATCGACACACGAGCTCGCAAAAAAGCTGGGAGTAGAGCTTCCAATAATTGAACAGGTTTACAAAGTACTGTTCCAGGGTAAAGACCCGCATCATGCAACAGAAAAGCTTATGACCCGAAACCTGAAGGATGAAAAATAAAACTCCCTCCCCTGTTTCAGCCTTATATATAAATGCGAAAGTATGGCAGCCCGATGGTATATTCACCGAATGCTTTGGTGTGAACAGCGGGCATTTCGATTTTACCGGTTCAAATAAAGAAGCTGATACCCTTAAGAAAAATTATAAAAAAATTATCGATCTTAACGGGAAAACTGTGTTACCAGGATTAACTGACGGCCACCTTCACCTGGTTAACGGCGGTATAATGATGAAAAGGCTGGATTGCTCCCTGATCAGTTCAGTAACAGAGCTAAAGGATGCAATTAACGATTATACCAGCAGAAATAAAGTAAGCTGGGTTATTGGGGGAAACCTGGACCTTAACAAAGTTTTCACCGGACATGATACAACCCGGGGAAATATCATTGATGATATATTCAGTGAGCTGCCTTTATATATTACAAATTACGACTATCACTCAGCAATTTGCAACAGCAAAGCCTTGGCTTTGGCCGGCATTGACGTGAACGATAACAATTTGCCGAAAGATGAAATTGAAATTTCATCAACGGGGAAATTTACCGGCTTTGTTACAGAAGGTACAATGTACAGGGTTTATAATACCATTACTCCGCCTTCACTCAATGTTAAATGTGATGCGGTATATGACTGCATAAAGATGCTGCATTCATATGGCATTACTTCAGTAGGTGATATTACTTTACCCGAAGATATTGATGTTTATGTAAATCTGTACAAACAGGGCAGACTGAATATAAGGATAAACTCCTACATTCCGTTTGATGAATTTGATAACCTGCAGTATTTCCTGGATAAAACAGCAGAAATAGATAAAGATTACTTTTCCATTAAAGGATTTAAAGCTTTCTGGGATGGGGCTCTTGGTTCAGAAACCGCGCTGTTCACCCGTAACTACAAAGGCAGAGATCATAACGGATATACGACGGAAATTGTCAGATCGGGAAGGATCTATGAACTTGCCCAAAAAATAGATGCAGCAGGTATGCAGATGATAATTCACGCAATAGGTGATAAAGCAGTAAGTGAAGTACTTGAGTTATATGCGGGGCTGCCAAATACTAAAAAGCTGCGGCACAGAGTTGAACACGCACAGCATATTCAACCGGAGGATATGGAAAAATTCGGGAAGTATGGAATAATCGCATCGGTGCAGCCATTGCACCTTAAATATGATGCCCGTACTGTTTTTGAGAAGATTCCTGCGAAATTGATCCCGTTTACACATAATTACTTTCATATATTAAAATCCGGCGGGGTAATGAATTTCGGCACTGATTTCCCAATAGTTGAAGCTGACCCGTTTGAAAACATAAGGCTTGCGGTAACCCGTAATACGGAGCATGGAGAATTCACTCCTGAACACAGTATACCGCTTCAAGAATGCCTGCGTGCATATACTATCAACAATGCTTTTGCAAGCCATAATGAATATGCCGCTGGGAGTATAACAAAAGGAAAAGTTGCTGATTTTATAGTCTTAAATGAGGATATTTTTGAAATGGAAGATGAAACTATAAGTACAATTAAAGTTTTGGAAACGTATGTTGGGGGTAAATCCGTTTACTAAAAAATTCTGCCAATCTAAGCAAGCTATGACACGAAATGCCCCTCTAAATCTAAACTAAAATCTTTGATAAATAGGTTTTCTTTAATTATCGTCTGGATGCTTCCTTCTCGTGCTTCGCACTATAAGGCAAGCACTTCGTTCAGCATGACAAATAATTTTTGTCATTCTGAGCGAGCGAAGCGAGTGAAGAATCTAGACTAAAATCTTATGATGATGACACTTCCTTACCAGCTCCATTACAGCGATACCATATGCAACAGATACATTAATTGAATGCTTAAAGCCGTATTGAGGTATCTCAATTGAAAAATCTGCCATTTCAATGATTTCATTAGATACGCCTGTAAGTTCATTTCCCAAAACCAGGCATAACGGGAAGTCACCTGCTTCTATTTCTGAATAATTCCTGCTGTTATTTGTAATTTCAAGAGGAACTATCTTAATTCCATTTTCCTTTATCTTTTTTACTGCTTCAACAGGATCTCTTACATATTCCCATGGCACAGCTTCTGTTGCACCAAGCGCGACTTTTTCAATTTCCTGACGTGGGGGGTATGGAGTATACCCGGTTAAATAAAGCTTCTCGATAAGCGCTGCATCGCTTGTGCGGAAAATGGAACCGACATTATAAATGCTGCGGATATTATCAGCCACCGCATATATCGGATGCCTTTTAATTGTCCTTGTTTCATCTAGAGAAATTCGTTTTTTCCCAACTTCTTCGTGTGTAAGTTTTCTCATGTAATAATAATTTAATTACCCTCAAAAAAAAAGGGTGTTCTGCTTTTAACAAGCTGAAGTGTATAAAATTTCTAGAAATAAGCTCTGATCTCAGCAGTTCCGGTGTGAATTACCTTTGACCTGTCTTCTGCCCTGCCAAAATAGTTAATTGTTGCCTGGATAAAATTACTTATCCTGTATTCAAAATTCACTGACCAGAAATAGCTTTTACCTGCAACCAGCCCTTTTGTTAGATCAAACGGAATAAACGCCGGGTTGGAATTTAATATTACTTCATTCCTTGATATTTCACTGCGCAATGTTCCTTTGCCTGAAAGAGAGTACGTAAGCCTGAAAGTCTGCACATTAATATCTGCCTGGGTTGGCGAAGCCGGGTAAAAATCATTTGCCCTTTTTATCTGAACTTTAAAACCGGTTTCAATCAGCTGGTTAGGCTTGTAAATTATTTCCGAAGTTACACCTTCTGTGTTGATATTCCAGTTGCGTATTTCAACATCAGGGGCTGCATTGCGTTCGATCTGTGTAACATAATCGGTAATAAGAGCCAGGTCCGGAGTAAATGAAAGGCGCAGCCTGCCGGTTCTTTCAACATTTAATACCCTTTCATTCCCCGAAAAATACTGTATAAATCCTCTGCGCTGAACAAAGCGCAGCTTAATGCCAAAGTAATCGTAATTTTCAAATATCCCTATATCCTGCTGAACCGTTGTTGAGCCTGTGATCGTATTTTCATCATTCTGGAAAGTGCTGAACTTAAGCAGGTATATATTTCTCTGCAAAGGATCTTTGCTCTTTTCTGATACGCTTACATAAGTATCAGAGGTTATGTTATTAAGTACTGTTTTCACCGCTCCGCTTCCCATAGAAGCTAAAAATCTCGAAGGCACAAGGTTTAATGATGCCGAGCTTTGCAGATCTGTTGTGGGGAAGAGCTGATCGGTTGGCCTTAAAATTTTTATATAATCTCCGTCGAAACTGGTTAATACAAATTCATTTTCATCCTGCAATCCGTTGCCGTTCAGATCTCCGATGTATTTATAATTACCCTGCCCCAGCGGCACGGAAATAAATACCACTTCCTGTTTAGCAGTACGCTCGCTGGATACTTTATAAAAAAGGTTAGTATTAAATCCCCTGTTAAGGAACCATAAGTTGCTTTGCGAGGTAACAAGAATTGTGCGGCTATCTGCAAATCCTTTGCTCTGGAACTCAGGAGTATATTTTTTATCGTAAACTATCACATCACCTGTTGCAGAAATAAAATCCAGGTTCTTAAGCCTAATGCCGGCTGTACTGGTGTAAGAATTTGATTGCCTGGCAAGAGAGCCGGCTGAAAACTGGTCATCAAACCTGTAACTGAACTGGTAAATAAGATCAATGTTAAACAGATCAGAAATTATAAATCGGGGCTTGAATTCATAAAACCTGAAACTGCCGGTGTTTGTGGTATCAAAACTCAGTGAACGTGTTTGTTTATCTTCCCCGTTAAATTCAGCGGCTAGATTATACTTTCCAAGTCTTGGGTCTTTGAACAGCCTGAATTTATAATCAACTGAACCGTACTGCCTTATCCATTTGCCGCCGTAATCAAGTGAGTTATCTTTGCTTGTGATATAATCAGCATAATAAACTACCGATGGCACCAAAAGGCTATCGCCTGCGAACTTAAGATCAACCGCCCCCCTTAATGAATTAAATGTATCTCCCCTTTTGATCCTTCCTGCCGAGGTAACAACACGGAAATACTTTCCGGGATTTATGCTTAAGCCTGCTTCTGTAGTAACTTCTGTCAGCTTACTCGAATCCTGGATATCCCATACCCTGTTATACTCAACCCTGTTAAGCCTGTCAACGGCATTATAGAGCTTATTCACAACACGCTGCCTTACGTTCAGCTGAACTTCACCAAGTGAAAGCTTTCCTAATTTCAGGTTTTTGGGATTAAAAATAAGTGTTGAAGAAAATGCCCCGCCTTTATTTTCAGTATCGTCAGCATCGCTTAGCAGGTTAGCATCAAAATCACTGGCTGTACCTTCCATCACAAGTGAAAGGTCCTTTGATATTTTGAAATTAAGGCCAACATCCGCTGACTGGTATGCCACAGGCAGGGGGAAAAATATTAAAGGAAGGTAACTTCCCTGTCCCAATCCGGCAAATACATAAGCACTGCTGCTTAAACTGTTATAGTCACCTTTTCCAATGCCTACGAACGAAAAAGTAACCTGGTAAAGGGCATTTGTATCACCCGGGGAATATATATATTTTGTGTAGCTTTGTGAGTTTATTAGTGTATCACGCTGAATATATAATCCAAGTGAATTTCCGGCAGTATCTCTGCCAACAAATACCACCCCGCTTTTTGATGCAAGAAATTTATTATCACCGGCATCAGATATAATTGTCTTATCGGTATCAGAAAGTACAAAATCAATTGGTTTATCGGGGTCGTCACGCTCGCGTATATAAGAAAACGAGAGTTTAAGCCTTTCATTAATTACAGCAGTGCGGGTTTGACCCGCTATAAAGCTTCGGGAATACTTTTTATCGGAATATTCGAAATCTACAACAATTCGCGAAGCATTGGTAATCAGCCTGTAGTTTGTAAACTTTATCTGACCGTTGGAATAATCGATGGTGTAATCATTGCTTTCGCCGCGTGTCATTAAAATACCATCAAGGTAAACACGCTCACTTCCCGCTATAACAACGATATTAACTTCATTATCAGCGCCGATAAGACGGTAGGGACCCTGGACGCCATCCTGCCCGTTAAACGAGTTACTGTTGAATCTGCCCCTGCTTAAGGCGCCGGTTAAGAAAATATCGGTCTTATCAAAACCCGCAAAGCCTTTTGCACCCTGCAGCTTTTTATTGAAATTAAAAAATTCACTTCCTGAAAAATTCACTTCAATATCGCCAAGTGTTGTGGTAATATTGCTTGAGCGAAGCTCAACGAATACTTTGTCAATTTCCTGCAGTTTTTGAGTGTTGCCTTCCGGCTGTATGGGAGTATTTTCATCGGTCAATGCGGCAGTTATATCGATATCATTTGAGAGCTTGCCGTTCAACTGCAGGCGGAAGCCTGACTGCAGGGATAGATCCCTGTTATTACCAAGGGTGAACCCGCGGAAAATACTGCCTGATTTCTGCAGGTCAGTTCCTGCGAATATATCTTCAACAAAATCACTTTTGATTTCTGCTACTTTAACACTGTCGCCGGTAGCAGTATCAAGCCGGCTCAGAACTTCAAACCTCGAATACGAATCGGCAATATCGAAAGGGTAATTTTTGTATGTAATTATAAGCTGCAGCCTTTCAGGCTGACCGCTTTTGATAATATCATCAATGAAAGATTTATAAAGCCTGATCTTCCCGAAGCGGTAATCTACGTAAAAGTTCGAAGGACTGACCTCGGTAGAATCAGAATACAAGGTAAGGCTTCCGAACTTAATGAACTTATCTGGGAGCGAGATAAGTGAATCTTCACCCGCCACGGTAGTTACAAATTTTTTATAATTAATATCGCCAAAGGTATTTGGCTGAGAATAGATTATTCCAGATATGATAAAAAAGAAAAAAAACGCAATTTTGGGAATTTGCTTCAAATAATACCAGCGGATAATTGAGGTAATTCCGTTATGTAAAATTACCTTTTATTTTGTCTGTGAACCCTGAAGAAGATCAGCAAAATAGTATTTTTCGTAATCCTTGTGATCTGAGATCAGGCTTTCAACAATTGGTATTAGTTTATCATCACTTAGCTGGAATTGGTTTGGTTTATGTTCTGCTTTATATTCTGCAACAATATTTTCAACAGTAGAAAATATCATAAGTTCTTCCCTGTCAAACTTGCTCCAGCGGTTTCCGCGGGCATAGCCGTAAACATCCTTAAAGAAAATAATATAATCACCGTATGAATCAGTGCCTATCTCAAAAGTTTTATACTTTATCCTTACCGGGAATTTCTGTTTTTCTTCTTCGGTGAAGTTATACATCATGGATTTTTTGCTGTTAGCCCAAAAGCTGAGGTCCTGGCTTGTGACCATTTTCTTCACTATGAACTTCTTCATCTTATCAATATTGCCGTTATCATTCCTTACACAGCCATGAGAAAGAGCGCGGTATTCATTCTTAAGCAGTCCGTTTTTATTTGTGCCGTGGAAATAGCGCAGTGAGTTCTCATCATAGTGCGCGGCAAATAAACCCAGCGGGTTGCCCGGTCCGGGCGGAGTTCCCGGTTCAAGCGGGTCGCTTTCGGGGTCCTTCCATGTTGGCCAGTTGCGAAGCCTGAAAATATTATAATAGCCGGTATAGGTTTTGGTTGAAGGTGCGCCAACCACATTTGGCCAGATTGTTATTAATATTGTATCGCTATTATATATCTGGTAAATACGTGATGTAAATTCGGGGATGTTAAGCTCCCACAGCATCGTTGGTGCTGGATCGAGGTAATGCTCAGGCACATTAATTGTTAAGCTGAACTCAACATGTCCCAATGTATCGTTAACAAGCTTTTTGGAAATATCCTTGCTGCCTTTAATAGCTTCTATCTCTTCATCGCTCATTATAGGCCAGAGATCGAACAAATAGTCTTCAATCTGCGCATCGATGTTTTCAACATCTTCTATAGGCAGGGTTACTTTTTGATAACCTTTAACATTTGAAGTGTTTGTAATTACTTCCGGTTCAGTGATCTTTGTGGACTTATTGGCTTCCTGGCCGTAATCAGCCTGTGTATACAGAAGCCCTGCCAGTATAATTACCGTAAAAATGCTGAAAAACTTAAATTTTGAAGACTTTTTTAACATATTTTTAAATTAGAACCGTAAATTTACTTTAAATTCCTCACTATTTCAAACCATATTAATATGATAGATAATTCCTGAGTAAACTGTAAAATTAATTAAAATTGGTGAAACACACCCCGTCCGCCTTCGGCGTCCACCCCTCTCGAGAGGAGAATTAAGATTCAGATTCCCCTTATGAGAGGGGAAGAGCAATTGCATTTATGCAATTGCGAAGAGGTTTGTTAACATAATTTTGAATACTACCCGTAAAACATAGAATATATCATTATATCATAAATAGCTATATTTGTTCCGCAATATATGCCGGACTATAAACAAAAATTCTATGATGTTACCTCGCTGATACAGCAGGAATTTGACCGCAATATGGAGCTTTACGGCGAAAAGATCCAGTGCCGCAAAGGCTGCAGCAAATGCTGCTCGCAGATTTTTCATATCACTTTAATTGACGCTTATATTATTAAGGAGCACATCCGGTCACTGCCGCTAAAGCGGCGTGAAGAACTTCAGCAAAAGGCCAGGGATTATTTAACAAATCTCCCCCTGACAGGGGGAGAAAAAGAACATACCGCAGGTATGTTCGCAGAGGGGGTAATTAGTTCAGACCACCCCGGCTCTTCGAGCCACCCCTCCTTAAAAAAGGAGGGGAGCAATAATCTCCCCTGCCCCGCTCTTGGCACCGAAGGCGAATGTACAATCTACGAAGCACGCCCTGTAATTTGCCGCAGATTTGGAATGCCGATTTATGATTATAAAAATCCCAAAAACGTACATGCATGCGAGCTGAACTTTTCAGATGGCGATGAGATAACAGATGAATTGCTTGTACCGAATCAGACTGAAATCGGCATGAAGTGGGATGAGTTGAAAGAGGAGTTTAACAATGAACAAAATAATTTAACTTCAGACCACCCCGCCCTGCATGCACCTCTCCTTGGTAAGGAGGGGACAAAAGCTGTTGAAATCAAAGGCACAACCATTGCTGTGGCAATAGCAGGTGCGTAAAATGGAAATCAGGAAAGAATTTGTTTGGGGTCTTGTGAAGTATGGAATATTCTCGATATTGTAACTTTTGTACCCTTTATTCTGTATACAATTTTATAACTCCACGCAACAACATACCTGTATTCAAATTTCTTGTGTGATAAAAAGGGTTCAGCTTGACCCATTTTCGGAAAATCGCTTAGATTTCTTGTGGCTGTGAGAATTTTATTCAAAACAATTTCAGCGTAAGAAGGACCTTGTTCTTCCACAATATACTTTACTGATCTTTCAAGCTGAGATAAAGCTTTTTTAGTCCATATTACCTGAGCCATTGCTTAGATATCTTCTCAACCTCTTCCTGAGTGACTACTTCACCACGGGCTTCCTGCTCTTCGGACTCTTCAATATCTGAGAGGAAAGCAAGTTGTTTGTAAATATCTTCAAGGGTAGTCTCTGGCTCAACCCTTTCTGCGATCTTTAAAAGTGATTCCTTTAGTTTAGTACTTTCCATGTACTAATATAAATAATACTTTTGATAAAAAAACGGTATTCACCCGCTCTAAAGTAAATGCCTTGTCTAAATCCATACTTTACGCTAAATTTGTAGCTAAATCATAAAAAACAGCAAAAAATTAATAATTCTTCATCCGTCAAATACCTATGTATGAATCAGATAAAATAATGTTCGAAATATACCGCGATAAGCAGTACAACGAAAAATTCCACGTGGTATATTATACAGAACTTAATGAGCACAATAAGCATGTTGAAATAAACCGCGCGCTTGCGGGCGAAAGCTACTTCGATGGCTTTATTAAAGATTACAAAAAAGAAGAAGCAAAACAGATAATCGAAGATATTGTTAAACAGCTTAACGAGGGCAATACCGTCGAAAAAGCGGCTATAAAGGAAAAGTTAAAGGATTATACTCCATAAGTTAAAGTTTACAAGTTTCAGGTTTCAAGTTAATCAGTTAATAAATTGATTAGTCTATTAATTCGTTAAAGACTCAAAAATTCTTTCGTTTCACTTTTGACGTTTCACGTTTCACGTTTCACAAACAATTTCTCGCCTTGGAACACACACACAATAACATATTCATTGATGAGTTAAGCACACACTGGAAATTCACAGCAGGAGCTGTTGTAATTTCAGGTATAATTATTGCTTTATTAAAGCTCACCATTTTCCCCGAAGCAGCGCCTGAAACCGAACACCTTTTCGAAGGATTTTTTATCTCTCACTTATTTTTTGCCGCGCTTACACCTGCATCACTGCTGGCTAAATATAAAAAAGCGCTTTGGCTCGGGGTTTTTGTGGCTATTGCAACCTCTTCTGTAACCTGTACCCTCAGTGATATTGTACTGCCCTATCTTGGCGGGCTTGCTTTGGGCTATGACATGCACTTTCATGTTTGTATAATCGAAGAGCCGGTAACTGCATGGAGCTTTGTTATTGGCGGAGCCCTGTTGGGGTTCCTGCTTTCAAATTCTGTTAGGAAACTCTCGCGCTACACACACGGACTGCATATTTTCCTGAGCTCAACAGCAGCAGGCATGTACCTGATAACATACGGAGTAGAAGTAATATCGCTAAAAGCTCTAATTTTCCTTCCGATACTTGTCGTATCAGTACTGATACCATGTGTACTTAATGATATAGGTGTACCAAGTTACATTGTATCAATTAATGCAGGCTCAAAAGCCAATAAACGCGAGCTGCTTGATGAAATTCATCATGAGCATCATGATCATCACCACTGAGTGGTGAGATAATGAAATAGTGAGAAAGTGAAATGGTATAGTTGTGGAATTGGTGAGTGATTGAGTAGGTGAGTTGGATGTAGAGATATTTTGATATTTGATATTTGATATTTGTTATTTGTTATTTGTTATTTGCTTTAAAAACTCTTTTCACCTTATACAATTCTGCTATTGATATAACCGCGCCTGCCAGAACTGCCGCAAAAATTATCCTGTAAATAAGATCAAGTCCACCGAAGGTGTAAAAGAACACTGCTATTGCCGCGGTATCTATAGCAAGTATCAGCAAAACCTTGTTGATTTGATACTGTACCGGGTAGAATTTTTGCGATACTATATAGATATACACTGCCATTGCAATGTAGCTGATAAGTGTTGATACCGCACCGCCGGTTATTCCCAAAACAGGGATAAGCAAAAAGGCTGAAGCGATATTCAGCACCGCGCCTAATCCCGTAATTAACGGCAGGTACTTGGTTTTCTTTTCAATGTAAATTCCAGCAATAAGATTGGTATAAATACCGAGGAATAAATATGCAAAAAGCACTATCGGCACAATTACAACACCGCTCCAGTAACCGGGTCCAATAATATACCCTTTAAATGGCAGCGGGATTTTCACAATATCCTGGATCGTGAATGTAAGCAGTATCAAAACCACCGAAGCTCCGCCGGTAAACAGTGTAAGGATCCTTGCAAAGAGCGCTTTGGCATTGGGGTCTTTGGCATTATTCAAAAAGAAAGGCCGCCATGCATATTCGAACATTGATACAATTAGCATCATAAAAATGCCAAGCTTATAGTTAGCGTTATAGATTCCCACTGTTTTGACATCAACAAGGTATCGCAGAATAATGATATTAAGGGTCTGCACCACCATTGATGCAAGCGCAGCGGGCAGGTAAGGTATAGAGAATTTCCAAAGCTCATTGAACAGCTGCCTGTGATAACTGAATGAAATGTTCTTTAATATATTAGGAAGCAGTATAAGCAGGGTAACCAGCGATGCAGCGAGGTTACTTATGAATACAGCTTCGAGCCCGAATTTAAATATAAGTATAAGTACAAGATTCAGGGTTACATTTACTGTAATATTTATAAGTTTAATAGAAGCGAATACCTTTGCTTTATTTTTAAGCCTGAGGTATGCAAAAGGTATCAGCGCAAGCGCATCAAAGAATAAAATGAACGCTGAGTATATAACAATGGATTCATCCTTAACCCCTATCAATGCAGCTATGCTGCTGTGGAAGATAAGTATTAGACCCGATATTATGAGGCTGTTTATTGTGATGAGAAAAAACGGGTGTGTGAAGTTTTGCTTTTCATCGCCAACTTCTTTGGCAGAAGCGAAACGGAAATAGCCGGCTTCGAATCCGAAAGAATACACGATATTAAGGAATGCAATGTAGGCAAACACTACGGCAACAACGCCGTATTCCGCCGGCGGAAAAACATTGGTATAAAACGGTACGAGAATAAAATTCAGAAAGCGGCCAATAATAGTGCTTGTGCCGTATATCAGGGTTTGTTTGGAAAGACTTTTAATTTTATCGAGCATTCAGCTACAAATATAGCTAAAATTATGGTTTTTTATAAGTTGCCGGTTTTTGCGGGAGGGATTTAGAACACGGATTGAACTGATTTGACTGATTTTCGCGGATTTATTCAGTTTCGCCGTCGTTGGTGTTTTCACCAACGACCAAAAGTATTCGTCGTTTATTACGCCGTCGTTGGTGTTTTCACCAACGACCAGAATATACCGTCATTTATGCAAGGTTGCAACCGTTGTTTTTAACCCGTAAACGATTAAACATATTCTGCACCAAGATTGCTCAAGAAACCAAAATCATCTATACCTTCATAGTAAAACCGAGCTGACGAATACTTATAATCAACTATCGTCTGTGCAAGATTCCACTTGGGATGAATTGGATTAGAATGGATGTAATCGATCTTTTGTTTAATCACATTTAGACTTAACAGCTCAACTGATAGTGGATCTCTTTCCCAGAATTGAAACTCCCTGTCCTTCGCATTGACCCTATAAGATTCCAAATTTTCAGGGTTTTCTGTTACAAGCTTTGCTTTCATCTTTTGCGCAGTAAATTTGAGAAAATCTCTTTGAACATTTTGTAGTAAATGAGGTTCATGGATCCGCCAGACAAGATGGATATGATTCGGCATAATAACAAAAGCATAGATCTTTACTCTTTCATCTTTGACAAGAAATTTCATGCTGTGGGTGATAATCTCCTTATATTCATCGTTTTTTAATAGATGTTTCCATTCAAGAATTGTGGCAGTAAAGAAAAAGAGATT
The DNA here is from genome assembly GCA_017303675.1 of Ignavibacteria bacterium. NCBI lineage: Bacteria > Pseudomonadati > Ignavibacteriota > Ignavibacteria > Ignavibacteria bacterium. Next base: position 1,236,199 of record JAFLBX010000002.1, read on the forward strand.
TGTTGACATATTGGATTTTAAGATTTTGTGGCAGTAAAATAGCAAAAGTTTTTGATAGTCGAAATCCTAAAGAACTCTTAAGTATTTTGTCGTTGGTGAAAACACCAACGACGGCGGGAAATTTCATTTTTTATTACCAATCCATAAAGTAGAATTTTCAATGTTAATTTCTGAATAAGCTTGTAATACTGTATATGTATTTTCATCAATAATATTTGATAAAAAGTTTAAAAATGGAGATGGGCTAGCATAATAACTCAGTCCCATTTCCAAACTTAATTTACTTCCATTCCAATGCGTAATTCCTCTCCTGTATGGCGGTACGAAAAGGAAATCCTCCGAAACTTCCACTAAAAACAAAAAATTTTGTAAATTTGCACCTACTGGGTTAATTCCGTAAGTTGGGGCTACATAAACAATTTTCTTATTAAAACAAATAGCATCATAAAAGTTCATACCGTTAAAACCATCCAGACATATTGTTTGTTCACTGGAATTGAATTGGAGACCAATTTTCATACCGTTTAAATGAGCTAGATAAGTATGTGGTGTGTCATAAGAATATAAATATTGAGTAAACACGTTTTCGAAAGTGGTATCCTTTAATCTGTAAAGTGATTGTTTTGTATATGCTGTATCAAATCTAATACCTATATACTCAATCATATTTTCATTTGAGACATAAAACAAATCCGGAATTAATGTCGGATCATCATATAAGTAATAATGTAATTTACTGCCGTCATATTTTATTATACCTCCTTTAGAAATTGCCCAAACCTCGTTCGAATTTCTTACGCAACCTCTGACAGGATATTCATCAATTGCATCAATTTCTGAATCAATAAACTCAAAGCTTGCCCCGTTGTATTTAATGATAGATAATTTTCGACCTGGGAATTTAGTGCCAAATAAATAAATTTCATTATTTGAAATTCCTTTTAAATCTGTTAGATAATAATCAGGACTTACAATGTTTACTGTAGTTACGCCATTATCTACTTTGTATAATGAATTATTGTTATTATTTAATAAAAAAATATTATTCGTATCTGTTCCCCAAAGCCCGGCAAAACCATGATATGGAATATCAACACTCCTCCAGATAAATCTCGGCGGGTCGAATTCTTCGTCTACGACCGTAACAGAGTCATCACCGCAGGCGCAAGTATATAATGCTAATAATACAATAATAATAGAATTTATTTGTTGTAAGAATTTCTTGATGTTGATATTTTTGTGGGTAAATATCATACTGGTTTTAGGTAATTTTATTATTCAAATATAAGATGATGTTATGCAGAAAGCAAATACAAAAAAGCCGGAAACAGAACACGGATGACACTGATTAGACTGATTTTTGCGGATTTAATCAGTGTTTATCAGCACAATCTGCGTTATCAGAGTTCCATTTGTTTTTTTTTGCCAATAAAAAAGCCCCGCAAGCGGGGCTGTGAAATATAAGCTAAACTTAAATACTATCTCCAGTTAATTCTTACACTGCCTGATGTAAGCCTGTAGTCGAAGCAGTCATATACATCAAATGAATACCTGCCTGCATCATAAAATGTGATCTTTTTCCAGAACCAAACCCAGTTCTTTTCTGTATCAACATAAACTGTGTTATCGTAATTTCCGTCTTTGTAGATCTCAAATCTGACTGAGCGGCAAGCAACTTCATACGGCAGCCTGACGAGCACGTAAACATAACCGCCGCCTGAACCGATATTGAATGTGGAGCTTTCTGTTATCGGGTAACCGTCATCGGTAACGCCTTCACAGAAATAGATTGACTGCGCGTTTGAGCTCTGCCCAACAAGCATAAGCGCCAGCGCGAATAATGAAGCTGTGAGTAATTTTTTAATCATTTTATTAAATGATCCTTTCCTTCTGAATTAATTTCCTTTTTAATATGTTTCGTTGTAAAACTTTATCCGTTTAAACACCACAGGCATCCCTTTTTAAAAGATGCCTGCAGTTAATATACGAACTTATTACCTCATTGAAATTTTCACTTCGCCTGATGCAACCGGTGTGCCGTCAGGTTTTAAAGCTGTAACTTTGTAGTCGCCTGCTGAATAGAATGTATGGAATTTATCGAAGAAGATATAATCCCAGTCAGGCTGTACATCAAATTTTTCTGTTGCAATAATTTTTTCGCTTGGTCCAAGCTTTGTAATTCTGAGCTCAAGCTTGCCTACGCCGATCTTCTTGCCAGTGCCTCTCATATCGATCATACATGTAAAATATCCGCCGTTCTTTCCGATAATGAACTCATCTGATCTGCCGATCTCTTTACCGCCGGTGTATTCTTCAACAAAATACAGCTTTACATCACTTGATGAAGTTTCATCGGTCTTTCTTTCATCAGTTTTTCTCTCATCGCTCTTTGTATCTTCCTTCTTTGTATCCTCTTTCTTTGTATCTTCCTTTTTGTCCTCTTTTTTGTCATCTTTGTTTGAGCTGCATACATAGCCAACCGCAAACATAACCATTAAAGCAATTAAAAACTTTAACTTGTGGTTGTTTAACATTTTGTTTTCTCCTTTAGAAAAGTTGTTTTGAATTGAAATAATTTAAAAATTTGCAAATACCCCAAGTGATGCGTTATAGAAATGTGAGTTAATGATTTGAATTCTAATCAAAATTATGCATTTTTTGGAAAATAATCAATAATGAATTGTAATATTTAGTAAAATTTCAGATTTATTAAAATTCGAGCGAAAAGTCACAGCTTTTGTATGAATGTGTTAAAGCGCCCAGAGAATAAAAATCGACCCCTTTTTGCTGATATTTTGCAAAATTTGAAGCATTTATGCCCCCGGAAAGCTCAATTTTAAACTTATTTGCCTTAAGCAACTCTATAGCCTTTTTAAGCTGTGCAGGCTTGAAATTATCCAGCATTACAATTTCTATGATTCCCCTGCCAAATTTTATTACCAATTCAAGCTCATTCATTGTTTTTACTTCGATCTCAAATTTTTGTTTCAGCCTGTATGGAATATTTTTACGCAGCAGGAAGTCAATTGTGTTCGCCATTCCGCCAAGCGCTTCAATGTGGTTATCTTTAATCATTACAGCTGAGCCTAAATTCAGCCTGTGGAAATCACCGCCGCCGGTTTTAACCGCAGCAGCTTCAAAAACCCTGAAGTTTGGTGTGGTTTTTCTGGTGTGAAGTATCTTTGCGTTTTTATCTTTCAGTTTCGTTACAAAAAAGTTCGTCATTGATGCAATACCGCTCATTCGCTGAAGGAAATTCAAAGCGGTACGCTCACCCCGCAGCAAAACGCTCCTGCTTGCGGTCAATTCCAGAACCTTCTTCCCTTTTTTTATAAACTGCCCGTCTTTGGCAAAATCTATGAACCTGACATTTTTATCTATCAGCCTGTATGTTTGTTTGAATATTTCAATACCTGCTAAGATACACTCCTGCTTACAAAGCAAAACCGCTTTAAGCCTGCTGTTACCCGGTTTACCGGAAAGCAAAAGCTCTGTTGTAACATCGCGGGTTATTTTATCTTCAGCCAGCGCTTGTTTTATTTTTGTCTCAATTTCACCGGCATTAATTTTGTAATACTGCTTTAATTCCATTATGATCTTTTATAACACTTAAGTTCTTCAATTCTGCTTACGCCTTCCGGCAGTACTGCGTCATCTATCAGCAGCAATGGGATGCCTTCAGCTACGGGAAATTTAGCGCCGCAATTGGTACATTCAAGAAAGTCACCTTCAGGTTTCAGCGGATACTTTCCGAGCGGGCAAACCAGGTCATCAGTAAATTTTACTTCGTTCATATATTTATTTAAAATGCGGCGAAACGATTTCAACAAAATCCTTAGGAGGGCGAACAGGCTTCATAGTGCCGAGATTAATAAAAGAATGCACGGTATAACCTGTTACTATCAGCCTTTCATTCACATAAAGCCCGTAATCTATTTTAACGCGCACGCCTGGCATGGCCTGCAGCATAGCTTTAACGGTAACTATATCATCATATTTAGCTGTGGAAATGTAATTTGCGTGCGCTTCGATAACGGGCAGTCCGTAATTCAGCTTTTCAAGCTCAGTGTAAGGATAGCCCAGCTCACGCAGCAGTGTATTCCTTCCTGCTTCGAAGTATTCAAGGTAACGCCCGTTATTCACAATACCCATATTATCGGTATGCGCATAGAGTACTCTTATATTTACTTCAGATTTTATCATATAATTCGCATTTTAAAAGATAAAAATACTTTACCACAGAGGGCACAGAGGTTTTACTTTTAGTTTGCATAGTTTTTTTACCTGAATAAACTCAAGTAAAAAAATTTTCATTAATCCTTTACAATTAATGCATTCTTTCATTTTTAAAGATCAAATAAGCTCTCTGTGTACTCTGTGTTCTCCGTGGTTTATACTTTTGACTTTCGCCCGTTTTCTGAATTGATCAAAGAACAAACCTTTTAAGTCCGTTTTTCAATAGAGTTACATTGAAGTTGATTAACAAACCCAAATTGCATTTAATCAATTTCATGTGAGTTAGAATTTGAGCCGGATCAATAGGTGAAAATGCTCTAACTGCTTTTAACTCAACAATCAATCTATCTTCAATAAACAGATCTGCTCTATAAGCAACATCGATAACAACATCATAATATTTAACTGGAACAGGCTTCTGCCTTTCAGCTTTTAAACCGGCTTTGATCAATTCATAAAACAAGCAAGCCTCATAAACTGATTCAAGGAGTCCGGGACCTAGTTCTTTATGAACCTTTATAGCCAGTCCTATAACTAATTCAGTAAGTTCATTATCTGTTAGTATTTTTTTCTGGTCGTGCATTTATGTTTTTACGAAGTTCTGTTTTTTTACCACAGAGAGCACAGAGGCCACGGAGGGCCTTACCGTTAATCTGGCAATCACTTGTGACCTGAAAAAACTCTTAAAAAATAAATTTTCATTAAAACTGATTAAGCTAAAGTTGTTTTAAATTTCAAAATGATCCAATATTTTCTCTGTGTACTCTGTGTCCTCTGTGGTTAATGCTTTTGTTTCGCAATCCACATCAAAATATCTTGCCCGGATTTAAAATATTATTCGGGTCGAAGGTTTTTTTGATATTACGCATAAGTCCGAGCTCTGCTTCTGATATTGCTATAGGCAGGTATGACTTTTGAGAATAACCTATACCATGCTCACCGGATATCATTCCATCAAGCGATACAGTAAGCGTGAAAATTTCACGTATTGCTTTATCCAGGTTCTCTTCCCAGCTTTTTTCATCAAGCTTATCCTTTAAAATATTTACATGTATATTACCATCCCCTGAGTGTCCGTAACAGATAGTGGTTATTCCGTAACGTGCTGAAATTTCCTTAACTCCCCGGATAAGCTTTGTCATATTAGCCCTTGGGACAACTGTATCTTCTTCCTTATAGGCTGAAATTGACTTCACCGCTTCGCCTATTCCGCGCCTGAGTGACCACACATCCTGTACCTTCTGTTCATCTTCGGCAAGCACCATATCAAGCGGGTTGAACTCTTCAACTACTTCTGCAATTTGTTCTATATCCTTATCCAGCAGTTCGGGGTAGTTGCCGTCAACTTCTATGAAAAGCTGCGCTTCAGCATCGCTGTTGGGGAATTTTTTATTCTGCCGCTCTTCTGCTGCACGGACTGCTGCTTTTTCCATGAACTCAATTGCCGAAGGCGTTATCCCCCTCTGGAAGATCCTTGCAACCGCATCGGTTGCATCTTCAAGCGTACCGAAAGCAGCAAGTATAACTTTTTTGTACTTTGGTAAAGGTATCAGTCTGAAATTTATTTTTGTTATTACAGCAAGTGTACCTTCGCTGCCAACAATAAGCTGCGTTAAATTGTAGCCGGTAACATTCTTTAATACCCTCCCGCCGGTGTTAATAATTTCACCTGTGGGCAGCACGGCTTCAAGACCCAGCACGTAATCTTTGGTAACCCCATATTTTACAGCCCTTGGACCCCCGGAACACTCCGCCAGATTGCCGCCTAAATGACAGGAACCTCTTGAAGCCGGGTCAGGCGGGTAGAACAGCCCAAGCTTTTCGACTTCTTCCTGGAACACCTGAGTGATAACACCTGGCTGAACTGTTGCCTGGAAATTCTGAGTATCGATATTAATTATTTTATTGAAGCGTACCATACTGAGGCAGATACCGCCGTGAACCGGCAAGGCTCCACCTGAGAGTCCGGTTCCCCCGCCTCTTGGAGTAACGGGAATATTATACTCATTGGCAATTTTAAAAATAACTGAAATCTGCTCGGCGCTAACAGGCTTAACAATTATTTCCGGGGGAAAGCTGAGATCTTCGGTTTCATCTTTTGAATGGAGCTTAAGGGATTCATCATCGCTTAATATATTTTCGCTTCCAACAATTCCGGAAAGCATTTCTATGATCTGTGGAGTTACCTTGCTGTACATTTAAGCTCCGCGTGAAAGTTTATGTATGGCAATAAGCTTCTTCAGCAAAGCCGGTATCTTATCAAGCTTTAACATACTGCTTGCATCGCTTAATGCTTTTGCGGGATTTGGATGTGTTTCAATAAATATTCCGTTTATTCCGACTGCTACCGCTGCTTTTGCAAGCGGCTCGATGAATTCCGGATTGCCCCCGGAAACACCGCCTTCTTTGGAAGGCATTTGCACTGAATGTGTAGCATCGTAAATTACGGGACAGCCGAATTTTTTCATTATTTCAAGCGAGCGCATATCAACAACAAGATTATTATAACCGAATGTTGAGCCGCGTTCAGTAACCATAACCTTGCTGTTGCCTGCTGCGGTAACTTTTTTGTACTGGTACAGCATATCTTCAGGTGCAAGGAACTGGCCTTTTTTGATATTCACTATCCTCCCGGTTTCCGCAGCAGCTTCCAGCAGCTCGGTTTGCCTGCAAAGAAAAGCAGGTATCTGCAGTACATCTGCATATTCAGCAGCAATTTCCGCTTCAATTTCTGAATGTACATCTGTAAGTACGGGTATATTAAGCTTTTGGCGTATATTACCCAGGATATCGAGTGATTCCATCACACCAATTGAACGAAATGACGAACCGCTTGTCCTATTGGCTTTTTTATATGATGCCTTGAAAATAAACGGCATATTCAGACGGGCTGTAATATCTTTCAGCCTTTTGGCAATTTCAAAAGTTATCTTTTCTGTTTCAACTACGCATGGACCTGCAATTAAAAAAAGATCTTTGGTGTTATTTAAAGTAAAGGTCTTTGAACCGTTAGTGATCTTTATATCCTGCTTTTTTAACAGCGGTTTAGCTGATTTGCTGCCGGGTTTATTCTTCAATGTATTCTTATTTTAGACCCAAAATTAAAGATTATTCGCTATTTTAACAACGCAATTTATTTTGCGATAACCCTTATATAGGGATTGTTTTTACAAACTTAGTTCATTAAAATAACATTCATTCATCACATAATTAGTAAAAAGTTAATATGAAAAAATTAATTTTATTAACAGTATTTTTTGCCCTCTCAGCATCAGTTTTTGCACAAACATCTGATTCACTTAAGCCCAAAGTTAAATTCAGAAAAGAACCGCAGAACAGCTGGTCAATTAATTTAACATTTTCTGATAACGGATTTGGACTTGGAGCTACCAAATACTTTAATTTATCAAGGGATATTTCTCTTCAGGCAGGTATATTATTTTCAGGAGCTAAGGATGACAGGGAATTTGAACAGTCTGATTTTTTTGGAAATTCAGTTACACCATTCAAGGTAAACAGGCTTTTTATGTTCCCGGTTTTAAATATAGGTATGCAGTACAGGCTGTTCAGGGATGAAGTCACCTCTGATATGAGACCGTTTATAAATTTCGGTGTATCACCGGCTGCAATTGTTTACACTCCGTATAATGAATCATTTTTTTCAAGCTTCAAATATGCAAGAGCCAAGTATACACTTGGCGGATACGCCGGTGTTGGCCTGGATTACATGACAAGCCGTACCTCGGGTCTCAGCTTTAACCTTCGCTACTATTATTTAAGATTATTCGGGGAGGGTATTCAGAGTATATCCACCGCTGAGATGAAAAGCTTCGGGGGGATATTTTTTGTTTTCAGCTATAATTTTGTGAAGTAAGAGAATTTTGAGTTTAAAAGAAATACTTAATTAAAAGCTCAGATTCAAAAAGATTTGTTGAACATTTTCTAAAGATTCCTACCTTCGCAGGAATCACAAAAAAAGAGAATGTTTACCTTTTTAAGGCGGTCACAGTGCTTCTTTTTGTCTTTTTACTTTTGTCTTTTTACTTTTGTCTTTTTACTTTTGCCTTACTTCTTAATCATCTTATCAAACTCAGCTTCATCTATCACTTTTACACCTAATGATTCCGCTTTCTTCAATTTGCTGCCGGCTTCAGCTCCCGCAAGCACATAGCTGGTTTTTTTGCTCACACTTGAAGCGGCTTTGCCGCCGAGAGTTTCGATTAATTCCTCGACTTCCTCACGCTTATATTTTTCCAGTGTCCCTGTTACTACAAAGGTCAGCCCTTCGAGCTTATTCGAAGCGTTAGGAGTAACTTCCATTTCAAAATTCAGCCCCGCTTTACGAAGCTTTTCTACCATCTGAAGGTTACTTTTGGTATGGAAGAAATCATACACGCTCTCAGCTATTCTTGGACCAATCTCATGAATGCTTTCAATTTCTTCCTTAGAAGCAGCAATTATATTATCAACACTTTTAAAATGTTTGGCAAGAACTCTTGCAGTTCTATCACCAACATGTCTTATACCAATAGCATAAAGGACTTTTTCAAACGGGCGCTCTTTAGAGCGTTCTATGGAATTTAAAATGTTATCAATGCTTTTTTCGCCAAAACGCTCAAGTGATTTCAGCTCTTTTATCTTACCCTTTAGCTTATATATATCGGTTATATCCTTTAAATAACCAAGCTGTATGAATTTTTCTAAGATCTGGAATCCCAGCCCTTCAATATCCATAGCAGTGCGGGCTACAAAATGCTCCATCCTGCCCTGTACCTGTGCCGGGCAAAGTGAATTTGTGCAGTAATGGTTCGCTTCGCCTTCGGGTCTGTGCAGTGCTGTGCCGCAAACCGGGCATTTCTCCGGCATTTTGAAAGGTTTGCTGTTTTTGGGTCTTCGCTCCAATACTACTTCAACTACCTTGGGAATAACATCGCCGCCCTTTTCAATTTTAACATAATCGCCTTCGCGGATATCCTTGCGTTCAATTTCATCGCTGTTGTGCAGTGTTGCGCGTGATATCGTTGAACCGGCAAGAAAAACCGGTTCAAGCTCCGCTACAGGTGTAATTGTTCCTATCCTGCCAACCTGTAATGTAATACTTTTTAGCTTCGTTACAGCCTGTTTGGCTTTGAATTTATATGCAATTGCCCATCTTGGGCTCTTTGCAATAGCCCCCACTTTATTTTGCTGTTCCAGTGAATCAAGCTTTATAACAACACCGTCAATTTCGTAAGGCAGGCTGTCACGCTGTGCTTCTATTTCAGCACAGAACGCTTTCACTTCAGCAATATTATTCACTACCTTTGTTGATGTGTTGACCGGGAATTTCAGTGACTTCAGGAAATCGAGGTTTGCTGAATGTGTCTTAAGCTTTTTCTGAAGGTTATCATCAAGGTAACGCATATAGTAGCAGAACATATTCAGCCTCCGGGCAGCTACTTCGCGGGAATCCTTAAGCTTAAGACTGCCTGCGGCAGTGTTACGCGGGTTAGCGTAACGGGGCTTGCCGTCTGCTTCCTGCTCTTCATTAATACGGAAAAAATCTTTAAGCATAAAAAATACTTCACCGCGCACTTCAATATCAATTTTTTTATCAAGCTGAAGCGGTATTGAACGGACAGTTTTAAGATTTGTAGTTATATCATCTCCTCTGAAGCCGTCCCCTCGGGTTGCCCCCTGTACGAAGAGTCCGTTTTTATAAGTTAACGATACCGCAATGCCATCAAACTTAAGCTCGCAAACATATTTATATTTTTCACCTTTAAGCAGGTTGTTAATGCGCTTATCAAATTCATCCAGGTCATTTTCATCATAAGAATTTGAAAGCGAGAGCATCGGGATATCGTGAATAACGGTCGGGAAATCATTGGAGAGATCACTTCCTACTCGTTGAGTAGGTGAATCAGGTGTTTTAAGCTCCGGATATTCAGCTTCAATATCCTGCAGCTCCTTCATCATCATATCATATGAATAATCATCAATATCAGGCTGTGCAAGTATATAATATTTATAATCAGCATCTATCAGCTTTTGTTTAAGCTTCGCGGCTTTATCAGCGGTCTTTTTATCTGCAGGCATAGGTTTAGCTCAGGAGTTTAGTTCAAAGCATCCCCAAATAAGCTTACTGCGGCTGGATGCCTTCTTTGGTTATTATGAGATTTTTAATGGAAGAACCCGGTGTGATACCGGATTTTTTAAGGTATTTGCCGTTTAAGTACAGGTCTACATTCTGGCTGGTATTTGCGCTGAAACGGAATTTATCTTTAGCGGTAAAAACAATTGAATCTTTGGCTGAAATATTCTCATCATAAGGTTCTGCGCCGTCATCAATATAAAGCTTAATTTTAATATCCTTAACAGCTTTTATTACAAGAGTAAGCGAATCCATAGCCGCCAGGGTCTTAAGTGAATCCTTGATCCTTGCAGAATCAACAAGCTTGCTGTTTATTTTATTTTCATAATCACTGGAGATCTCGTTGAATGTTTTAGGCTTAACATCACTTTTTTTATCTCCGCTGTTATTCAGATAATCTATGAGGAAATATATGCCTACGCCAATTGCTGCAATAAGTACACCCAGTAAAATTTTCTGGGTTATCGATCTGTTTGAAAATTCCGGTGAGCTGTCTTCATAAGATCTTTCTGCCTTTGGCTTCATGTAGTCAGGCTTATCCTGCTCAATACTTTTTGAATAAACCGGTTCATCGCCGGTTTCATCTTCTTTTTTTACCGGGTGATCTAAAACAGAAATGCGCAGCTTTGAATCAGGTGCGCTGATATCCTTGGCATCATCGGTTGCAAATTTCCTTCTAGCATAGAAACCTGCTTTAGCTTTATCGTAATCGTTAAGTATCTGGTTTTCATTTTCGTTAAGGGCTCTGGCATATGCTTTAATGAATGAACGGATATATGTTTCAGGCTGGAAATCAAAATTGCCGGCTTCAAGCTGCTGCAGGAATTTGGTATTAATTCTGCTTTCTGCGGATATTTCAGCTATTGAAATACCTTTTAGCTCGCGCAGTTTTTTCAGATCCAGTCCAAATTCCTTAAGCATTCATTACTTTTGATGGAGTTTAAAAAATATCAATTTGGTAAAAATAACGCAACTTTATTTTAATTTCAATTGATTAATTGAGAAAATCGTTACTTTTAAAGAATTTTTTCAGGTTACCTAATTACCTTTTCCTCAGGATAATTTTTATTCGATCTGACAAAATACCAATGCAGAATAAACGATATAATTTAATAAATTGAATAACATATCAAAAACAGGTATATTTACAGATTAATGCTTAATTTTTATAGATTATCTCAGGATTATTTAAAATTCACAGGAAATGAAAGGCTTGATCTTATTAACAGGCTTTCAACTAACCTGGTAAAACCGGCCGGCAAATTTCAATATGTTAATACTGTTTTAACATCCGATAAAGGAAGATTTATAGACCTGCTTGGGATTTTTGATCTTGGAGATCTGGTTTTCGCAGAATGTTCTTTTAGGAATTCGGCAAATGTCATTACTCACCTTGAAAAGTATACTATAATGGATGACTTTAATGCTGAGAATTTAAGCGGCTCTCATGAAGCTGTACTTTTTATCGGCAATAATGCAGCATCTTTTTTAGAAGATATAACCGGGATTAAAGTTTCTGAACAGGGAGAAAATGTATTTTCAGTTACAGCATCACATGATGCCATAATTGTTAAAAATAATAATGCTGCGGGCGGCTTCAAATTCATTTATTCATTAAATGATAAAGCATACTGGGATTCAGTTCTATTTACCCCTGAAAACTTCAGTAAATATACGCTAAAAGAATTAAGTGATAATGAATATGAAACCTTAAGAGTTGAGCTTGGGATACCGGCATTTGGTAAAGAAATGAGCGACCTGACAAATCCGCTTGAATGCGGCATGGAAAGATTTGTAAACTTCACAAAAGGATGTTACATAGGGCAGGAAGTTATTGCAAGACTTGATGCATATGACAAAATAAGCAAACACCTTATCGGCCTGAGGCTTGATTCACAGGATAAAGTATTGTCTGAAGCTTCCGGGAAGATATATATAGAGGGCAAAGAATGCGGCTTTATTACAAGCTCTGCATATTCAGAAAAATTCGGAAGCATAGCATTAGGATTTGTAAAAACTATTTTTTTGAACTACGATAAAACTTATTTAATAAAAATTAATGAAAGCAGCATTGAGTGCAAACTTACCAGGCTGCCTTTTACAATGTAAATATATAACAGCAGGAGAGATACTACAATGGCAGTAAATATTAAAGAACTATTGGGAAGCGATGCATCGCTTCTTGAACATAAATGCGAAACTATTTCCAAAGATGAACTTCATTTACCAGGTCCCGATTTTGTTGACCGGATCTGGAAGGATTCAGACCGCTCACCTCAGGTTTTAAGGAATATGCAGACTATTTTTAACGCAGGCAGGCTTAAAGGCACAGGATATTTATCAATTTTACCCGTTGACCAGGGAATTGAACATTCTGCAGGAGCATCTTTTTCACCAAATCCAATATATTTTGACCCTGAAAATATCGTAAAGCTGGCAATTGAAGGCGAGTGCAACGCAGTAGCTTCTACGCTTGGAGTTCTCGGTTCTGTTTCCCGTAAATATGCGCATAAAATTCCTTTTGTGCTTAAAATTAATCACAATGAATTCCTTTCATACCCCAATAAATATGACCAGATACTTTTTGCCAGTGTTGAGCAGGCTTATAACATGGGTGCAGCAGCAATTGGTGCTACAATTTATTTCGGCAGTGATGAATCAGCAAGACAGATTCAGGAAATATCCGCAGCATTCCAGTATGCGCATGAATTCGGAATGGTTACTATATTATGGTGCTATTTAAGGAATTCAGCATTTAATGTGAAGGGCGATAAAGACTATCACGTTTCTGCTGATCTAACCGGACAGGCAAACCACTTAGGTGTTACCATTGGCGCAGATATTATAAAACAGAAAATGCCTGAAAACAACGGCGGTTACAATGCTCTGAAATTCGGTAAAACCAGCAAGCTGGTTTATGATAAGCTTTCAAGCGATAACCCGATTGACCTGACACGTTACCAGGTTGCAAACTGCTATATGGGCAGATGCGGGCTTATCAATTCAGGCGGCGCTTCAACAGGCAAGGGCGATTCTGACCTGAAGGAAGCAGTTAAAACTGCAGTTATTAATAAACGCGCAGGCGGTATGGGACTTATTTCAGGCAGAAAAGCTTTCCAGAAACCTATGAAAGACGGTGTTGAATTACTGCATGCAATACAGGATGTTTATATTGATAAAGATGTAACCATTGCTTAGAATAATTTTTTTATAAACCATAAAATTAAAATGAACAAAAAATTAAAAAAAGTAGCAGGCAAACACAGGAAAAAACAGGCAAAAGCTAAAGCAAAAATAAAAGAATCAAAAGCTAAAGCAACCAAAAAATAATGAAAAACATTATGCTGCTGGTGTTTATAACACTGGCAGCAACTTTTACACCCATATTTGCCAAGCTAAGTGTTGCAGAAATATCCCCGCTTTCGCTGGGATTTTTCCGTTTTTCACTTGCAGCAGTCTTGTTTTATTTAACATTAAAATTCCGGAAGCTAAACCTTAAATTCGAAAAAAAAGATTATCCAAGGTTAATACTGCTGGCTTTGCTTTGCATTCCGCTAAACCAGTTCTTTTTCTTAAGCGGCATCAAGCTTTCATATGCATCGCATAGCGGAATAATATATTCATTAAACCCTGTTTATGCTTATGTAATCGCTGTAATTTTCCGATATGAAAAATTCTATTATTCCAAGCTGTTTTCAATATTGTTGACTGTCGCAGGTATCTTTTTTATATTTTACGAGGGCTTAACGCAGGCGAATGTTGACAGCAGCGTTATTAAAGGGGATATTCTGCTTTTGTTCGCTGTTTTGACTTTTTCGATGTACCTTACATTAGGCAAAAAAACCATTGAAAAATACGGCGCACTTAAAACTTCTACGTTCGTTTTTTTGGCTGGAAGCGTTTTTTACATTCCCCTTTTTATATACGATCTTCCGAATTTTACGCTTGAAAACTTAACTTACAAAGGGATAATTGGGTTTATATACCTTTCTGTTGTTGTTGCATACCTGGCTTATTTTGTATGGTACTATGCTTTGCGGAGCATTGCCGTAAGCAAGCTTACAACACTCTCAAATATTTCTCCACTGCTTACGGTTTTATTTTCTATTATATTTCTTGGTGAGTATATTTCTTTATATTTCATTATAGGTTCAGTAATAACACTTCTTGGAGTGTTTATTATGCACCGTGTCAGCATCGATATTTCATAACGAATTTCTTATTAAATTGGAAGAAAAAAGATTAAATATAGGTTTAGCAGGCTGCGGCCATCTTGGGAAGATCCATTCAAAATTAATAAATGAAATCACTCTCACTGATCCCCGTGTTAACTTTATGGGTATTTATGACCTGGATAAAAGCATAGCAGAATCAGTGAGTTCCCAATACAGCGTAAAGGCATATGAATCACTTGACGCAATGCTTTCAGAAATAAATACCCTTGTAATAGTGACGCCAACTTCAACACATTATGAAACTGCTGTAAAAGCTCTTGAAAAGAATATAAATATTTTCATAGAAAAGCCTGTTACCAGCTCGCTGAAAGAAGCAGAGTCATTGATACAAAAAGCTGAAGGCAAGCAGGTAAAGATACAGGTCGGGCATGTTGAAAGGTTTAACCCCGCTTTGGTTGCGCTTGATAAATTCGAGATCAAGCCTATGTTCATTGAATCACACAGGCTTTCACAGTTCAATCCGCGCGGTACAGATGTATCTGTGATACAGGACCTGATGATACATGATATTGATATTATACTTCATCTTGCTAAATCAAAAGTAAAGAAAATTGATGCTAACGGTGTTGCTGTCATATCAGATGAAATAGATATTGCAAATGCGCGCTTAACGCTTGAAAGCGGATGTGTTGCTAATTTAACTTCCAGCAGAATTTCACTGAAAAAAATGAGAAAAATGAGAATTTTTCAGAACAATGCTTATATTTCAGTGGATTTTCTTAACAACAAATCAGAAGTTTTCAGGCTAACAGGTAAAGATACAGAAACCTCAGGCATGACATTCGATATTTCTGATACAAAAAAAATAGTATATGATGAACCAAAACCTGATAACCCGGAAAATATCAACCCTATAAAGAATGAGCTTGAATCGTTCTTCAGCAGCATTATAAATAATCAGCCGGTAAAAGTAACTTTAAGCGCCGGCAAAGAAGCTGTCGAAGTTGCCGATAAGATCATACAGATAATTAAAGAAGGAAATTAACAGCAATTGATGGATTTTACAGGCTCAAATAAATATCTTGCCAGAATATCACGCATAGCGGTAAAAAACAATATTACCGCTTATGTAGTAGGCGGTTATGTACGTGATAAGCTGCTTGAGCTTGATAAAACTGATATTGATATAACAGTTATAGGTGATGGTATAGCATTTGCTGAAATTGTCAGCCGCGATCTGAACAAACCTCTTTCAGCAATTTACAAAAAGTTCGGAACAGCTCTTCTGGAGCTTGATGATACCAAAATTGAATTTGCATCTGCCCGAAAAGAAAGCTACAAAAGCACGTCCCGTAAACCGGTAGTTAAGTTCGCAGATCTTGAAGCTGATCTTTCGCGGCGTGATTTCACTGTAAACGCGCTGGCTGTATCACTAAACAGTGGTACCAATGAAGTAATTGATCTTTTTGACGGCCTTACGGATCTGAAGGAAAAAATTCTGCGCACACCGCTTGAGCCTGAAAAAACTTTCAGCGATGACCCGCTCAGAATGATGCGTGCCTGCAGGTTTGCTTCACAGCTTGGATTTGAAATAGCCGGCGATACTTTCCACGCAATAAAACAGATGCGTGAGCGGATTAGAATTTCAAAAAACAGTGATAATGTTGTTTCCCAGGAACGCATTACTGATGAATTCCTGAAGATACTGGCATCAAAAAAGCCTTCTGTTGGATTAAAGCTGCTTTTTAAATCAGGGTTAATGGAAATTATTTTCCCCGAAGTGCATAACCTTGAAGGAATTGACCAGCGCAAGGATTTTCATCATAAAGATGTTTTCTGGCATACACTACAGGTTGTTGATAATATATCTGAAAAGACAGATAATTTATGGCTAAGGTTTGCGGCATTAATGCATGATATAGCAAAACCGCCTACTAAAAAATTCATCGAAGGAACTGGGTGGACATTTCACGGGCATGAGGATCTTGGAGCAAGATGGCAGAAAAAAATTTTCACAAAGCTCAAGCTTCCATTTGATAAGCTGCCCTATGTAGAAAAGCTCGTCAGGCTGCATTTACGGCCAATAGCGCTGGTAAATGAAAAGGTAACTGATTCCGCAATTCGCCGACTAATATTTGATGCCGGTGATGATATAAATGACCTGTTCACATTGTGCAGGGCTGATATTACCTCCAAGGATCCATCTAAAGTCAAAAAATACCTGGAAAATTTTGATATTGTTGAAAAGAAAGTAGCTGAAGTAGAAGAGCGTGATAAGATTCGCAACTTCCAGTCACCTGTCCGCGGTGAAGAAATAATGAAGATATGTAATTTAGAGCCTTCAAGGGCTGTAGGCATGCTTAAAACAGCTATCGAAGAAGCAATTCTTGACGGTATTATTCCTAATGATTACGATGCTGCATTAAAATATTTGTATGAAATAAAAGATGATATTTTGAAGGATAGATAATGCGAACTTTGGCTTACAATTGAAAATTTCCACTTCGTTTTGGATGTATATGATCATCCCCTGGGATGAAATTCCTTATGAACCTGCTTAAGATACGTTATATCAACATGAGTATATATTTGTGTAGTGCTGATATCGGCATGGCCAAGCATTTCCTGAATAGAACGCAGGTCTGCCCCGCCTTCAAGCAAATGCGTAGCAAATGAGTGTCTTAAAATATGGGGGTGAATCTGCTTTTGTATTTTTGCCATTTTGGTATATTTATTAATTATATCCCAAATAGCCATCCTTGAAAGCTTTCTGCCGCGCCAGTTAAGAAATAAATATTCTTCAGAATATGGTTTTGCCAGTGTTACCCTGGCTTTTTCAAGATATAGCTTTATCCATTCAAGCGCAGATGATGCAACAGGAACAATTCTTTCCTTGGAGCCTTTACCTGTTACACGTATAACTTCATCTGAATACAGAATATTTGTGGTCTTTACGGTCAATACCTCGCTAACCCTTAAGCCGCAGGCATACATTAGTTCCAGAATTGCTTTATCCCTTAAGCCCAGCACTGAATTTTCATCAGGCTGCGCCAGCAGCGTTTCGGTTTCTTCAACAGTAAGAACATCCGGCAGCTTTCTTGCCAGGCGGGGTGAATCGAAAAATTTAAGCGGATTTATTTTAATTTCACATGTTTTGGAATCGATCAAAAAATCATAGAACTGCCTTAAGGCTGAAAGCAGCCTTGCAGTCGATGCAGCTCTTAATTCCTTTTTAAGCTTTGCAAGGAATTTTTCAATATGTGTATCATTAACATCTTCAAATCCCCTGATATCCAGCCCGTCCAGGAAATCCCGGAATTTTTCGAGATCAAAGTTATATGAGTTGATCGTATTGGGAGAAAGGGATCTTTCCAGCTCGAGGAAAAGCATAAAGCTTTGAATTTGCCGCTTTTTTAAATCATTATTATTGACCGTTTCATTCTTCATCATCAGCGGATTCAGGATATTTTATTCTGTGGTGATGAATTCCGACTATGGTTTTCAGGAAGCTTTGTTTTATTTTGATGAGGTCTTTTAATGTCAGGTCGCATTCATCAAGCTCTCCGTCAAGAAATCTTGCCCTGATAATTTCACTTATCTGGGTTTCAAGCTTTGCAGGTGTGGGGTCTTCAATGGAGCGTGTTGCTGCTTCAACAGAATCAGCAAGCATTACAATACCGGTTTCCTTGGTTTGCGGCTTTGGTCCCGGGTAACGGTATATATATTCATGCGTTGTATCAATTTCACCTTCTTCTGTCCTGGCTTTTTCATAGAAGTAAGAAACGAGGTTTGTACCGTGATGCATCGGGATAAAATTGATAATTTCCTTTGGCAGCCTGTATCTTTCAGCAAGCTTTATCCCGTTCTTAACGTGAGCGATGATCATCTTTGCGCTGAGTGATGGATTAAGCTCCTCATGTTTATTGGAATCCATCTGGTTTTCGACAAAATAATCGGGATTTACGATTTTACCTATATCATGATAATAACAACCTACCCTTGCAAGGATCTGGTTTGCCCCTATCTCTTTAGCTGCCTGTTCTGAAAGATTTCCCATAATTATAGAATGGTGAAATGTTCCCGGAGCTTTTGATGAAAGATCACGCAGTAATGGATTATTAAAATCACTTAACTCAAGGAAAACCAGGTCAGTAGCAACCCTGAATACTTTTTCATAAAATATCAGCAGACCGTAGGCTAATATTGGTGAAAGCATTGCATTCAAACCGGCACCAATAAGCTGGTTCTTTATCATATTGATATCCTCATATCGCTCAAGTCCAATTGCAGTAATTGCAGCATAATATCCCACCAAAATGTAGATCATGGATACAAATATCTGCGAGCGTTTTTTAATATCCCTTACCGAATAAACAACAAGTACTGAAGCAGCAAAATTCGGTATTAGGATATCATAATCTCCTCCCCTTACAGCTGATACCAGTATACATATTATCATAATGGCATAAACGGCAACACGTGAATCAAAAATTATTGTAAGCAGCATAGCTGCTACAGGTACAAAGATTATGTATTCTATTGGATAATTTATCTGGAGCTGCAGGCTTAAATATGAAAGCAGGCATTGCAGTAGCACTATTGTAGAAATCAGGATAAGCTTAAGGTTATCTTCGAATATTGAAAAACGCATTTTATACAGGAATATTCCAAGCAGAAAAATCATTAAAGTAACGAACAAAAACCTGCCTACCTGCTGAAGGTAAAAATCACGGGATCCCATTTGTTCATTACGGATCTTCTTGTATGATTCGAGCTTTAATTTAGCTGCTTCATTGATTGGTTCATGCTTGCTGATGATCCTTTCATTTTCCCTTACTAAACCAAATGTTTTCGGAACAGCCTCTGTAACTGATGACAGGATCTTTTGAGTTTCAGCTTCGTTATATACATAATCAGGGTAGATATAAAGCCTGGCTATTTTCTGTGATATACTTACAAGCTCTGGATTTTTATAGAAACTGGAAAAATCGTTATTTAATATTTTCTCTACTTCAGTAAGATCTCTAACTTCACCAAGGTCAACACTTTCTTCTATTTTATTCTTAATAAAAGAAATTTTGCCTGATGTTATTTTTGATTTTGAAAGGTCAATTATCTTTTTATCGTATACCTGGTTAATGGACTGAATGATCTTTTTTTTGAAAGCATCTGCGGCTTGTGGATTACTTAATGTACTTTTAAGGCTGCTCCATTCCGCTTCAGTCAAAGTAAAGCTTAACTCTGATTTTAGCTTGTTCAGTGCCTGTTCACTTGTAGTTCTTTTTTCTTCAGGAAGGCTTTTTTCTTTTTCAAGCTCATTTTCGTATTCGCTGATCCTAAGCAGCCGAGCAAATTGAATGTTAAGTGAATCTAGCCAGTTATTATCCGCAGCTTTACTTATGTTCACATCAAAGACAGGGTAAACCTTGCTCCTGGCTTCATCAACCTCTTTACGGTAAACAGATTCACTTTTATACACAGGAAAGCTGAAAGGAGCAATGAGATCCTCTTTGCTCCAGACCATACCGGTCATATAATCAGTTTCAATAGTTTCGGTTTTAGGGAACATAGCTGTAATAAGGATCACAGTAATAAAGGCAATAAAGAACTTTACCGTCTTATCGGTTTTAAAATCCGTTTTATTTTTGCTGAGTTTTGCCAAATTTATATAGATACTTCCGGACTAAATTAATGATAAAAATATTTTTTATGTGTCCAGATATAAAGGTATAGCAGCAATTTCAGCCAATTCTGCAAATATCTCCGGAAAAAACAGTTAAGTTATCAGTTAACTTCGTAAAAAGTAAAATACCTGGTTTTTCCGTCTACTACATACTGGCTAAGTATCTTAGTGGTAAGACCGTAAATGGTATCATCCATTTCATCTTCCAGACCTTCAAATTCAGCCTCATCTTTAAGTATATAAACTTCTGTAAAACTATTAGCTTTGTTCTTATCTTCAACAACCATATAATTATGGTCTGTATTTGATCTCATGTAAGCTTCAAGTTCTTTGGCAGCTGCCAGGTATTCATCCCTTTTCTCGGGATATACATCGTAATTTATTTGAAATAATATTCTGCTCATAGCAATGCAATATAATTTTATGATTTTTTAATTGAAAGTGCAATTTTTAGGTAATTGTTTAATTACAATTATTGTTTTTACAGTCAAAAAATATGTATATAATTTTAAGTTTTTTAATGAATTTGAATTTGTTAACTTTACTGATTGTGTTATTCAATTAACACTATTTCTAACTAAACTTTAAAGTAATAAGTACTGAGCATACACATAGTAATTCGGGGCAAAATACCCAGTCTAAGAAAAGCTTAAAATATCTTCTTTATTTATCTTTAGGCGCATTAGGAGTTGTTTATGGTGATATTGGTACAAGTCCTTTATACGCTTTAAAAGAATGTTTCTCACCGCTTCATGGTGTAAAACCTGACCATGATAATGTGTTAGGAGTTCTGTCTCTGGTTTTCTGGGCTTTGATCATTGTTATTTGTATTAAATATCTACTGATAGTGATGAGGGCAGATAATGAAGGAGAAGGCGGAATTTTAGCTTTAATGGAACTTGTCAGACCCAAGAAACAGGGTCTCGGATTTATGATAATTATCAGCCTGGGTTTGTTCGGAGCAGCTTTACTTTATGGTGATGGTATCATTACTCCGGCAATTTCGGTTCTTTCAGCAGTAGAAGGTTTACAAATTGCCACGCCCGCCCTTGAACATTATGTTATCCCTATTACGATCATTATATTATTCCTGCTATTTTATTTTCAAAAAAGAGGAACAGGCAAAGTTGGCTCAGTTTTCGGGCCTATCATGATAATCTGGTTTTTATCAATTGCATTGTTAGGGGTTGGAGCTATTATTAAAAACCCTGAAGTTCTGCAGGCAGTTAATCCGGTATACGCTTATAAATTTTTTATAGAAAATGGCTTTCATGGATTCGTAATTTTAGGTTCGGTTTTCCTTGTTGTAACAGGTGGTGAGGCATTATATGCTGATATGGGACATTTCGGTCCTCGTCCTATTAGATTTGCATGGTTTACACTTGTCCTTCCATGTTTATTGATGAATTACTTTGGCCAGGGTGCAATGATGCTTCAAGACCCTAAAGCAGCTTTAAACCCTTTTTACTTTCTTGCACCTGAATGGGCGTTATATCCAATGGTTGCTATTTCAACAATGGCCACAGTAATCGCTTCGCAAGCGCTGATTTCAGGGGCTTTCTCAATCACTCAGCAGGCATTGCAATTGGGATTTTTGCCAAGGGTAAGAATAATTCATACATCACAGGAAGAACGAGGCCAGATTTACATTCCTCAGCTTAACTGGCTGCTGTTTATTGGTACTATATGGCTTGTTTTGAGCTTTAAAACATCAAGCAACCTCGCTGCTGCATATGGTATTGCCGTTACTTCAACAATGGTTATAACAACAGTTTTGGCATTTGTTGCAATGACTAAATTATGGAAATGGTCATTTCCTCTTGCCGTAGTTATTTCTGTATTTTTCATAATAATTGACCTGGCTTTTTGGGGAGCGAATCTTTTGAAGATCCTCCATGGTGGATGGGTACCTCTTGTAATTGGCATGGGCATTTACCTCGTCATGACTACATGGAACTGGGGCAGAAAGCTGCTTCTGAAAAAAATTGAAGAGGAAACTCAGCCTATTGAAAACTTTATAAATGAAGTAATGAGCGTTAGGCTGGTCACTACACCGGGAACAGCTATATATATGTCTAGTAACCCAAAAGGTACTCCCCCGGCTCTGGTTAAGAACATGAAACATAACAGGGTACTTCATAAACAGATAATAGTGCTCAGTATTATTTTCAAAAAAATACCGCACATCAGCATTGAAGAAGGAATACAAATTGAAAATCCAACCGAAGGGTTTTACAGGGTTATTGCTTCGTATGGGTTTATGGATAATGCAAATATTCAGCAGGTAATTGAAGCGCTTAATTCTAAAGGCATTGAAATTAATATCAATAAAACAACATTTTTCCTGGGAAGGGAATTAATTGTAGCTAAAGAAAAATATGGATTTACAAGGCTGCGCAAAAAGCTTTTTATTCTTCTTTCCAGAAATTCACAAAGAGTTACTGAATTTTTTAATATTCCTAACGACAGGGTTTTTGAGGTCGGTTCACAAATTGAAATTTAGTTGCTGTTAATATCCTGCAGCCCTTACCTGGTCTTCATCCATTCCGAAATAATGTGCAATTTCATGTATTAATACTTCCCTGATCTTTTCTTTAAGCTCAGCCTCATTGTCACAAAATCTTTCGATATTCTTCTGGAATAAAATGATCCTGTCCGGGGTAGTATTCATATAGTATGTATTTCTGTGAGTATAAGGTACTCCTGAATAAATTCCCAGCAACGAATATTTATCATCTAATCCAACTCTTCCCAGGTCACTTTCAGAAGGATATGGTAAAGCCATAAATGCAAGATTCTCTATTTTTTCCTTGAAAGGGCTTGGTATATCATGCAGCGCTTCCTCCATCATTTCACCGAATTTTTCTTCACTTACTGAATACATATTCTAACTTTATATTTTTAAATATTTATTTTATGAAAGGCTGCGTTATATTTACAACTCTGAATTTTTCGCTGTATTTGTATTTCCCGGTATAGCTTGAAAGATGGGTTCTTACCCATTCACTCATTGAATCATGATCACTGAATTGAGATCTGTGTGCTGCAATCAGTCTTATCTTGTCATTAATGAACTTAGTGATGTTTTCGTAATAATTAGGCTTATCGCAGCCGAAAAACCTGAACTGTTTTACTGCAAAGGATTGCCCCGGATATAAATACCGGTTCCTTGCTGCAAAAACTGCATCAAACACCGCCTCAGCTATAACTCTGTGATCACGATGCAGCAGGTTAACACTTTCAAAAGATCTGTTTGCAGGATCAAAGGAAAATATTATTTCAGGTTTCACCTGTTTAATGATCATGGAAAGTTTTTTTCTCAGGTTATCATCATATTTAAGAAAACAATCTTTATAATTCAGGAAAAAAACCTTTTTAGCCCCCAATATTTTCGCTGCACTTAGCTGTTCTGCATGCCTGATCCTTACTCTTTCAGCCCTCGGCTTATGATCTATTTTAAATCCGTTTTCACCATTAGTGGCAACAGCAAAATATATTTCATAACCTTCTTGCTTATACTTGAACATAGTACCGCCGCAGGAAAACTCAATATCATCCGGGTGAGCAGAAACAGCCAGAATAGTTTTCTTAACTTTTATATCTGTCAAGCTTAAATGTTTCTCCTAAATATAATTTTCTTACCATCTCATCACCTGCAAGGGCATCAGATGAACCCTGCCTGAAGATCTTTCCTTCAATCAGGATATAGCCCCTATCCACTATAGAAAGAGTTTCATGGACATTATGGTCTGTAATTAAAACACCAATACCTTTATTTTTAAGCTTGGCAACAATTTTCATTATTTCTTCTACTGCAATAGGGTCAATACCAGCGAAAGGTTCATCAAGCAAAATGAATTTTGGGTCGCTTGCTATAGCACGAGCAATTTCAGTGCGTCTGCGCTCTCCGCCTGAGAGAACAAATCCTTTGCTGGAAGCAATATGAGTTATTCCGAACTCCTTCATCAGCTCATTTGCTTTATCTTCCCTTTCACTTTTATCCATTGCCATGAATTCAAGAACAGAATAAATATTCTGGTAAACGCTCATTTTTCTGAAAATAGATGCTTCCTGAGGAAGGTAACCGATGCCGAGCCTTGCTCTTTTATACATAGGTTCGAGTGAAATATCTTCATTATCAAGCAAAATTTCACCTGAATTTGGCTTGATCATGCCGGTAATCATGTAAAATGTAGTGGTTTTGCCTGCACCATTAGGTCCAAGCAAACCTACTATTTCGCCCTGTTTAACGGAAACACTTACGCCATCAACAACAGTTCTTTTACTGTATTGTTTTACCAGGTTAGTAGCTTTTAAAATTGATGGCATTTAATTCCTTAGTATTTTAATTTTATTTACAAGTTCAACAAGTATATCACCGCTTCTGCCTTTTAAAGTTTCATTAAGCTCAAATGAAATTGCTGTTGGATTAATATTTATTTCCACAGTATATGCGCCGGCTCTTTTTGCAATAACCGGCAGCATTGCTGCCGGGTAAACTTCAGCTGAAGTACCTATGGAAAAAAATACATCTGAATTTTCGGCGCATTCATTTGCAAACTGAAGGGCATTGTAAGGCAGCATTTCACCGAACCAGACTACATCAGGTCTTATCAATCCTCCGCAAGCTTCGCATTTTAATACTTGTTTTTCTTTAATATCTATTTCACTATAAAAAGTTCGGCATGATATACAAAAATTCCTTTCTATATTACCGTGAAGCTCTGTTACCTTTTTACTTCCTGCCCTGAAATGCAGATTATCAATATTTTGAGTTACAAGATTGAAATTGCTGAATAGTGTTTCCATTTCGGCAAGTGCATAATGACCAGGATTAGGTTCAACATCCCTCATTATTTCACGGCGATGCTGGTACCAGCTCCAGACAAAATCCGGGTCCCGCATAAATGCTTCAAAATTTGCAAGTTCTTCAGGTTTGAATTTTTCCCAAATACCGCCCGGATCTCTGAAGGTCGGGACTCCGCTTTCAGCCGAAACCCCTGCACCGGTTAAAACAGTAACATTTTCCGCTGATTTCAAACGATTCAATAATGTATCGGAAAATTTCATTATTGTCTTATTCTTCGAATAATTTCTATCATATCCTTAACAGCAGAATCAAGCCCCGAAAATACAGCCCTTGCAATAATTGAATGCCCGATACTAACTTCATCAATTTCCTGAATATTGGCAATAGCAGTTATATTACGGTAGTTTAATCCATGACCGGCATTTACCCCTAAGCCAAGTTCTTTGGCAATAGAAGCCGTTTGTCTTACTTTCTCTAATTCAGCGATAATATCATCAGGGGAAGTCATTCGCGCATACTTTCCAGTATGTATCTCTATCATATCTGCGCCGAACTCTAATGACTGGTCTACACTTTCCGGATTTGGTTCAATGAACAGGCTGGTTTTTATACCTGCATCTTTAAGCTTTTCTATTGCGGGTGTAATCTTAAATTCAACTGCATTAAGGTCCAATCCTCCTTCAGTTGTTAATTCCTGCCTTTTTTCAGGGACTAAAGTAACCATATATGGCTTCACTTCGCAGGCTATTTTAACCATTTCATCAGTTGCAGCCATTTCAAGATCAAGCTTTGTTTGTACAGTATCCTTCAGGATATAAATATCCCTGTCTATCATATGCCGCCTGTCTTCCCGCAGGTGGCATACGATACCATCTGCCCCTGCAAGCTCGCAGATTGATGCTGCAAATACAGGATCGGGCTCTTTTTCCAGCCTAGCCTGCCTTAAAGTTGCTATATGATCAATATTTATACAAAGTCTCATAATTATTAAATATTAATTTACAAAAAGTTTAATAAATGCATCAATTCCGATACCATAGGACTGCGATTTATATCTTAATACCGATATAACATCAACAAAGATCATAACAGCCCAGTGAACGAGAAAGCAATAAATAAAAGAATTAGAGCGCCAAGCCTGTACACCTAATATAAGCCCGGCAAATATTGAAGCAAAGGTTTCTATATCCGGCTTTCCCCTGTGTAATATAAAAAACGGAATCATTTGGATAAAAATTGCATAGTAACCGAATTTTTGTTTTAAGCCAAAAAGCATATACCCTCGCCAGAAAAATTCCCAGGCGAGCATATAAAATCCAACAAAAAGCTCGTAGTAAAACAATACGGAAATATTTTCCCTTACGAATGGTCCGCCCTGCGGGTAGGTTCTGGCAAAGCTTTCGTTACCTGATACTATCCACAAAAACGGAAGCATCACGACAACAAACAGAAGTGAAGATTTTAAACCAAACTTATAGTCACCGAGCCTGAAACCATAATCAGAAAGTTTACCTTTAAGTACAAGTGGTATCAGTATAATGGGAATAATAAACATCAGGAAACCATCTGCTGTACACCAATACAAAAAAGAATAGAACTTATCATCACTGGTATCAAATACCTTCCTGAAGAAATTTGGTGAAGCATAATGCATAGAAAGAAAAGTAATGACAGATACTGAAAGAAAAATAAAAGTTTCTTTGAAGCTGAGCGTTTTAACAGCTTCTAATAGGGATTTAAGTTCAAGTTTGAAGGAATTCAAGAATTTCTGATAATTATTTAATATTTCTTTTTAATAACATACTGAATGGTTTCCGGCTTAACTGAAATTACAGTACAACCGGGTGGAATTTCAAATACCGGCGTCAGAGAACCTGTAGAATCTGCAAGAATTTTCCTGAAATCAATTTGAGCTGAAATTGTAGCCGGATCTGTATTAGCAAGCTGATTAACTCCGCCTTTCAACTGAATGGTAACTGCCTGGGGAATTAAGAGTACTTCTTTATCATCCGGTAATTCTGAAACTTTAATTTCTATATTACTAAATACTTTTTCAGCTGTCGGCTCAATTTCAACTTTCAGATTAATTTCGTTTTGCGAAAACCATAATATATTTGAAAGACTGTCAGAAACATTGATCTTCCGTGTGATTCCAGCATTTACATTTTCAAATATCAGATTGCGGGTATTTAAATGGTCAAGTGTCCTTAAAATTTCAAATGCTCCACCTATTTTTATACTATCTGGTTCAAGTAATGGTTTTCCAACAACCTGGTAACCTTCCATGCAATTAATCTGAAGCTTGGGGTTAAGCTTAACGTATTTTTCTTCATAATTATCTATCTTTACATTCAGAGTTTCAGGGAAAACAGCAGTTATCTGTAAATTTTGGCTTAAACCCAAATTATTATCAAGGTACTCCTTCGTCAAGATAGTGAACTGATCCTTCTTTTTGGCATTCACATCATAATTAAATTCCAGATTAAATGAAGTAAACAGCCTGATCAAGTTCCAGCCTGTTCCTCTGAATTTTACCTCAAGGTATAAGGGAATATTACCGGATACTGCATATGGCTTATTGACAATGATCTTAACAGGTACTGTTTTTTCAATTTCATACACCTGGTTTAAATTCAGGCTTAGCCACAGGACTGCCGAAAGTATAAATGAAGCTATTACTATATGGTATCTGAATTTAAACACTTTTTTATATAAAATTGAATATTCACAAATATCAGTATTATATTTATTTGTTTAAATCCTAAAATTATCTCATAAAAAAAGCCCCTTAAGAGGGGCTTTTTAAAATTTATCTGATAGTTATCTTATCCCGCCAATTCTCATCACTAATTTCATTTTGGGCAGTTGAGTGAGCCAAAATAAAATCGCCAAATCCTGTGCTATTATCAATAAATACGAAAATCACACCGCCCTGAAGCTTATTATAAGTCCATATTTCATATGCCCTGGTTGAACCTTCATAGGGAAATCTTTCAATTTCATCATATTTTCCGAATAATGCCATAATTCTTCCTCTATCAGTTTTCCAGCCTTCACGAAGATCGCTTTTGAAATTCTTATTTGCAAAATCAATTCTGGACATGTACTCTTTTTTGGAAATATATGCAGAAATACCTCTCCAATAATTGAACATGAACATTCTTTTTTCATCTAATGTTTTTAGTGATTCATAGTTTTCCTTCTGTTGATCACTCATTAAATAAATAACTTTGTTGAATTCATCATCAACCTGCTTTTCGGAAAGCTTGGGGTATTCACTTAACAAGTATTGATTTTCAAGCTCGGTTAAATTTTGATTGGAACTTATAGAATCACTGCTAAATACGTAAAAATATTTATAAGCCCTCATTAATTCATTATCACCGCTATCCAGCAATTTTATCAGTAATTGATAAGTATTCGAAGGTAAACCTTTAATATCTACTGAACCGTATTCAACTTTTGAACTGGATTTTAGTTCATATTTTTTAGTTTCTGAATTTATTTCAGTGCCATCCTTATTGGCAATAACGGTAACAATTGAATATTTATCACCAAGCTCCGCATTATTCAGGTTATACAGCTCTATATAATAATAAAGCTTAGATAAGTTGTTACCGAATAAATTGGAAGGATTTGGAATTACTTCCAAAGTGTTTTTATAAAAGATATTACTTTCATCGGTACTTTTGGATATACCTGTACTCAGTTCAACCGTACTCATAATTACTTTATTTAATGGAAATGGCTTTAAAATGATTTCCTCTTCAGCTTTATTAACTTTTGAACTGTTATTAAAATCAGAAGCTGTCATTTTTACGATGTACGTTCCGGAATCAAGCAGCAGGTTTATCTGCCCGGTTAATTTAAAATCCTTTTTATTTCCCGATGTATCATCAAGAATGACAGGTACTTTAAAGTCTTTTGCGACGTAGATCTTGCCGGTGTTCTTTTCCGATACATCAAGCTGTAATTTCCCACTGGCTTCAAATCCGCCTGTAGTTTTTACAAATAACATCTCCTGGGGTGAAAATGAGTAATATAGTTCAAGAAATACTTTTGTTCCTTCATCCCTGAAAATTGCATAATCGTAATCAAATGAAAAATCATTTTGAGCAAATATAGCTGTTGAGACTAAAAAAAATAGAATTGAGAGTTTTTTTAACGGGTTCGACATAATAAGAAAAAATTTAAGTAACAGAAAATGCCATTTACATTTGTAAATGGCATTTTCGTTTAAAAAGTTTATTTTTTCACAGAACTAAAAGCCCATCGTGAAAGAAAACCACTGGTTAGGCTGAAAACGTTCAGTCATTCTGTATGAATAATCCAGTCCAAGTTTTACTGTTCCAAAAGGATACTGTAAGCCTACACCAAATGAAGGACCGAAGAGATTTTGATCTTTCTTTGTAATACCATCTTCAGTTTTGTAATCAGGTGTAAATGCATAAGCACCTCTTAAAAATACATAGTTGTTATAGTTGTATTCTAGACCAACTCTGTATTCATCACTTGAAAAGTTATTATTCTGAAATGTTGAAGAAAGCTGTACGTTGTTTTTCTTTCCAATAGGCACATCATAGGAAATACCTATTTCCAGTGTAGTTGGCAAAGAAAAGTCATTAAGAACAATTCTTCTTGGCTCAGGTGTAGAACCTGAAGGGGTTCCATATGGTTCATAGTAAGCATCAAGACCACTACCGTCAAATGTCATTGATGGGCCGAAATTCTTTAACGCTACACCGAATTTAAGACCAGATTTACCCGCGAGATACTGAAGACCAAAATCTACAGCAAAACCTGTAGATGATACAGTCAGAACCTGCTCATAAATTACTTTTACAGTTGCACCGAACAAAATCTTATCTGACATTTTCCTAGCATAGGAAATTGATGTAGTAAGATATGTTGGCGACCATACTTCACCTGTTCCGTTGGGACTTTCAAGTGTGGTTACAAGTTCATCACCAAAGCTGAGTGATTTTAAACTTGCCCCTATTACACCTAAATTACCCATATCTACTGCACCTGCAACATAATTTATATTGATATCTGCAATGTACTTCATGTGAGAAGCCAGCACCTCAGTTTTATTATTCATTAAAGAAAGACCTGCCGGATTCCAATACATTGCGTCTACACCGGAAATTGATGAGATCATTGAGCCACTTAAAGAAGTGCCTCTCGATCCGACCGGAATAAGTAATTCCGGTGCTGCAGAAGTACCGTATCTGCTGCGGTCTCCTGCAAAACTAATACTGCCTAACAGCAATGTAAATATCAATGCTGATTTAGCAGCTGTTTTTATTTTATGATATAATTTCATTTTTTTAAGCTCCTTATTGATTTATTTACAATACTGTTTAGAACGAATCAATTCTTTCCTGCGGAGTAAATATCGCAAGCTTTATGGTCTTGGTTCCAATACCCGGTGCATCTATAAATGCTATATAAATTCCGCTAGCTACTGGAATTCTGTCAGTATTTAATAGATCCCAATTGATCGTTGTTGAGTTATCATCTTTATTGATTTGTCTTACAAGATTTCCATTCAATGAATAAATGTAGATAGTTGCTGTTTTTGGCATATTCATGAATTTAATAAATCTGTCAAACGGGCTTGATTCCTGAGCATGACCGCCATAATATGGATTTGGTACTACTCTTACGCCTGATAACTCACCTCTTTGTGATGCTAATTCAGTACTTCCAATTGTTGGAGCTGTTGAACTTCCGGTTTCCACAACAGTAACTGTTCCGGGTGACTGCTGATACTGTAACCTTGTATATGGTACAATTTCAAGAACATCACCGTTATTGTAAGCAGGTCCGCTTGTAAGTAATCTTGGCTGCCAGATATAAGAAATATCCATTAACCTGAATTGTACACCGACCTGGATATTCTTTGTTGTATAGAATGTATTCGGGTTAGCATCATATGTTGAATACATTATATAAACAAATTCATAACCGCCATCAGGTGTATTTTTTGGATTCCATGTACCGCTTGAGTCATAGTCATAGAAAGCAACGTTTAACTGACGCGGAACCGTGGAATTTGTATCTAATGGATCATCTAATTCTACTTTAAACGGAACATCTACATAGTCCTGGTAAGGAGCATTAATACTGCTTCCTCTGTACCTGTACGCTTTTTGTGTTGTTCCGAAAGTTATCTTAACATTTTTCAATGCAGATGTTTTTAAGAATGAGGCTGTGTCTATTTTACTTGTATAATTCAATCTATAATTATTACCTGAAGGCCAGCTAAGTCCCATTGATAAGCTTTGTGGAGCTCTATATGTTGTTGAGAACAAAGTTCTTAAAGAAGCTGTATCTGCGCCGCCTAAGTTCAATGTTCCTCCTGTATAATTCCAGCCTCTATTTACAGATTGGGAACCGGTTACCGGATCCTTTATAACACCATAGTTAAAGATTGAAATAGTATCTGCTTTAAACATCAATCCATCTGCTACAAAAGCATTTGGATCTGAGAAGCTCTTCCCGATCATATTACCAAGGATAGTATCTACCTGGGCATTCTGTATTCTTACGACTTTCCATGTTGCATCTGATGTCCAAACCATCTTATATTTTGCCGTAACAACCTTTGACGGATCTACAACAATAGCACCAAACACTTTATCAGGTCTGTTAATCGATAATGTATCGAATTGTTTATTGATAAAATTTGTGCCTATCATCGGGAAATTAGGAGTAACGTTTATCAGCTGTGAAGATACCGGATTTTCGAGTACTTTAAACGGCTTACCGGCATTTAAATTTACACCATATGCTGTAACTGCGAAGCGATATGTTGTTCCGTTGATAAAGAAGTTGTTAACTCCTGTTGGATACTGGTTTGCTGTTAATGATATAATTCTGCTTACACCATTATCATTTCCAAATGCAACCGGTTTATATTCATCTTCGGTAGTACCGCTTGGCTGAATTGTCCTTACAGTATCATATACAACTTTTATACCGTCTTTAATATCATAAACTGCAAGTAAAGTTCTGTCAGTAACATTATCACCTGATGTTCCGGGTTTTACCTGGTAAATATTGTAGCCCTGGAATCTCCATGAACCTGTTTGGCCTAATGAGTCGAACACATTGTAAGACTCAGACCTGGAACCCCAGTAAAGTGTAATTTTACCGTCACCATTTGCTACAGCACTAACCTGTGGTGTTGGCGGAAGCGGTGTAGCTGCAAAGTTTGAATTGTAAAATTTCTGAACTCTCGAACCTGCTTCGAGTAATGCACAAACACTTGCATTATTGTTTGCGCCTCTTTCAATAAAAGCACCTATAACAATGATCTGGGTATCAAGTGAATTCATTGTGAAAGGTCCGCTGCTTTGAATAAATCTTTTATCCTGTCCTGTACTGTCAAACCATCCGGAACGGTTACAAGCATCTCCGCTCCATCTGTATTTGGTAGGTAGATTGGTTACAAAATTTTTTAAAGGAACTCCGCATCCATTCTGTCCTTTCATAAAATTGTAAGCACGTGGAGCTTCGTCTGGATCACCTTCACATTCATTTTGTCCATTTATAAATGCATTAAAACTGGAAAGTCCTATAGCTTTATAACCTACCAGATTCCCATATGGAAGCTTAGCTGTATCTGCAGGATCGCCTGTAAATACTATCGGGCTTTGTAAATATTTAAAGCCTACTGCAGGAGGTGCTGCACCGTACAGCGGGTCATCATTATCAAAGTTATAGCAGAATCCGATATTATTTATAGAATCGCATCCTACCGCATCATCATTTGCTTCACCTAAATCCGGATCACAGAAAACTGATGTGTAAGTACTATCCCAGGTATTTCCGCTTTTGTTTAAAATTTTCCATTTTACAAAATACATATTCAGCAAACCGGGAGATAAAAATGCAAATGAAGTTTGCTGTATTTCAACACCTAATGGTAAAGTACCGCCAGGTAATGAAAGCTCTGAAGCATGGATATTATTTGTACAGTTAGTATAATCCATAAACACACTCCAGATTATTTCATCAGGACGAGCAGCACTGTTACCGATACCCGGTCTGTCACCATCAACTTCAGGCTGATACCCCGGAATACCGTTAACTTCAACATACGGCGCACCAAGATCTACCGGCCAGCTTGCCCATGAATCATAAACTATAGTATAATCCCTTCCGCCGGCGTTTTTAACCCTTGTACCGCCATTGAATAAGTTAGGATCGTTTACTGCAACATGATAAGCTCTGAGCCTTGGATCTGAACATACAGATGCTCCGGGAACCTGACCAACATTAGGAATATTACCCGGTGTATAATGTGTATTGAAGAATGAAGCTGCAAGCCTTAAATCTCCGTTAACTTTAGCACCGATAATTATACCGGTCGTGAAGATGGCGGTTAATCTCTGAGCTGCGGCAGTTGGCCAAACCATACCTGCTGCACCATTTAGAAAGTTTACTTTATCATAATTAAAATAACCGTCACTTCTGAAAATTGCATTAATATTATTTACCTGGAGAAAGTTGTTGGTAGTAGCGGCGTTAGTTCGCACCGGGTTATAACCCTTTCTTTCTTTGGCAAATATATCATTTACCGGGGCAAGGTAAATTACCCCGGTAATAAGTAATAATATTATATTTAAACTAATTTTTTTCATATTTATTAACACTCCGATAATTAATTAAAGAATAATCTGAATCCGAGCCTAACCTGTCTTGGCGGACCGTAATTATTAATAGCATGTGACCTGATTTTATAAAGATCTACTGCCTGCTGTCCGTTAGCCTGTGCCCATAACTGGCCCTGGTAACTATCTAAGAAACCTGTGTTGCCGGCTTCTCCGGATGTAGCAAATACATCATTAATTAATTCCTGATCAAGTACATTAATTGCTAACAAATAAAGATTAGCATTTAATTTATTTAAGATCTTGAATGTTTTATCAATTTTTAGATCAAGCCTTAAATTCCAAGGTGAGTAAGCTGAATTAAGCGGAGCTATTGGCCTGTTTCCGCCAACAGAACTAACTACACCTAATACGTCTATAGAGTTATCTGAAGGTGTATAAGGTCTGCCGCTGTTAAAGCTGAATAAAACGTTAAAGCCTAAACGCGAAAGCACTCCGCCCCAGAATCCTTTGGGTACATCTGATGTTCCCCACCTGTAATCCAGTTCAATTGAACCTGTGTGTCTCTGGTCGTAGTCAAGTGCTGTTGGAATCTTAGGCTGTTCATCACCATTGTAAGCAATATTGCTCTGAGAGTTGATATCCGATCCAGTACCTGATGCAAATGCCAATCCGTATGAAATTGTAGCTCTCAAACGGTTGATTCTTCTGAGATCAAGGCTGAGATCAATACCTCTTACTATACCAAAGTCACCATTATCATATAGTGCGAAAGTATATGAATTATCCTGGGCTCTTATATTTTTAGCCTGGATAAGATCTGATGTTTCTTTATAGTAAGCTGTTAAACCAACTGTTACATAATCACCGGCTGTGTGTTTAACGCCAAGCTCATATGCTGTTGTTCTTTCAGGTTTTAACAATGGGTTATTAAATACTGTGAAATATCCTACACCGCCATCAGCCAGATCTCTTATTACCCTCTGGTTTTCATAGAGGTTTTCAAGAGCAGGAAGCTGAATGAATTTTCCATATTGTGCATGGAAAACTGTTTTATCGGTTATCGGGAATGAGAAGCCAAGCCTTGGGCTTACTTCAATTGTTTTTTCTACTGTTGTATAATCTGCTTCGTTTAAAACACCATCAGATCCTTTTAAATTTTCATATGATATAGGAACCAATGTATTCGGATCCATATAATCTACCCTGATACCAATATTGGTATTGAAATAATTGAATTCCATTTTATCAAGGAAATAGAATGCGCCTATTCTTGGTTTTTTAGGACCTTCTGTTACATTTAATCCGTTTACTATATAATCCTCTTCGATTTCATTACCATAAACATCATATCCGTATGCTTCCATAAAGTTGGAGTTTGCACCGTTTTCATCTATCACCGGATTATTGATAACTGATCCGTTACCCTGACCGTTAGCATATTTATTTGGATTGGGCAATGAGCCAAAACCTATTACGTTAGCTGAATAACTTCTTACTTTAAACTGTTTAAATTCACCGCCAAATTTTAACTCATGGTTACCGAATTTTTTTGTAAGTACCTGGTGAGTGAAGTTCAAATTAAAAGATAATGCATTTGTTTTCTGTTTTTCATATAGGCCACTTACTGTTCCGGGATTCCTGAAAACCCTGAAATTAGCGCTTGACGATACTGTACCGCCCATACCTGAAATACCGGGAACAGTATTTGTATCGCCATAAGCCAGAATTGAAGGATAAACATTTCCATCTTTACCCTGCAGGCTTGGGATCAGTTCATCAACAAAGAAAATACCATCACCTCTTTTATAGGTTGACTGCAGATATGAAGCCTGCAGGTCATAAAATGTCTTTGAACCAAATGACTGGTTAATTTTTACATAGCCCTGTTTATTGTCATCTTTTACTAAAGGATTGTGGTATGAATTGAATTTTCCGAATGAACCGGTCCACAATCTTGAAGTTTCTTCATTTCCAAAAAAGCCGCCGGTTAATGTTAAATTAACTTTACCTTTGGTCATTTCACTGATACTGATTATTGTTTTACCGGTATAGGACTGACCAGCTCTTGAAAAGTTAGGAAGAATTCCATCTTCAGCCCATAGCTCAGCTACGCTGGTTGATACAGGCTGGTCTACTAAATTATAGGTCTTTTCATAACTTCCGAAAATTGACCAATATTTTGATAATTTTTTTGTAGGAATTACAGGACCGCCGATACTTACACTGTAAATATTATAGCCCTGTGATTTTGTTTTAATATAATCACCTGCGATAACGTCAGAAACTACTTCAACAGAACCTGTATAATTTGTTTGTGCAGATTTTGTTGTAACGTTGATAACACCGCTGAGCACGTTACCGTATTCCGCGCTGAAACCACCTGTTAATACGGCAAGCTCCTGAAGAGCACCGTTTGAAACGTTAGCCGTAGAACCTCTGTCTAACGGATTATTTGTAACTATACCATCAATAATGATCTGGGTTTCACCGGTTCTGCCGCCCCTGATATTAATATTCTGGCCTTTTTCA
Organism: Ignavibacteria bacterium; assembly: GCA_017303675.1. NCBI lineage: Bacteria > Pseudomonadati > Ignavibacteriota > Ignavibacteria > Ignavibacteria bacterium. The sequence goes on from JAFLBX010000002.1 coordinate 1,272,389, forward strand.
TCCTGTACAACACCGCTTGTTTTTGCAACTATATTTTCGATACCCCTGATACCGGTGTTATCGATAAATTCCGAACCTATGATCTTACCGCTTCCGTTATCTATTGTTTTTCTTTTTGCGATAATAACGGTTGTATCAATTACAACTCCGCCCACAGAAAGTGAAAAATCAACAGTAGAGGTAATACCTACGCTCACACTGATGTTATTCTGAACCTGGGAATCGTAACCTACATATGTACATTTTACTGAATATGTGCCTACCGGAACGTTTAGTATTGCGTACTGTCCGTTTTCATCGGTTCCGCTTCGCAATTGAGTTCCCTCAATTTCTACACGCGCGCCGATCAAAAGCTCACCTTTATCATCTCTTACAACACCGGCTATTTTACCGGTTGTCTGAGAAATGAGGTCAACTGTGGCAATTGTGAAAATTAGAAGAAGGGCTAAGAAGAAATGGTTAAATAGCCTCATTATATTACCTCCGATTTGTTATTTTAAAGAAAGCCCCGGCAGATATAATTGCTTATATCATACCAGGGCTCCTTAAACTGTTAAGTTTTTATTTTACTAAAACCATCTTTTTCGTTTCTGCAAAGTTACCAGCCTGCAGTCTATAGAAATAAACACCGCTTGGTAAGTTATTAGCCTTTAATTCATATTCGAATGTTCCGGCTGTTAAATTCTGTGATAACAGGTTACCAACTTCTTTACCTGTTGCATCGTATATTTTTAATGTTGCAAATCCGCTTACCGGTAAAGCAAACCTGATCTTTGTTGTCGGGTTGAACGGATTCGGATAGTTCTGCATTAACTGGAAGCCTGTCGGTACTTCACTGCTGATAGGCTGAATACCAATTACGTCAGTTCCTTTAATATAGATCATCTGTGCTGTTGAAGCAGGAGCGCCGTTAACGTTTGAACCCGGAACAGAGTCACCCTGTGTAATAATATTTACAGTGTTGCCTGCATTTCTGGGAGCAATAGCTACATAACGATAGTCTCTTAACGGACCGCTGTTATTTGTTAACTGTGTTGGTGTTGACCATGTAGCACCGTTATTTAATGAATATGATAAATATACATCAAAGAAGTTGTTTCCGATACTGCTGGTATCCTGTCTTGCTTTGTTATAAGCGCAGTATAAAGCGCCGCCAAATTCACCTCTTCCGATAACGCCTCTTGTAACTGAAAGGAATACGTCATTTGTTGAGTTTGAACCGTTTAAACCGTCTGCTGAATCGATTTTAACGGGGTTTCCGCCGTTAATTGAAGGTGACCAGAATACCATCTTTGAAGGTAAACCGGGTGTGAATGTACCTGCAACCGGATCTGTATGTGCAAGACCGATCACTACACATGGCTGTGTTCCTTTGTAAACCATGTTAATGCTTCTGATTGTACCCATACTATCTGCCGGGTTCCAGTTAAGAATTGTCTGAGGAGCACCGAATGTTGTACCGCCATCTGTTGATTCTATTAACTGCGCACCGCCCGATAATGTTAATGTAGCAACTCCGTATCTTGTGCCATCATCAGAAACAGCAACTGAATACTGTTCTGCTGTTTCACCGTTAGGAACTGCAGTCCAGCCTCTGAATGTACCGGGTGTGTTCAGGTTTGTACATACGTTATACAGACATGAATCTACGCCATTTTGTGAGCTGATAAATAATACATGATTATTTGTTGGATTAGTATATGCATACGGCCAAATGTTTCCTAATGCGGGATTTGATAGACCCGGATCTAATGTTGTCCATGTACCAGCGCCTGCAAATACGTCTACGAACAAATATGTTCTTGTTGTAGCATTTACTTCATTGCTATGAAGAAGAACAACTGCTCTGCTGTCATTTGTAGCTGTAATACACGGGAAACCGCCCCTTGTAGTAGCTACTACACCAATATAATCCCATGAAGTACCACCGTTTGATGTATAGAAATAACGGCCGTTTCTATCAGCCCAGTTCGGACCCGGATCAGTTGATGTCATAAATACAGCATGCATTTCAAGTGGATTTGCCGGATTCTGCCAGATATACTGTAATACAGAATTTGACTGAAGGTCATACTGTGTTCTTGCGTTCACATTCACTTCAGAAAGTGTCCAGGTAGCTGGAGCATCTGACTGCTGGTATACTATCGGTTGTTCCTGCAGATCATAATCTACCCTTTGGCTATTATAAACAAATGGACCGTTATCGCCTCTTAAAGCGTCGCCATTCCATACAATTTTGTAGCTTTTGTGTCTGTCTGTTGAAAAAGTAGTACTGACCGCACCGATCATTACAACTACCAACAAGAGAGTAAACAGTTTGTTGTACATTAGATTTTTCTCCTATGTTTTTATGAATAAATTGAGATTTTTGCTAATTATTTGAATTCAATATAATAGATTTAAATAAACTTGTCAAGTAATTTAATTATAAAAATAAATTTTGTCCTTGTTAATTTTCCATTAATTTATTTAAGAATCACCATTTTTTTAACATCTGAATAGAACCCTGCTTCTATTTTGTAGAAGTAAACACCGCTT